>DASZZO010000293.1:0-2456 GCA_035544915.1 Gemmatimonadaceae bacterium | reverse complement strand
CTCCGTACCCATCGAGGGCACGGTCGTCGAGTTCCAGCTCAGCAACGAAGGTGGTCGCCGCTTCAAGAGCGAGACCGGCAGGCACGTGAAGGACTACATGGCGATCGTCCTCGACGATCGTGTGATGAGTGCGCCGATCATTCAGAGTGCGATCGGCACACGTGGCCAGATCACCATGGGGGGCCGTGACCTGCAGGCTGCACAGGACCTGGCGCTCGTCCTGCGCGCGGGCGCATTGCCCGTCCCGCTGAAAGTTGCCGATGTCCGCGTGATCGGCGCGAGCCTGGGCAAGGATTCCATCGACAAGGGGCTGAGGGCCGGCGTCATCGCCATCGCCCTGGTCGTGCTCATCATGGTGGTCTACTATCGGTTTTCGGGCATGCTCGCTGTGGCCGGTCTGGCCCTCTACGTGCTGCTCACGCTCGCCGTGCTTGCCAGTTTCGGGGCGGTGCTCACGCTTCCGGGGCTCGCCGGGTTCGTGCTCTCAATCGGCATTGCCGTCGATGCGAACGTCCTGATCTTCGAGCGCATCCGCGAGGAGCTGGTGCACGGAAAGTCGCTGCGCACGTCCATTGACGAAGGCTTCAAGCACGCCATGAGCGCCATCATCGACTCGAATGTCTCCACCGCGTTGACGGCCATCGTGCTGTACCAATACGGCACCGGCCCCGTCAAGGGATTCGCGGTGACCCTCCTTGCCGGCATCGCCTCCTCGATGGTCACGTCGATCTTCGTGGTCAAGACTTTCTTCCTCGTCTGGCTGAGCCGCAACCGGACAGCCGAGTCACTGAGCATCTGATGCTGCGCATCCTGCACGATACCAAGTACGACTTCATTCGCTGGTGGCGGTGGGCCGCCGGGCTCACGATTGGCTTCATCGTGCTCGGCATGGCGACCATCTTCTTCACGGGGGGGTTCAGGGAGAGCATCGAATTCACGGGCGGCACCGTGATGCAACTCCACTTCAACAGCCCGCCAGACGTCGCCAGGCTTCGCACCGCAATCGAACAGGGGGGGTTCAAGCAACCCGAGATCACGCAGTTCGGCTCGCCGCTGGATTATCAGGTGAAGGCGCAGGATGCCGGCAGCACGTCGGGCGCGGAAGCAGTCTCCAAGCGGATCACCGACCTCCTCAATCAGGCGTTGGGGCCGGGCGCCTTTACCGTGCCGAGCTACGAAGCTGTCGGTCCGCGCGTGGGGAGCGAGCTGCGGCGCAACGCGCTCATCGCGGTCCTCATCTCGTTCGTCGTGACGCTGCTGTATCTCGCGTGGCGGTTCGAGTGGCGGTTCGGACTTGCGGCCGTCATCGCGACGGCGCACGACATTCTGACCACGATCGCGTTCATGAAGCTGCTCAACCTCGAGATTTCGCTCACGGTTGTCGCTGCCGTGCTGACCGTCATCGGCTATTCCCTGAACGATACCATCATCATTTTCGACCGCGTCCGCGAGAACTTGCGCAAGAATCGCAGGGAACCGATGTACGACACGCTCAACCGGTCGGTGAACGAGACGCTTCCACGCTCCGTGCTGACCCACGCCACGGCGCTGGCGGCCACGCTGGCTCTGCTCATCTTCGCCGGCGAAGTGATTCGCCCGTTCGCCTGGGTGATGGCCTTCGGAATCTTCACCGGCACCTTCAGTTCGATCTATGTGGCGTCGCCGATCCTCCTGTGGATCGAGCGCAAGTATCCCCGGCAGATCGACGGCAAGGGCGGTCGTGCGGCGCCGCGGCCGGCTGCGCCGCGGCCGGGGGCGCCGCGGCCGGCAGCCCCAGCCTCGGCGCCACGAACACCGAAGCCAAAGACAACCGCAGCACGAGTCTGACAGGCATTTCGCGGTTCCTCGACTCGCACGCCCACCTGGCCGATGCTGCGTTCGACGCCGATCGCGATGACGTCGTCTCGCGTGCGCGCGCCGTCGGAGCTGCCGCGATTGTGGCTGTCGGTGAATCCGTCGACGCTGCGCGGCGCTCGCGCGACCTTGCCGCCGGGTACCCCGGCTTCCTTTTCTTCACGGCTGGAGTGCATCCGCACGATGCCGCCGGCTTCGATCCCGCGCGCGACCCCGATGCGCTGCGCCTCTTTCTGGCGCAGGGCGCTGTCGCACTGGGTGAGTGCGGCCTCGACTATCACTACGACCACTCGCCGCGCACCCTGCAGCGCCGGGCGTTCGCCGCGCAGCTGGCGCTGGCACAGGAATCCGGCAAGCCCGTCGTCGTCCACACGCGCGAGGCCGAGGACGACACCGCCGCGATGGTTCGCGAAGCGGGGGCCGCGGGCATCCGCGGCGTACTGCACTGCTTTACGGGGTCGCGCGCGCTCGCCGACACGGGGCTCGCCGCGGGATGGTACATTTCCTTCAGCGGCATCGTGACGTTCAGGACGTGGCTGGACGAGGAGCTGCTGCGCCTCGTGCCGGAGAGCCACCTGCTTGTCGAATCAGACGCGCCGTAC
>DASZZO010000292.1:0-4950 GCA_035544915.1 Gemmatimonadaceae bacterium | reverse complement strand
CGGTCCATGCAGCGGCGCAGGCACGTCCATGGCCGCGAGCGACTCGGTGCTGAGGGCGTTTCGTCGGCTTGCGTCACCGGGCGGGCCGCAAGTCCGTGCCACTGACGTCGAGTCGCCCGTTGCTCCATGGCTCGCGGGAGTCGCGCTGTTGCTGCTCGTCGGCGAACTGATCGGACGCCGCGCGCCCGGGCCAAAGGCATGAACAGCGACGGGGCCCTATGGCGGGTGCGACGCGCGGAGTGGTGGCTCCGGGGCGCGGCCATGGCATCATCGGTACTCCGGGCAGCCGCAGGTGCGCTCGTCGTTGTGCTTGTCGCCGCAGTCCTCGATGCGGTCGTCACCATGCCGGTGGCTGCCCGGAGGATCGTGCCCGCCGCCGCCTTCGTGAGCGGCGCCGTCATTCTCGTTCGTCGCCTCGTGTGGTCCGGTGCTTTCGGGCAAAGCATCCCGTCCACGGCCCTGTGGATCGAGTCGCGCTTGCCTGCGCTCCGCTACATGCTGGTCACGGCTGTGGATCCGTCGCTGGCTGGCCGTGTGCCCGACCTCGAGCGGAGCGTATCTCAGGTACTTTTTGAGCCTGAGATCAGGCGAGCGGCACGACGTGCGATCGCCGGACCTGCTCTCGCCGCGGTCCTGGCCGCCGTCGCGGTGGCTGCATTGCCGGACGGAACCGTGGCTCGGGTGATCCGGCCGCGCGAGGGCGATGCACTGGCGAGGGTCGCGCGAGGGCACGGAACGGGAGATCCACTGGGCACGATCGTCGTGCGCGTCTCCCCGCCCGCCTACGCCCGGCTGTCGGGCGAATCTCTCGATGATCCCGCCTCCGTACATGCGCTGATCGGGAGCACGCTCACCGTCGAAGGCCGGGCAAGCGCCGAGCCCGTCGCCGCGCAGGTGGGCGACAGCACGAAGAATGCGTCCATCGAGCGCGACCGGTGGAGGGTGTCGCTCACAATGCCCACCACGGCGTCAGCCGTGCGCCTGCGATCCGCTGAGCATGAGCGGCTCCTGATGCTCGAGCCCCTGGTGGATTCAGCTCCAGTCGTTACCCTGGCGCTCCCCGTGCGCGATACGATCTATCGTCGCCCTGCCGGGGACGTGCGTCTCATTGCCGAGGCGAGCGACGACTTTGGGCTCGCGGGCGGCGCCTTCGAGTACATCGTCAGCTCCGGTGGGGGCGAGAACTTCACCTTCCGGTCCGGCACGTTTGGTGCCACCGCGTTCTCCGGGAAAAGCGGCACGCTGACGGCGCGGCTCTCGCTCGACACCCTGGCCCTGCGGCCGGGCGACATTCTCCACTTGCGGGCCGTCGCGCGCGACCGCAACAACGTGACCGGCCCCGGAATCGGTGCGTCCGAAACGCGCGCACTGCGCATCGCACGGTCCGATGAGTACGACTCCGTGGCAGTTGACGGGGCACCACCTCCAGAGCCCGAGCGGAATGCCCTGAGCCAGCGGATGCTTATCCTCCTCACCGAGGCGCTCCAGAAGAAACGCCGTGGCCTCGAGCGCCCAGTTCTGGTTGGCGAATCGCGAAATATCGCCGTGGAGCAGGCGAGGCTCCGCAGACGCGTCGGCGAGATCGTGTTCACGCGTCTTGGCGAAAGCAGCATCGAAGAAGGAGACGCGTTCAACAAGCGACTCGATCGACCGGTTAACCCTGATTCCGTTCTTGCCGCCGCGGAACGAGCGACCACCGTGCAGGCCGGCGCGACACTGGAGCGCACCGAAGACGAGACGCCGCTCGTGGCGCTGAATCGCCCCCTGCTCGAGGCCTACAATCACATGTGGAACGCGACGACTGAACTGGAGGTCGCGGAGCCGGGCAGGGCGATTCCGTGGATGCAGAAGGCGCTGGACGCCCTCCAGGTCGCGCGAGCCGCAGAGCGGGTGTACCTGCGCGGACGGACGCGACCGCTGGTGGTCGATATCGAACGCGTCCGGCTGTCCGGCAAGGACAAAGGCGCACCATTGCCACGAAGCCCCCGGACTGCCGCCGATCCCGCGCGCCTTGCGCGGCTGGCGCGCTTCGACGCGGCCCTCGCCATTGCGTGCTCTGCGCCTGCCGCGGCAGCCGACTCGCTCCTGCTCGTGCGCCTGGATCTGGTCGATCATGACGCGGCTGCGGCGCGCGCACTGGAGAGTGCGGCCAACGCGCTCCGGCGGCCGGGCGACGCCACGGCCGCGCTCGCGGGCGCACGCCGTGCGCTGGCCGGACCGCCCGCGCGCCAGGCGCCACTCACCGCTTGGAGTGCGCCCTGGTGAGCGACTTTACCTTCTGCACCGTGCAGTACGAGTCGGGGGACTGGGACTCGGCACCGCTCGTCCCGGCGAATCTCATCGATTCGGTGGCGCGGTACACGGCCATCCGGGTTGCGCCGTCCGGCGTGACCGTGCCGCTCGCGTCTCGCGATCTCTTCCGTTATCCCCTGGCCTATCTGACCGGCCATCTTCCCGTGCGCTTCACTGACCTGGAGCGCCGCATATTGCACGAGTTCTGTGAGCGGGGCGGGCTTCTCTTTGTTGACGATCACAACCACGACGTCGACGGGCTCTTCCACAAGACGGCCACGGAGGAGCTTGCACGCGCGACCGGCGCGTTCGTCGAACTGCCGAACTCGCACGCGCTCTACTCGTGTTTCTTCAGGTTCGACGATGGCCCACCGACCACGAGCCACGAGCTGAACGGCTGGGGCGACAACCTGGTTCACAAGCACCTCCGGGCATCGCTGCACGGCGACCGGATTGCAGTGCTCTACAGCAACAAGGACTACAGCTCGGAGTGGGGATACCATCCGGACAACAAGCGGTTCCTTTCGGTGGACAATACCAAGTTCGGCGTCAACATCGTGGTATATGCACTCACGCGCTGAGCGGCCGGGCGGCCGTCAATGGGCCGAGCGTTCCTTGCGCGCTGCCGCATTTGTCCTTGTGGCAATGGCACTCTGGCGGTTGCGGGCTGGAGCCACCGGAGCGGTGCAGCGTGTTTCCGGCGATGCTATAGAACGCGAGTTGGCAACATTCATCGTGTCCCCGGCAGCCGCCGTCCACGTCACATTCGAGGATACTCCGTCGCCAGCCGCGCGCGACGTCCTCGCCGCCGTGGCGCGCGCCGGTACTCGCGTGACATGGACCGGTGCCTCGCTTACGCCGCTCGCGATCTCAGCGGAACGCATGCGTGAACCGTCGGCGCCCGTCATTATCGCGGCTGCGTCAGGAGGTCAGGTGGAGCTGCGTGACGGTATAGCCGTACTCGATACACTCCGCGCGGACGCGGGCGCCACGCTGGAAGCCCGCTCACCGGCCGGAACGCTCGGCGCTCGCGCCGGGCATAGTCATGCGGCGGTGGCCGTGGGCGCGCCGGTTGCATTGAAGCCCGTGCTTGTGCTTGGGCGCGCGTCGTGGGAGTCGAAGTTTACGGTCGCGGCGCTCGAAGAGGCGGGCTGGGCGGTCGAAGTGCGCCTCGCCGTGGCTCCGGGCGCCGATGTCACGCAGGGCAGGCTCGGAACTCTCGACACGAGCCGCTACGCCGCGGTCGTCGCGCTGGATTCCGCACTCGGCCCAGCCGGTGCAGGCATCGTTCGATTCGTGCGTCATGGTGGAGGGCTCGTGTTGCTGGGCGGAGCGGGCAGCGCCCCGGCGGTGCGCATAATTGCCCCCGCGCGCCCCGGCCCGCGCCGCATGCCGCTGGTACGCAGCCTTGGTGGTCCACTCCCGTGGGACGCACTGCCCCTCTACCCCCTCGAATCAGTGCGCCTGGACGCCGTTCGGCTCGCGATGCGCGGGGCAGGTGTCGCCGCCGCTGCCCGGCGTGAGGGCGCCGGACGCGTGGTCCAGGTCGGATACGATGAAACGTGGCGCTGGCGCATGCAGGGCGGCGACGATGCGGTCGCGGCCCATCGCGCGTGGTGGTCGCGTCTGGTTGGGAGCGTGGCCGCCTCCCCGCAGCCCGACGGCACGGAATGGGGGTCCGCTGAAGGTGCTCCACTCGCGCGACTCGTTGACGCGCTCGGCCCGAGTTCCCCCGCACCGGCAGACGGAAAGCCGCCGAATCATCTGCCGCCCTGGCTGTTGCCGGCAACGCTGGCGGTGTTGCTCGCCGAATGGACGTCACGACGCCTTCGCGGAGCGCGATGATGACCAGGGTCGGCTTGATCTCGCATGCCGATTGCGGCCGTCACGACAACGGGTGGAACCATCCCGAGCACGTGGGGCGCCTTCGGGCGATTCCGCGTGCACTGGGCCGCGACGTCGCGCTCTTTCAGGCTCTCGACCACGTTGAGGGCCGTCACGCGACCGAGGACGAAATCGCGCTCGCACATGATCGCGCCTACATCGACAGCGTGCGGGAACTCTCCGCCCGCGGCGGTGGTCGTTTTGACGCCGACACCGTGGCGAGCGCAGGCTCCTGGGACGCGGCCACCGCCGGGGCGGGGTGCCTGCTCGACGCCGTAGACCTCGCGCTTGCAGGAACGAATCTGCGCAGCTTCTGCGCCGTGCGGCCGCCCGGCCACCACGCCATCCGGAACTCGGCCATGGGATTCTGCCTCTTCGGCAACGTGGCCATCGCAGCACAGTATGCCAGACGCGTGAAGGGACTCGAGCGCGTGTTGATCCTGGATTGGGATGTGCATCACGGCAACGGTACGCAGGCGCTCGTCGAGGGCGATGCGAACATCCACTTCGTTTCCATGCACCAGTGGCCGTGGTACCCTGGCACCGGCCCGGCTGGCGACACCGGGCCGCACGGGAACGTGTGGAATCGTCCAATGCCGGGGGGGCTCGCGCGCACCGCGTATGTGAACGCATTTCTTGAGGCGGTTGACGACGCGGCGCGCGGCTTCACCCCCGATCTCGTTCTGCTCTCCGCCGGCTTCGACTCGCTCGCGGGCGACCCGCTGGGCGGCTTCACGCTGGAAATGGACGACGTCGAGCGGCTCACGGCCGAAG
>DASZZO010000291.1:0-15201 GCA_035544915.1 Gemmatimonadaceae bacterium | reverse complement strand
CCCGCCATTGGATTGCCGGAGGACGCTGATCCGCAGGTCGTCGCCCGCTGCGCGCGTAGCGGCGCCGAACGTGTCGTCCGGCGAACCGTCGTCCACCACGATGATCTGCATTGGACCGCCGTAGTCCTGCGCGCGAAGACTCGCGATGGTCCGCGCGATCACGGCCTCCTCACGGAACGCGGGCACGATGACTGCAACGGACGGCGCGAATACTCCGGGCGAGGCCGGGGGGGGCCTGCGAAAGCGCTGAACGGTTGCGAGCGCGATGATGAAGGCCAGGCGCCCGATACCCAGCACCACCGCCGCGGCAAAGACCCAGTAGAGCGTCCAGTCAAAAATGCCCAGCGCGCCGAACACCGCGAGATCCACGGCTCGCGAGAAGAAGGAACGTTCGACAACGACCGGCATCGCCTCCTCGCGTGAGATGCCGGCAAGCTCGGACACGAGTACGAGCGAGTCGCCGTCTGCGCGCAGCGAGTCAATCAGGCGGCCCAGCACGGCGACGGTGGCGCGGCGATCTCCTCCGGAGTCGTGGAGCAGGACGACGTGATTGCTGTCCTTGCTTTCTCCGCGCCGCTCGAGAGTCCGGTGCAGGATGGAATCGGGATTGGTGAGGAGCCAGTCCTCCGAATCGATGTGCACGCCGACAGTGAGGTAGCCGAGATCGGTGGCGATGCCCACGGGGTCGAGTTCCTCGCTCGTGCTCGGCTCCGCATCGCCGAAGTACGGAGGCCGGAACAGCGGCGTGCGACGATTGAGAATCGTCTCGAGGAGGCGTCCCGTCGTGATCAGCTCGAGGCGTGTGACGAGCGAGCTGGTCCGCTCGAGGTTTGGATGCGTGAAGGTATGGTTGCCTACCTCGTGGCCTTCGCGTACGATGCGGCGCAGCAGCACGGGGTAGGCTTCAGCCTGCCGGCCGACCACGAAAAATGTCGCCTTGACGCCCCGCGATCGCAGCGTGTCGAGAATGGCGCCCGTGTAACGCGGATCCGGGCCGTCGTCGAACGTGAGCGCGACCTTCATCGAGTCACGGGCGCCGAAACGCTGCACCACCCAGGGCGAGGGATACTGCGCGACACGCTCATGCACGATGAGCCCGGTCAGCGAGTCGGCCTGAAGGAAGCGGCGTCCCTCGGTTGGACGAGATTCCAGCCTGAGCATCTCACCCCTGCCGTTGAACTGCGCATCGTAGCCGGGGGGAATCCGCTCGAGCATGGCCGGCACCGGCTTGTCGACGTCGTTGGAGATCACACTCCAGAGCGACGGGTCTTCTGATCCGAGTCGCCACATCGCCGCACCCGCTGCCCCGAACTGAAGGCCGACGCGGGCCTGGTTCCAGGCGGTTATGCCATCGAGGAACCAGACGACGTGATCGGTGCTGTCGGGATCCGACCACATCAGGTACGGGTTGAGCGAGACGCTGTCGAACTGCACCATCGCGTGGTTCGTCCGTGCGAGGTACATCGCGTCCTGGAACGTGAGCTCGCTTCCCGCGAGCTTGCCATTGGCGTCGTCCCAGTGATAGCCGTACGTCCCGAGCGCCAGGATCGCTTTTTCCGGAGTGATCCAGTTCGTGAGTTTCCTTGCGTTTGACTCGTACCAGGCCTGGCTGGCGACGGGTCCGGGATCGCCGGGGCCGTAATGCTCGTCGTACAGCATCACAAACAGGTAGTCGTTGACCGCGGCGTATCGGCGGGCGAGCACCGAGTCCGTGCCAACGGCCACCGCGCTCGTCAGGAGACGTCCGCCCGGCGCGAGCCCGGCCCGCAGGAGGCGCATGAAATCGAACATCCGGCCGAGGAGATCGGCAGGGACCTCCTCGAAGTCCACCGTGATGCCGGCGAAGCCGTATTTTTGCGCTGCCTGCACGAGCTGCAAGGCGGCGGCCTGCTGCGATGCCGGGGTGGCGAGCAGGCTGCGCAGGAGTCGGGCGTCGAACTTGCCAGTGCGCGTGTCCACGTTGCTCACCATTGCGAATACGCGCGGCCGATCCTTGGCTGCGAGCTGCTGCACCACGTCGAGCACCTTGAAATCCGGCCCGATATTGAGTGATGAACCGCCGGCACTGAGAAACACCCACTCGCCGATCACCCAATCGAGCGCGGTTGCATGCGCGCTGAAAGAGGCGAACGAGTTGTCGTCCCACTTCACCACGAAGCCTGCCACAATCTTCGGCCTCGCGCTGTTCGCCACAGGACGTCTTACCGGTTGCGGTGGTTCCTTCAGCCGATTCTTTTCCACCCTCAGTTGCGACGGGCGCAGGGCGGGCGGGGCGGGCTTTCGCGCGAGCGCCGCCGTGAGGCGCAGCCGGTCCGCAGCGCGCTTGGCTGCGGCGCGTGTGGAGAGCACGGGCTTGCTCTTCGGAACACCGACGGCGCGCTTGGCTTCCTGCAGATTGGGTAGCGCTTGTGGCACCACGAGCACCACGGCGAACCCGAGCATGATGACGGTCGTGATGATGCCACCGGCGAGCGTGAGGCGCCGGATGGCCCGCCAGCGTCGACCGCTGAGGTCGCGAAAAACGGAGGGAGTATCGTGCATCGAGGCTTTAATGATACTGAGCAGCGCCGCACGTGACTCGGCGCACTCGTGCGCTGCGCCCGGTGGGCACGGCCGACGGCGCAACGCGGTGTTCCGGGTGCAGCTCTCGAGCGTCAGGGGCGAAGCAGCAACGATGCGGCCGGTGCGCCGCGTGACCGTGCGCTGACCAGTCCGTGTTCAGGGTCCGTCTTTCGAGCCTTGCTTCAACAGAAAGTAAGTGAATAGGTTAACGCACTCAGCCCATACTCACGCCGGCGCCGGAGCGCCACCAGGGGGAAGATCAGTTTGTCGGAAGTCATCATTCACGACGACGAGAACGTCGAGCGTGCCCTCAAGCGCTTCAAGAAGAAGTGTGAGAAGGCGGGAATACTGTCCGATCTGCGAAAGCATCGGCACTACGAAAAGCCGAGTGAGCGGCGCAAGCGGAAGATGAACGCGGCCATGCGAAAGACCCGCCGCACGCGGTCCGCGTAGGTGGCAGCCTTGCGGGACCGCCTCCGCGAGGAGCTGCAAGCCTCGCGCAAGGCCCGCAAAACCGCGCTCACGCTGGTGCTCGGTACGGTGCTCGCCGACATCGAGAATCATCAGATCGCACTGGGACGCGACATCACGGACGACGACGTGAGGGAGGTGATTCGCAAGGCAATCAAGCGGCGCAAGGAATCGGTGGCGGCATTCGAGAAGGGCGGACGCGAGGAGCTCGCCGCGCGAGAGCGCGCGGAGGCCGATGCGCTCGCGCTCTATCTTCCCGCGGGCGTGGCTGACGACGAGATCCGCGCGGCGGTGCGTGCGGCAATCGGCGGCGGAGCCGCAAACCTGGGAGCCGTGATGGGCAGCGTAGTGCCGCAGTTCAAGGGTCGAGCCGAGGGAAGCGTGATCAATCGCATCGCCCGAGAGGAGCTCGGCGCGTCGGCGTGAGTTCTGTGGCGCAGGTTGGGGAGGCAGCCCACACGAGTGATCCCGATGGTCCAGCCCGGGATTCGGGGCCGGAACTGGGGGGCTCCACTCCTGGAAATCGCGCGGATGCGTCGCATGCCCTGACGGTGGTCGAGTTCGGCGCGGTGCTCGATCTCGTTGCGGGATTTGCCTCGACCGGTCTGGGCCGTGAACGGGTGCGCGGGCTGCGCCCGGTTGCGCTGTCGAGCGCAATCGCCGCCGAGCACGCCCGCGTCGAGGCGATGCGGTCGCTCGTCTCGGGGGACTCGGGATGGCAGTCGCATGCCATTCCCGATGTCGCGGCGGGGGTCGCGCGCCTTCGCATCGAGGGATCGTCCTGGACGGGGATCGAGTTGCGCGCGGCGCGGACATTGCTCGTATCGTCGCGCCTCACACATGCGGCGCTCACGGACAAGGCCCGCGACGCGGCGTCGCTCGCCCCGTTGCGGGCGCTGGCGAACTCATTGCCCCGCGAGCCTTCGCTCGAGAAGGAGATCGACCGCGTCGTGAACGACGAGGGTCTGGTGCGTGACGATGCGTCACCCGCGCTCAGGAAGATGCGCAAGGAGCTGCGCGGCGCGGGCGCCGAGCTCGTACGCCTCCTGGAGCGGTTGATGGCAAGGCTCGACGCCCAGCACCGCGTGGACGACGCGTCGGTGACGCTGCGCAACGGCAGATATGTGATTCCTGTGCGCCGCGAGGGGCGTGCCGCGCTCGGCGGCATCGTCCATGACACCTCGGCCAGCGGTGCGACGCTGTTCGTGGAGCCTCCCGCAGCGATCGACGCCGGGAACCGCATTCGCGAGCTCGAGGCGGAGGAGGCGCGCGAGACCGAGCGGATCCTCCTCGAAGCGACGGATCGCCTTCGCCCCCATCGTGATGTGCTGAGCGGGGCTCTCGACGCCATGGTGACGCTCGACGCACTCGTGGCGCGCGCACGATATGCCCTGGCGGGTGAGTGTGCCGGCGCCTCCCTGGCCGAGCCCGGCGCCGGATTCACGATCGTGAATGGCCGGCACCCCCTCCTGCTTTCGCGCGCGGGCTCTGAGGTGGTGCCCTTCGACCTCGCCATGCTCCCCGACGAGCGAACGTTGCTGGTGTCGGGCCCCAACACGGGCGGCAAGACCGTGCTGCTGAAGGCAATCGCGCTGATGTCGCTGATGGTGCAGGCGGGCATTCCTGCCCCGGTGGGGGCGGGGAGTCGTCTTGCGGTGTTCGACCGGTTCTTCGCCGATATCGGTGACGAGCAATCGATCGCGGCCTCACTCTCCACGTTCAGCGCGCACCTCAGGAACCTCACCGAGATCATGCGCGAGGCGACGCCGCGGTCGTTGGTGCTGGTCGACGAACTGGGTTCCGGCACCGACCCGGTTGAGGGTGCGGCACTTGGGGGTGCGATTCTCGAAGCGCTCACGCGCCGCGGCACGACGACGTTCGCAACGACGCACCTGGGGGCGCTGAAGGAACTCGCGCACGACGTGCCGGGGGTCGTAAATGCCTCGCTGCAATTCGACGCCGCCGCGCTCGCGCCGACCTACCGCTTCGTGAAGGGCATTCCGGGGCGCTCATACGGCCTGAGCATCGCACGGCGGCTGAACATGCCCGAAGAGGTGTTGCGGCGCGCCGAACGGCGGATACCGGAGGGGGAGCGTGATGTGACCGCGCTGCTCGAAGACCTGGAGCGCCGGCAGCACCTGCTATCCGGGCGTGAGACGCTGGTCGACTCGCGGCATGACTCGGTCGCGACGCGGGAGGAACGGGTTCACGCGCGCGAACTGGCGCTCCGTGCGACGGAACGTGAACACGAACGAACAATGCGTCGCGACGCGCGACGCTATCTGCTGGAGGCCCGGCAGGAGATCGAGCAGGTTATTCGTGAACTGCGCGAGGCAGGAGCGGCGCAGATTGAGGCAGCAGCGATCGTGGCGCGCCGTGCGGCCGAGCAGCGCGCCGCCGGTGAGGCGGAAGCGCTCGCGGCCCTCAACGCCGCGTCACGTCTCGAAGACGAGCGCCCCGCCACCGGTGCCCCGGAGGGGGGTGCGGTGAACGTCGGCGACGCCGTCGCGGTTTCGACCCTCGACGGAAAAGTTGGACGCGTGATGGAAGTCCGTGGAAGCGACGCGGTCGTGGCCGTCGGCGCGATGAAACTCACGGTTCCGCTCGCGGCGCTGCGGCGTGCGAAGGCGGGACGGTCCGGGCCGGCTGAAAGGGCGGTCGCGCTGACGGGCGACCAGCCGGAGGTGGTGGTCCGCCACGAGGTGGATGTGCGGGGCATGCGCGTGGGCGAGGTGGACGATGCCGTGCAGCGGGCCCTGGACGACGCGGTGCGCGCAGACCTGCGAACGCTCCGCATCATTCATGGCAAGGGCACCGGCGCGTTGCGCGAGCGCGTAGCGCAACTCCTCGAGGACGACGGACGCGTGCACGGCTTCCGGCTCGGCCTCTGGAACGAAGGTGGCGCGGGCGTAACGATTGCGGAGCTCTCGTGATTCCCGATGAGGTGGTCGAACAGGTCGCGCAGGCGGCGGACATCGTCGCCATCATTGGTGAACACGTTCGGCTGAAGAAGATGGGATCGGTGTACCGCGGGCCGTGCCCGTTCCATCAGGGCACGAACAACAACTTCTCGGTGATGCCGAAGGGTGGGTATACCTGTTTCGTATGCGGGGAGAAGGGGTCCGTGTTCACGTTCGTGGAAAAGCGGCTGGGCTTGTCGTTCCCCGAGGCCGTGAAGTACGTGGGCGAGAAGTCCGGGGTGGAAGTGCGCGAGGTGAGGCGCGAGCGGGAAGGGCCCGACCCACGCGAGCCGCTCTGGGAGCTGAATGCGACAGCCGCCGCGTGGTTTTCCGAGATGCTCTGGACGAGCGATGCCGGCCAGCCTGCGCGCGAATACCTCGTGCGACGCGGCCTTGCCGATACAACGGCAAGGCGATTCGGCCTCGGGTTCGCCCCCCGCGAGATTGGCCTCATGCGTGCCTATCTCAACGGGCTTGGCTTTTCCGACGAGCGCCTCTTGTCGCTGGGCCTGCTGGTCCGGCGTGAGGAGCAGGACGAGCCCAGGCCCCGGTTCCGCGACCGGCTGATGTTTCCCATTCTCGACGCATCCGGCCGCACGGTGGGGTTCGGTGGCCGGCTGCTCGTTGCGGGAGAGCCCAAGTATCTCAACTCCGCCGAGTCGGAGGTATTCTCCAAGGGACGGCTGCTCTACAATCTGTCGAACGCGCGTTCGGCAATCCGCCGGGAGGAGCGCATCATTCTCGTCGAGGGATACTTCGACGTGGTGCGGCTCGTCGAGGCCGGAGTAGAGGCGGTCGTCGCACCGATGGGGACCGCGCTCGCCGATGCGCAGGCCGACCTGATCGCCAAATACGCCAGGACGGTCTTCCTTCTCTATGACAGTGATGGGCCGGGGCAGAAGGCGAGCTTCCGGGCCGGGGACGCGCTGCTCGAGCGAGGAATGTCGGTGCGAGTCGTGACGCTCATGGAAGGCGAAGACCCGGACACGTTCGTCGCCAAACACGGGCGCGAAGCCCTTGAGAAACTGCTCGGGGAATCCATGGACGTGTTCGACCGGAAGGTGCAACTGCTCGACCGCGCCGGATGGTTTGCCGACCTCCAGCGAAAGCGCCGCGCGCTCGATGCCCTGTTGCCCACCATCCGCTCGACGAGCGATCCGATCACGCGCGATCTCTACCTCGCGAGGGCAAGCGCCGCGGCGGGGGTGGAACGTTCTGTCCTGGCCCACGAGCTGACGTCGGCCCCGATCGGGGGCGCGCGAAGTGCAAATCGGCGCACGACGCCACCGCCTCAGGCGGCGCCGCCGCCCGCTGGACGTGGCCCGGGTCAGGGCGAGCAGAGAGGTCGCCACGAGGCCCCGTATCGCAGCGACGTGCCCGCGGGCGCGGGGGAGCTCGCACTGGTTCGCGTCATGCTGCTGTATCCGGAACTCGCCGATCGGGTCGTGGAGTCCGTGGAGCGGCTGGAGGAAGAGGAGGGCGCGAACATCTCCGATATCGCCGCGCTGACGGGCGCCGAACGCGGCGTGCTGCGTGACGGCGTGTATCGCGCCATCTACGACGCCGTGGTGCTGCACGGTGCGGATGCACCGGCGGATGTGCTGGCGGAGTCGCTCGATGGGACGGCTATTGGGGTGCTTGAGACCATCAAGGCTGAACCGGGAGCCGTCGTGGACGCGGCGCGCACGATGGGCGACGCAGTGCGCCGGCTCAAGGCCCGCGGCATGGAAGAGCGGCTGGGCGAGTTCGACCGGATGACGCCGCTCGCGAGCGGAGATGAGAAGGACGCGCTGCTGCGGGAGAAGGACGTGCTGCGGCGCGAACTGTCCGCCCTGGGCGGCCGCGGATGGAAGAGCGTACGGCGCTCGGTGAAATGAGCGCGCCTTACGGCGGCGCGCGACACCCGATTTCTTATCATCACCTGGAGGCGTAGTGCAGACGGATCTTGAAGCCTTGCTGAAGCTGCAGGAGGTGGACGTGGTGATTCACGGCCTCGAGGAGAGCCTTGCGCTCCTGGAGCCACGGATGCGGGAGCTGGATCAACGGAGGCAGCGCGTCGCCGACTCACTCGGTCGGTCTGCAACCGCGGCGGAGGCAGAGGAAAAGAAACAGGCATGGCTGCGTGAGAAGATCGCAGAGCACAAGCTGCTTATCGAGCGCAACCAGGCGCAGATGGACCAGGTCAAGACCATGAAACAGGCCACCGCCGCCGTGGCACAGATGGAGCAGGCCCGCAAGATTGTCGCCGGAGAGGAGAGCGATCTCCTCGCGCTGAACCGGCGACTGGAAGAGATTCGCGCCGTGCTGACCACGCAAAAAGCCGAGCTCGCCGCCGTCGAAGCGGAGCAGGAGGCCGTCCGTGCCGAAGTGGCGTCGCAACGTGGCACGCTCGAGGGGGAACTTGCCGTGGCGCGCGAGCTTCGTTCGCAGTCGGCCGAGTCGGTGCCGGCCGATCTGCGAGGCAAGTATGACCGTATCCGCGGCCGAAAGCGGGTGGAAGCGGTTTTCCCGATGAACGGGATGTCGTGCGGCAACTGCGACACTGCCATTCCCATGCAGCGCCGCCATGTGATGAATAACACGGGCGCCATCGATCTGTGCGAGGCGTGCGGCGTGCTGATGTATTTTCCGGGGTGAAGAGGGCACAAAATCGCTGGATGAACGCGCCCCGTCCGGACGACGCGACGGCCGCTGCCCTGGCGCGCGATCTCACCCTCCCGATGCCGCTCGCCCGCCTGCTCGTGGCGCGCGGGCACGGCGATGCAGACGGCGCCAAACGTTTTCTGCGTCCCGGCCTCGATCATTTGCATGAGCCTCGCCTTCTCAAGGACATGCCCGAAGCGGTGGACCGGCTTTGCCGCGCCATCAGGGCGGGCGAGCCGATTCTCGTCCACGGCGACTACGATGTGGACGGGATGTGCTCCACGGTCCTCATGACGCGGACGATTCGCTCGCTCGGCGGAACCGCAGTGCCATTCATTCCCGATCGTCGTACGGACGGCTATGACCTGGGCCCGGCCGGGGTGGAGGCGGCGCGCGCAGTCCGTGCTGGCGTGGTGCTGACCTGTGACTGCGGTACCACCGCGCTGAACGCCGCGGATGCGCTGGCCGAAGCGAACATCGATCTCATCGTGTCTGACCATCACCTGAGTGGCGGACCACTCCCGCGCGCTGTTGCCGTGCTCAATCCGCGGCGGGCCGACGACGAGTCTCCTGACAAGGACCTGGCGGCCGTTGGCGTGGCATTCAAGCTCGCCATGTCGCTCGTGAGCGCGCTGGGCGGCAATGAGAACGTAGTGCTGAATTCACTTGACCTTGTCGCTCTGGCGACTGTGGCGGACGTGGCCGCGCTACGTGGCGAAAATCGCGTCTTCGTTCGACGCGGCCTCGCGATTCTCGCGCAGTCGAAAAGCGCCGGCATACGGGCGCTGGTCCGGAGCGCCGGACTCGAGGGCAGGGAGATCACGGCGGGACGCGTGGGCTACATCCTGGCACCGCGGCTCAATGCGCTCGGCCGCCTGGACCATGCGATGCGCGGCGTCGAACTCCTGCTCGCCGAGCGGGACGACGAGGCCCTCGCGCTCGCCCGGCTTTGCGAGGAGCGGAATCGCGAGCGGCAGGAGATGGACCGGCGCATTCTCGATGAGGCGATGCGTCGCGTCGAACAGCTGAACCTCGCCGAGACGTGGGGGATCGTACTCGCCGACGAGGCCTGGCATGCGGGTGTGATCGGAATTGTCGCATCGCGCATAGTCGAGCAGGCGGGGCGTCCCGTGTTCCTGATCTCCGTGCGGGACGGTGTCGGGAAGGGCTCGGGGCGTTCCATTCCTGCGTTCGACCTGCACGCCGCACTCGGCGCATGTGGGGACCTGTTGTTGCGGCACGGCGGGCATCGGGCCGCCGCGGGCCTGACGGTGGACCCGGCGCGGATTGCGGCGTTTGCCGAGCGCTTCAACTCGGTTGCGCGCGAGCGCCTCACGGCGGACGATCTGGAGCGCGAGCTTCGAGTGGATCTGGAGCTTCCTCTCGGAGACGCGACGGACGGGCTGGAGCGGATGCTGCGTCATCTCGAACCGTTTGGTGTGGGCAACCCGGGTCCGCTGTTCGTCGCGCGCGGTGTCCGGGTGTCGACTGGCGCGCAGCACATCGGGACCGACGGCGTGAAGTTCCTGGTAGAGGCCCCGCAAGGACGTCTCGAGGCGGTCGGATGGGGGCTTGCAGACCGCTCGAGCGAGTTGACGGCCGGGGCAACGCTCGACGTTGTGTACAGGCTGGAGCGAAACGAATATCGCGGCCGGATGTCGCTGCAACTCGGACTCGTGGACTTCAGGCCGGCGCAGCAGGGATGAGCCAACCGCCTTGAGAATCATTGCCGGCGAGTGGAAGGGCCGCCGCATTGCCGCGCCTCCCGGGCGGCTGGTGCGCCCCACGCCGGATCGCGTGCGCGAGGCCTGGATGAGCATTGTGCAGCTCGAGTTGCCGGGCGCCCGCGTGCTGGACCTTTTTGCGGGGACCGGCGCACTCGGACTGGAGGCATTGTCGCGCGGGGCAGACCACGCGGACTTCGTTGAAAGTGACCCGCGGGCGCTGGAGGTATTGCAGGACAACATCGCGGCACTGCGCGCGGAAACGCGGGTGACGGTTCATCGCGGGGACGCCATCGCCCATGCTTCGCGCCTGCGCCCCGACAGCTACACACTGGCCTTTGCCGACCCGCCGTATCGTCTGGGTCTGGCCGAAAAGCTTGTGTCGCTCTGGCTGGGGACGCCCTTCTCGGCGATCTTCGGTGTCGAGCACGAGGCGACGGAAGCGCTTCCCGAAGGCGGCGACCGTCGCCGTTACGGCGACACGGCCATCACTTTCTACCGGCACTGAGCTGCTGCCACCATGCCCAAGACCGCCCTGTACGCCGGCAGTTTCGATCCCATCACCAACGGCCACACGGACCTCATCAAGCGCAGCCTGACTTTCGTGGACCGACTTGTGGTTGCGGTGGCCACGAACAGTGCGAAGGAATCGCTCTTCACTCCGGAGGAACGCACGACGCTCATTCGCGAGGCGCTCGAAAACGATTCGCGTGTTGAGGTGCGACATTTTCAGGGACTGCTGGTGAACTTCGCGCGCGAAGCCGGCGTGCGCATGGTCATTCGCGGGCTTCGCGCGGCGAGCGACTTCGAGTACGAGTACCAGATGGCCCTGATGAACCGGCACCTGGCCCCGCAAATGGAAACCGTGTTCATGGTGCCGTCGCTCGACACGACGTACATCAGCTCCAGCCTGGTGCGCGAGATCGCGCGGTTTCATGGCGATGTCGCGAGCCTCGTCCATCCAGCTGTCGCCAGGGCGCTGGGCGCCAAGTTTCCGGAGACGTGAGCTTTCTCTCCGGCGTCGCCCTCCGGGCGGCGAGACTGGGCGCAAGCGTGGCTTTTGCCGAGGCCGCCGACGAGCGCATTCTGGTCGCCGCTACGCGGCTCGAGCGGGAGGGCGTCGCGAAACCGGTTCTGGTGCTCGACCCGGCAGCAAAGGGCGGCCATGCGGCTGCCCGGGCAACCGGGCTCGAATGCATCGACCCCGCGACTTCTCCCCGGGTGCCGGAACTGGCCGACATGCTCGTGCAGCTGCGCGCGAAGGATGGTCTGGGCGCCGAGGCGGCCGGGCGTCTCGCACGTGACCCGCTCGTGTTCGCCATGTACCTGTTGCGGATCGGCGCAGTGGACGCGGCGGTCGCCGGCGCGGTGCGAGTGACCGCCGACGTCATCCGCTACGCGCTCTGGCTCATCGGTCGAGCGAAGGGGGTCCGAACCGTATCGAGCGCGTTCTATATCTGTGTGCCGGCCAATCGCCATTCGCCGGACGCTGGCGCAGCGGAGAGCGAACAGATACTCACCTACACCGACTGCGCCGTGGTCCCTCAGCCAACGGCGGAGCAGCTCGCCGACATTGCCGTTGCGGCAGCCGAAGCGAGGCGGCGGATCGTCGGGGACGAGCCCCGCGTGGCATTCCTCTCGTACAGCTCCCGGGGCTCCGGCGGTGACTGCGGGTCGATCGCACTGGTGCGCGAGGCGCTCCGGCTGGTGCGCGAGCGTGAGCCGTCGCTCGTCGCCGACGGCGAACTCCAGGGCGACGCAGCCCTCGACGAGCTCGTGGCCGCGCGAAAGGCGCCGGGCAGCCCGCTGGCGGGGCGGGCCAATGTACTGGTCTTCCCCTCGCTCGACGCCGCAAACATCGCATATAAGCTCACGGAGCGGCTCGCCCGCGCGACGGCTGTCGGCCCGATCCTGCAGGGATTGGCCAGGCCGGTGTCCGATATCTCGCGCGGCGCCGACGCGAACACCATCTTTCACGTGGCGGTGCTCACCGCGCTCCAGGCGCGCCCGGCGCCGTCCCGCTGATCTCCTGCACACTATCGCCGCCGCACCATCCGCCCATCGCGCCCGGAGTCGATATACCATGAGCTTCACCGTCACACAGCACGGCGATGTGAGCATCGTCGATGTCGAGGGCCAGCTCATCGTGGGCAATCGCCAGGAGCTCAAGCAGCGAGTGCTCGACGAGATGGACAAGGGCACACGCAAGGTGCTCGTGGATTTCGCGCGCACGGGGTACATCGACAGTTCAGGGCTCGGCGTGCTCGTGTCGCTCGCAAAGAAGATTCGTGACATGGGCGGCGACCTTCGACTGGCGAATCTGAACGACGACCTGCAAACGCTGTTCGAGCTTACAAAGCTCGATACTCTGTTCCAGATCTCCGAGACCCGCGAGCGCGCACTCGAGAGTTTCTGAATGGAGTCGCGGCGGGCGCGAAGCGGCGAACCGGTCAGCGCCGGCCACGCGCCCGGCGGTCAGGCGATGGACTTCCGGATTCCGAGCGACGTCCAGTACATCGGTCCGATCGTGGAGCAGGTGGTGGAGCGCTGCGCAGCGCTCCGGTTTTCGCGGCGCCACCTCGCGCTGAACGTTCCCGTGGCGCTCACGGAGGCGCTGTCGAACGCGATCCTGCGCGGCAACCTCGACGACACGGCCAAGTCGGTTCTCGTTCGCGCCGAGGTCGACACATTCCGCCTGGTGCTGGAAGTGCGCGACGAGGGTGCGGGCTTCGACCTCGACCGGTGCACGGAAGATCCGACGACGCCGGCCAACCTGTTGCGCGAAGACGGGCGAGGCCTCTTCCTGATGCGGCGCCTGATGGATCACGTCGAGCGCTTCAACGATGGCGGCAACGTCGTGCGACTTACGCTGCACCGTGCCTGACCACTCCAGACGGTGAGCGAACTCGAGCGGGCCCGGCGTGAGGCGCAACTCGCGGCGCAGCAGCTCTCCGAGAGCTGGGAGGAAATCAATCTCCTGTACTCGATCGGCGAGATTCTGGGGCGCACGGTCAACCTGGACGATGCGGCGCGCACGATTCTCAATGAGATTTCGGAAACGGTCGGGGCGTCGCTCGCCTCCATCCTGGTACACGACGCGGCGACGGGCAGATTACGCGCGGTCGCCGCCCGCGGCGTTTCACCGGCCGCGCTCGGCCCCGTGGAGATAGATGACGAGTCAAGTGTGGCGGCGCGTGTATTCCGCACGCGGCATCCGATGATGGTGGCCGAGGGGGAGTTCGTATCGCCTCTCGAGGCGCCGGTACGGCGGGGCAGCATGCTATCCGTCCCGATCATGTGGACGACGCCCCAGGGAGGCGTCCCGCTGGGAGTCGTGACACTCTCCGGGCGCGCCGAGGGAGAGCGCTTTTCGGCGGGTGACCAGAAACTCGTGGCGGCCATCGCCACGCAGATCGGTACGGCAATCCAGATCGACAACCTCGTGAAGGCTTCCGTGGCGCAGGAGCGGCTCGCCCATGAGATGCAACTCGCACACGAGTTGCAGATGCGGCTCCTTCCGCCGCCCCAGGTTGTGGCGCCCGAAGCGAGGTGCGCCGCGCGGGTGGAACCGGCGACGAGTGTCGGCGGCGACTTCTATCACCTGTTCAAGCTCGGCGAGGGCCGCACCGGTGTGCTCATTGGCGACGTATCGAGTCACGGCTATCAGGCGGCCCTGATCATGGCCCTGTCGATGAGCGCCATGGCTATCCACGCACAGTCGACGCTCGATCCCGGAGAGGCCGTGGGCGCCCTTCTGGCCTCGCTCGCCGAGGAGTTGCGCGAGACGGAAATGTTTCTGTCAATCTGCTATGTGGTCGTCGACCCGGTGGCCGGCCAGCTCCGCTACGCCAACATGGGACATCCCCATGCGTTCGTACTGACGGCTGAGGGCGAGACGCATCGGCTCGCCGCGACGGATCCGCCGCTCGGTCTTGGCTCGAGCGCGCCGCGGACCGCCGTGCGGCCCTGGATTCGCGGGTCCGACACGCTCGTGCTCTTCACCGACGGCATCAGCGACGCGCGCGATGAATCCGACAACGTGCTCGGCGAGGCGCATGTGCTCGAGGTGGTGCGCGCGCGACGTCACGAGTCGCCACAGCGCATTGTGGACGGCGTGTTCGCGCTGCTCGAGGGACACATGGGGCGCGTGACGCTGGCGGACGACCAGGCGCTCGTGGTGCTGCGCGCGTGAGCGAGCGGGCGTGAGGCGGGAGGGAGCGGCCACGCGGTACCCGCCGCCTCGAAAGCGGTTGGGTCAGCACTTCCTCACGGACCCCCGCATACTCGGCCGCATCGCCGACGCGCTCGGCATTGCGCCCGACGACACCGTGATCGAGATCGGGTCCGGTCGCGGGGGGCTGACGGCGCAACTCGCCGCCCGCGCGGGGCGCGTCATCGCAATCGAGGTGGACCGCGATCTGGCCGCGCTGCTCCGCGAGCAGCATGCTGGCAATGAGCGCGTGACGATCGTGGAACGCGACGTGCTGCAGGTGGATCTCGGCGCGCTCGCGGGTGGTGCCTATCTGGTAGCGGGCAACGTGCCGTACAACATTACGACGCCGATTCTTTTTCACGCCCTCGAGCGCCCGCGTCCGGAGCGGGCGGTGTACCTCGTGCAGCTCGAGGTGGCGGAGCGGGTTGTCGCCGCGCCAGCATCGGCGGAGTACGGCGCACTCTCCGCGAATGTGCAGGCGCTGGCCGACGCGACGCTGCTGTTTCGCGTCGCCCCGGGGTCGTTCAGCCCGCCGCCGAAGGTGGAGAGCGCACTGCTCCGCATCGTCCCGCGCGCGGAGCCGCTCATCGCGGTGCATGAAGAGGCGGCGTATCGCGCCATGGTAGTC
>DASZZO010000290.1:0-28550 GCA_035544915.1 Gemmatimonadaceae bacterium | reverse complement strand
GTACGGCTCGAGCTGCATCAACGTCCGCGCAACCGGCTGCGTGTATACGCCTTCGATCAGTGGCAGGAAGACGCTGCCCCGCGCCGCCATCCGCGTCACGCGTCCCTGCCGCACGACGTACGTGGAGTCGGCCGTGGTGAGGACCCCGTTCCCTTCTCCCGGACTACCGATGTCGATCCGTAGCCGGTCGGGCGCGATGAGCGCCTCGTACCACGTGGCGACCTGATCGGCGCCGCCGGGCCCGCGCATCACCGTTCGCTGGACGAAGACCAGCGACCGGTACCACTTGCCGGCGTACGCGTCGTGCATGCGCGCGAAGAGCGCCGTGCCGTCCGAAGGCACCCGCGCGGCGCCGAATCCGGAGGCGCGACAACCGACCACCACCGCGCTCACGCTAGCCAGCGAGAAGGCGAGACGTGTTCGAACCCGCCGGCGACGATCGCGCGTCGTCACCGGTCGGCCGGCTGCTCGAGCGCGACGCGGTATCCCACCTTGCGCACGGTCAGGATGTGCCGCGGCCGTGCCGGGTCCGCCTCGAGACGCTGCCTGAGCGCAGCGATGTGCGTGTCGACCGTGCGGGTGACGACGTTGTCCGCGTAGCCCCACACCTCTCGGAGTAGCGCGATGCGTGTCACCGCGTTGCCGTGACGGTCGAGAAGCGCCATCAGGAGATCGTACTCCCTCGGACGGAGGTCGACGACGGCTCCGCCGCGCAGTACGCGGTGCTCACCTCGCTGCACCTCGATGTCTCCGAAGCGGATCGGGGGAGCCGTGTCGTGGATGCCGGGCGCCACACCGCGCGCGCGGCGAAGGAGCGCGTCGATTCTGGCGAGCAGCTCCATCAAGCCGAACGGCTTCACTACATAGTCGTCCGCGCCGAGGCGAAAGCCGCGGATCTTGTCGACCTCGGTCCCGCGCGCGGACAGAATGAGAACCGGGATGGCGCTGCCCATGCCGCGCATTTCCCGAAGCACCTGAAAGCCGTCCTGCTTCGGGAGCATGAGATCGAGAATCACCAGATCGACCGGCGCGCTTTCGATCACGCGCATCCCCTCGATCCCGTCATGCGCGACGGCGACCGCGTATCCTTCGATTTCGAGGTTGCGCCGCAGGCCTTCGGCGATTGTGTGATTGTCCTCGATCACGAGAATGTGCGTCACCGGCCGTTCCTCGCGTGCCGGGCCAGGTCTTTCTCGAGGCGGGGCAACGGAAGGTCCACGAACACGCAGGCGCCCTCGCCGTCGCAGGCAGTGATGCCGACCGTGCCGCCGTGCTGGCTCGCAAGGTCGCGCACGATCGCCAGTCCGATGCCCGTTCCCGCACTGCCCGCGTCGGCGGCCTGGTTGAGGCGCACATAGGGATTCCACACGCGCGAGCGTTCATGCTCCGGAATGCCGCAGCCCTCGTCACTGACGCTGAGGCGGACAACCTCGCCACTGGGGTGAAGTCGTACGTCAATCGTCTGGCTCCCGGGGCCATACCGCACGGCGTTATCGAGAAGATTGGTCAGCACCTGTCGTAACGCGTCCGCGTCAACCGCGGCGTGCACGCCTTCGTCCAGATCGAGGACGATTGCTACGTCGTGCGCCGTGAGGAGCGTGGTGAAATCCCCGACTATCGTCCGGACCAGCGGCGCGAGATGCTGCACACGGGGGCTGACCGTGCGCAGTCGCCGGCCGCTCCGATCGAACTGCAAAGTGTTCTCCACCAGCTGGATGAGGCGTCGCGTTTCGCGCGCGACCACGCGTCCGATTTCACGGCCCTCGCTCAGGGAGCGCGTGCGCCCCAGCGACAACGTCTCCGCATAGAGCAGCATCTGCGTGAGGGGCGTGCGCAGCTCGTGCGAAACGCTCGACGTGAAATCGGCGCGCAGGCGCGCCAGTTCCGTCGTGCGCCACGAAAGGAACAGCGCGGCGATGAGAAGAGCCGCCGTGCACGCGAGCAGGGTGGCCAGCAGCGAAAAGGACGCGCCGCCGGTCGGTCCGGCCCACTCACTGACCGCGGAGGCCGGGTTGAGCGCTGCCTCGATCACCATGGAGTCCAGGTACGCGGAGAGACTCGCCCGGGCCGAGTAGACCGGGGGATACGCGGGGCCGCTCCTGTACAAGAGGTCGCCGTGGCGCGTGAACACCGCCAGCGACACCGAGACGCCGGCGGATTCGTGGTGTTCGCCGGTCGGGGGCATCAGCTCCGCATACCGGCGTGCATGCTCGAAGATCCAGAGCCGTAGCAGGGTGGAATCGACAACGAATCCGTACGCACGAACCGGCTCGCCACCGGCCGGTGAGCGAATGACGCGGTAAAAGGCGTCCTGGCCGGCGCTCATGGGCTCTCCAGCGAGAAACCCGAACTGCCATGTTTTCAGGTAGCTCTTGAGCGCGTGCCTGGAGATCTCCCGCACGCTCGCCGCGCTCAGCGCCGTGCTCGCGCTCTCCGCGGGGGAGACCCTGAGCTTCCCGCTTAATAAATCGAGCGTGAAGTAGCTGCGACCGGGAATGATGGTCACACAGCGGCATCGCACCGCCGCGTCTGCCACCCGGCGCAGCGCATCGGGATCGGGCCCGCGCAACCCGCCTGTGTCGGCGACCTGGCGGAGGCTGGCCATTGCCGCGAGGTAGAGGTCGGCCTCCACCCGCGAGCGATAACTCGCCGCGGCAAACGCGGCGCGGTCGACGAGCGCCTGCCTGGTCAGGGCGTCCTGGCGCCGGGCCGCCCGCCAGCTCTGGACGGTGAGCACCGCGACGAGCACGAAGATCGCGCCGAGGATGCCGGTGATGGCAAGATGCGGCTTCGAGTACGACACGCCGTGGCGGTCGCGGAAGAATGAAAGCTGGAGTCCCATGGGGCCGAATGAAGAATGGGGCCTGAAGGGGCGTGTTGGGTAGCGTCTCGGGGCGCTCGAACATGCTCCGGACCTGAATTGTCCGAACGCAGCGCCACGCCGGCGCAATTCGAGTCTACCTGGCGAAGGGGAGCTTGAGACTGGACAGCGCGCCCTTCAGTCAGGACTCGACACGACCCGAGATACGGAATCCGCCGTGACAACGAACACCGCACGGGTCTTGCCGGGGACCGAAACGAGCGCGTGATAATCGCCCAGAAAGTAGCCCCATGTTGGAACGACGATCGACCAATCAAGGTCCTGGTGCGCGACGACCTCTCGATGGACGACTCGGCCCGAAGAGTCCAGGCGGATCTCGACCGTCTGTCGTCGAAGGGGCAGACCACCAGTGGAACCTGCACCTTCATCCCGTGGCGAGAAGCACGATACGGCGATCAGCCCTTTCGACCCGGAGGCGATCGCCCCTTGCCAGCTTGCCCGTGATGTCGTCTCTGACACCGCGGCGGGCACTGACCAGGAAGCGCCTCCATTGCGAGACATCACAATGGAGACCGCGGGTGTCTCGCCGTTGCTGAAGCGGCCATCCGTAAATGCGACGAACAGGCTTCGCGTCCACGGATCGTACAGGGGCCTCGCGATGTCCTCTCCAACGCGAAGCGGCGATTGCGTCCCAGGAAACGTAGGTGGGCTCGACCGCAGCGGAAAGTAGTCCGATACTCGCGATGGCCGAGTCCAGGTCACGCCACCATCGCTCGACGTAACCATGGAAATGGTCCCTCCAGCGGCGCCCGCCGTATAGAACACGAACATGCGGGCTTCGCGCGCCGCGATCACTATCTGTGGGGCATTGGCGGTTCCCGAAAGGCTGTCGGGCACCACGGCCAGGGCGGGAGACCAGGTGCGCCCGCCATCCAGCGAGCGCGACACCACCGCGGCACCGCGTACGCCTCCTCGTCCGCGAGGCTCATAGCGGGTCGAGACGACGTACGCGCGGCCTGAGAGCGCGGGATCCGCCGCGATCGATGTGTTATCGAAAAACCGCCCATCAGCGCGTCGTGCGAGCGCAGCCACGCTTGACGTCCATATCCTGCCCCGATCGCGCGACGCGGCGACCACGATTGCCGTCGCCGTATCGCCGGCCAGGTGCGCCAGGGCGCTTACGTAGATCACACCGTCTGCACCGACGGCGACCGACGGATCCGTCGCGATCGAGACATCGGCTATCGGGAGACCCGCGCACGACGTCGTCGGCAACGTCGCGGATGGACTCCAAGTCATGCCCGCGTCGAACGACGACGCCGTTCGGATGGCCGCCCGCCCGACGCCCATCCGTGTTATCCATGCGGCGACGAGATGGCTGCTATCGGCTGGGTCGACCGCCGCGGAGGCTTCAGTATCAACGACCCGTGCAACCTTGCCGTCAGCGCACGTCGCGAGAACAGGGTCCGTAGTTCCCGGCGAGGATACGTTCGCCATTGGCGCGCTTGCAGGTTGCTGACCGCTTGCGGCAGGTGCGTGTGCGGCCACTTCCAACGCCGCGCCGAACAGCGCGAGTCGCCAACTCACGGCGCAACAAATACCGATTTGGGGATCCATGCGCCGTGCAACACCATTCCTTCGATCCTTTGCGCTGCGGTCACATCGAGCAGCGGATTCCCTTGCAACAGGAGAAGATCAGCGACCGCACCCACGGTGATCCTGCCGAGATCGTCGCGGCCGAGAAACCGCGCCGCGTCGATCGTGCCGGCGCGGAGCGCCGCATACGGGGACAGGCCCGCTGTAACGAACTCGCGAAGTTCGTCATGGAGCGATGATCCGGGCGCCACGACGCCGATTCCCGCGTCCGTGCCCAGCAGCAGCGGCGCCCCCCGCTTGCTGAGCATTCGCACGAATGCCCGGCGATTGCCGATCGCAATGTCCCGCTGACTCGCGGGGAGCTGCTGCGCCAGAACGACATCGATCGCCAGCGTAGGGCAGTTCCACACACTTGCCGTGACGGTCGCATCCACCAAGTCGGCAAAGAGTGTCGTGTCCGCATCCGCCCAACCGGCAATGCAACAGTTGTGACGCCGGCTGACCGCTCGATCATACCCGGTGAGATGCTCGATCGATCGCATGCCGCTCACGAGCGCGTGACGAATGTCCACCGCGAGCGGCACGTGCCCAATCGGCGCAATGCCGGCGTCCCTCGCCGCGGCCATGATCGCGTCGAACACGCTCGGGCTCAGGCTGGTGTAGACCTTGAGAAAGGGCCACCCGGCCGCGCGCTGCGCGTCAACGGCGGTTTTTGCGCTTTCGGGTGCGGTCACCATGATTGTGCCGGGCCACTGAGGAGGATTCCCGTCCAGGCCGGGACTCGCGCTGACAATGGATGGCCCTTCCGTCGCACCGGCGGCGACGGAAGCCACCAAGCGCGCGACCGACGCCGTGCCCCACATGTTGCGAATGGTGCCCACGCCATTTGCGATGTATTTGTAAGGATACCCTTCCGCGGCATGCAGATGCGCATGCATGTCAATGAGCGCCGGCATGAGGTAGCGCCCCGCCCCTGGAACGACGACGGCGTCTGTCTGGGGAAGTCGTGAGGCGTCGCCAACCCATGCGATTTTCCCGTCCGTCACCAGGACGCTCTGGTGAGCCCGCGCCACCTCTGCATCCATCGGGATGACGGTGACATCGACTATGACGATCGGCTGGCTGACCGCCTGCCGCGGCGGATCCGGCGTAGCGTTCACCAGCGGTGCATTCGGGGATCGCGCGCAGCTGGGCACAACGAAGAGCGCGAGACCGATTGCCGGAATCATTCGTGACGCACGGCTCACTCTCATCTCATTTCCGGTTCCAAACCCTGCGGACTCGCACACTGCTCGATGGCGAACCGATTTCCCTCCGTGTCCTGACAGTACGCGAACCACATGCTGCCCGCGATCAGTGACCTCGGGATCAGGACCCTCCCTCCGTGCCGGGAGACTCGCGTCGTCACTTCCTCGAGCGACGCAACCCTGAAATAGTTGACGAAGTTTGGATCCTGAGCGGTGCGCGCTCGTATGACGCCCGTTCCACTGGCGCGGTTGTCGATCCGCGGCGTGCTGAACCAGCATGTTCCGTCGGCGAAACTCTCGACGTCGAACCCAAACACGTGCTGGTAGAACGCGATCGCGCGCGGGACGTCCGTCGCTGGAATCTGGAGGTGTTCTGCTGACGTGAAGGGCATCGTCAACTAGCGGGTGACAGGTAACACCATCCGCGCAGAGATGGCCTGCAGCGGAGTTAGAGACAAGAGATCATGGTGCCCTCGCACGGTCTTCGAACAATCGCCGGCCAGCAGCGTGGAGTTTACCGAATCCCGTGCACGGAGCACGCGGAGTGTGCCGGACGGCCGCGGGATCGTGACGCAACTCGGTCGCGCGTGCAGCTGTCGAATGAGGGCCGGGACCTGCACCGCGAAGTCGGTGTCAGTTGACCTGGCGCAGGTATGGCACCAAGCCCCTCGCGCCTGCGCGGAGGCGCCGTAACTTCCCGTCGTGACGACTCCTGGCTCTTTCGACTCCGATCTCGTAGCCGCCTTCGGCGCGACGTATGACCTCCACCGCGAACTCGTCGGTGGTGGGATGAGCCGCGTGTTCGTCGCAACTGAACGCGCGCTGAATCGTGCAGTCGTGATCAAGGTGCTGCCCGCCGAGCTCGCCGCCGGGGTGAATCGGGAGCGGTTCCGTAGGGAGATTCAGGTGGCCGCACAGTTGCAGCACCCCCACATCGTGCCGCTGCATGCGGCGGGCGCCCACGGCGACATTCTCTACTACACGATGCCGTTCATCGAGGGCGAGTCGCTCAAGCATGCCCTCCAGAGCGGCGAACGCCTGTCGTCGAGGGACGCGTTGCGCATCCTGCACGATGTGGTTGACGCACTGGCATACGCGCACGAGCGGGGCGTCATACATCGCGACATCAAGCCCGCCAACGTACTCCGGAGTGGCGGCCATGCAGTGGTGACGGATTTCGGCGTGGCCAAAGCCATATCGGCCGCGCTCCCCGCGGTGGGAATGACGACAAGCGGCATGGCGATCGGAACCCCCGCATACATGGCGCCCGAGCAACTCGCCGGTGACGCCACGGCCGATCACCGCATGGACATCTACGCCGTCGGACTTCTGGCGTACGAACTCCTCACCGGCGAAATGCCGTTTGTGGAATCGTCACCACAAGCAACCATGGCGGCGCAGCTCACGCGCGATCCGGTGCCGCTCGCGAGAAGACGAGCCGATGTCCCCGAGAGTCTCTCAGCGCTCGTGACGAAGTGTCTCGCCAAGGACCCGGCCGACCGGCCGCAGAGCGCGCGCGAACTGGCTGCCGCGCTCGACGACATGGCGGTGTCGTCCGGCGATTACACCCCGCACGCACGTTCCCTGCGCACGTGGCCGATCTTGGCCGGCAGCGCCATCGTGGCGCTTCTGGCGGTCGGCACATTCTTGACGCGGCGTGCGGATGTCCGGCCGACTGCCGCGGGCGCCGCCACGCAAGCCCGCTTGCCTGCCGCTGGCGCCGCCAGCACGCCCGCCCTCCTGCCGCTGACGCATGCCGATTCGCTCGCGATCGCCGAAGCACTCAAGAAACGCAGCCGGGCGCAGGCGCCCGCGAGCAACGAGACGCCTTCCGTCGGTCGGAAGGCGGACGCCGCGACGGCGACTCGCACGCCTGGTGTTGTGTCGTTCGTGGACTCGGTCGCCCGAGTCGCCCAGGTGCTCGCGGCCGAGCGAACGTCCGATGAGTTCAAGTTGCCAGCGCCGAACCCGCTCTCGCGCGAAGCGTTCGCGGAGCGCGCGGCGAATCTCGGCACGGCGCGATCGGTACTCGTTGCGTATCAAGCTCTGCCACCGGCGCGGCCGGACATTGATTCGCTGGGCCGCGTGGTCATTCGCCGCCTGCGCGCTGAGTTCACAGCGCCGGCGGCGCTTGGCCGGTATTCGACCGTCGAGAGTGAGACGTCACGGCCCGAGACATGGGGCGATCAGCGGATGGCGGATTCGGCGGCGCGGGCAACAGGAGCCGAGGTGCTCGTGTCGTTGATGGCAACGTCGCGTCGCGACAGCTCGGCGACCTGGATCATCATGGCGCGTGACGTTACCGCGAACGAGACCTATGCCTTTCGGTCGACGCAGTTTCGCCTCTCGTGGGATTCCGTGGAAGCGAACGCCGGTGTGCTTGCGGTAGCGGCGCGGAAGTTGCTCGACCAAATGGACCGGGCTCCGCGACGCGGTGCAACTGATCCAGCCCATCGCGCGTTCGAGGAGCGGGCCGCGAACCTGGGCCCGCCCCGACACATCGTGGTTGCGAACCATGCTCCGGACCAGAACCCGGCGGTACAGGAAGCTGGGTCCGTCATCATGGACGTGTTGCGGCGAGCGCTCGTTTCATCGAAGCGATTTGTTCCCGTGAGCCGCGACTCGACTCTGGCGATGCTTGAAAAGACTCGAGACCTGAAGATGGTCCTGGCAGCGCTGAAGGCGGACGCTGCCGCGTCCATACGCGGCGTGGTGAGTCCAGCCGACTCGATCACCTGGACCGTGACGGTGGCCGATCCCGGCGCCGCGCGCCCGTACGAACAGCGCTCGGTCACCAGCCCGCGCGTGCCGCTGTCGACACCTCTCGCGTCGGTGGCACGCCTCGTGTCGCAGTCACTGGCGGCGCTCGACCAGCTCGATCACGCGCCACGCGCGATGACCAGGCCCTGACCCCTTCGGCGCACCGCCGCTCATGACGCGTCCCCTTATCAATCCGCGCGCAGCGCCGCCGCCAGGAACGCGACTCCGACCGCGTCGTGAGTCGCGAAGTCAAAAGAGCCAACCTCGAACAATTCTCGCACGCAGCGACCCATCCCGCCCGGGCCGGCGACTGAGATCATTGGACAGGGGCCTCAGACTGAACTCGATTTCCCAAATCCCTTGACTACAGCTCATCTCACAAACTGACGGGTTCGAAGTAGGAGCGCGTGCGATCCACAGCACGTCGCGCAACTCAGATCCGCGAATCGACGGCCAGCCCATGGAACTGAGGAACCTTATTGTGAATCGCCGTGTCAATCGAGCGCTCAATGCTCGTCTGCCCATCAATCAACGCGGTGATTCTCACGTGCTGTTTCAGCGACTGCTGCGCACCGCGATGATCGTCTCAACCGCCGCTTCAGTGGCGACGGCATCCACGCGTGGCCAGACGTTAGGCGAGTCTGCGCTTACCTGCTCAAACGACCTGCGGCTGCTGCGAGCGCGGATCGAGCAGAATTACGCTGGCTATCGCCTCGAGGTGAAGGGCGCGAAGCAGCAGCGGTTCGAGAAGGAATACTCCTTACTCAGCGCGCGCGCGGCGCGAGCCGAAGGCACCGAGTGTTACTTCGTGCTGAAGAGGCTGATCGCGTGGTTTGACGACCCGCACCTCTTTCTCTTCGAGACGAGCCGCCTCGATACAGCAGAGACCACGAGGCGCGCGCGTACAGTGGCGATGATGGCAATCGACGAATCCATGGCCCGTGCGTATTTCGCCTCGCACTCGCGTGACCTCGACCCGGTCGAGGGAATCTGGTACGACGGCCCGCTTCGGTTCGCCGTTGTTCCCGACCCAATTAGCGCCAAGGGAAGTTTCGTCGCCGTCCTTCTGAACGGCGATTCGACCATTTGGCGTCCCGGCGCGATTCGTGCGCGATTCGTGCGTCGCGCCGCGGGACGCTACGACGTCGAGCTTTGGGAGAGAAACTTTGCGCTCCATCACCGCGACGCCGCGATCTACAAGCACGTCTTGCTGCGCCTGTCGCCCGGCATTTGGGGAAAGGAGTTCTCCATCGCTCGCGCGGACAGCGGACTGCTTGATCCTGCCGACGCGCACCGTCCCACGCTGATCGCGCGCAACGGAATCGTCATCGTCTCCATCCCGTCGCACGACGGGCCGAATAAGGGGGTGCTCGACAGTCTCATCCAATTGCCCTTACGGGACCTGCGAAATGCCGAGTATCTGATTGTCGACCTCCGTGGCAACGAGGGCGGCGGATCCGGGATGAGCGAGTCGTTGATGCCGTACATCGCAAGCGAGCACCAGCGTCCGGGGCTTCTCGAACAGAGCAACGCGGTGATCCTTTCGTCAGACGACCAGATCGCGTATGCACGGCGCGCGTTCGGCTCCGACACGAGCAGGTTTGTCAGGAGTCTGCTCCAGCGCATGCGAGCGCATCCCGGTAGTTTCGTGCCGTTGTCCGACCCCGGCGACGCGCCAGAGCCACCGGCGAAGGACAGCGTGATCGTCGGGCCCCGCCGCGTCGGCGTGCTTATCGACGGCGGGACCGTGAGCGCATCGGAGGTACTCGTACTCCGGGCACTTCGAAGCGAGCGGGTGATCGTGTTCGGCGAGCCCACAGCGGGCGCGCTCGATTACCAGAGCACGAACATCGTCGCGTTTTCGCCGAATGAACGGCGATGGTTTCTCGGGTATCCGACCATTACCCGAAACATTGAATTGCCGACCGGAGGCATGCGCGGCCGAGGTATTGCGCCCACTGTCCGACTGGACCTTTCTCGTCTGCGCGATCCGCTCGAGTACATCGAGCACGAGCTCAAGAAGGCTCCAATCAGGTGAAGCACCCGCGGATAGTTCCTACGCCTCTACAGGCTGCGACTCCATTTGTGAGATGGCTTGTACGCTTACGACCCGCATGACTGCCCGCTGGACCGCGACGTGCGCGCCTTTGCCGGTTCTGTGCGGTGCACTGCTGTTCGCCGGATCGTCTCGCGTGTCGGCACTTGCCCAGGGCGGCCATCGGACGGGCGGACTGATAGACGCCGCGGATCGATCGCGCATGGCCATCGCGTTTCGAGCGGACGCTCAGTGCACGGGCGAGGCGCCCGGCGCGCGCGCCGGTCACGCATTGGCGTACGACCGACACGAGGCGCGCACACTGATGTTCGGCGGCGCTTCGCCCGACGTCGCGAACGCCCTGCCGAGTTCGCTGTGGGCTTGGGACGGCCGCCGCTGGCAGTGTCTAGCCCCTGACGGACCGCCGGGGCGTACTGACGCGGAGTTAGCCTATGATCCCGCGAGGCGTCGCCTCGTATTGTACGGCGGCCGCCGGCGCCTACAGGGGCAGCAGCGCGTACTCACAGACACATGGGAATGGGACGGCGCACGGTGGTCGCTTCGCGATAGCGCGGGGCCAGGCGCGCGGGTCCATATGGTCATGGCATATGATTCCGCGCTCCGCGGGATCGTGCTTCATGGCGGCGGTAGTGAGAAGAGTGCGCTGCACGACACGTGGCTTTGGGATGGAAAGGCATGGAAACCGCTCACAGTGCGTGCTGATTCAAGCGCAATCCCGAACGCGATGGTCACGGCCGCATCGGAGTCGGCGCTTCTCGTTTCGGCATTTCCCAACAGCGCAACCGATCGCACCGGCCTTTTTCGAGCCGGCTTGTCAGAATTGCGCGATGCTCGGTGGGCTGCCGTCGCGGGCCTTGGCCCCGCGTTCAGCCCCTTGGCCCCTGCCGCGCGGACGGCGCGTGGACTAATGCTCTATGCCGGTTGGCCACCAGACGGCGACGCTGCGGCGTGGCTGTTCGCCGACGGCAAGTGGACCGCGACGGCCAGACCGCCTCCGCGCCGGAGGAGCGCGCGCCTGGTCTACGATGAGCGCCGCGGGCGCGTCGTGCTGTTCGGCGGCGAAGACTCGTCGGGGTTGCTGGCTGACATATGGGAATGGGAGGGCCGGCGGTGGGAGCAGGTCACTCCACGTGCCCGTGATCATTAATGGCGCATGGATTCCCAGGACAAGTGTTGTTGCTCCGTGAGTGATCGATGGCTGGCCCGCGGCGCGAGGAGGGCGTTGCAATGGTGACGCTGCGCTCCGTCTCCAGCCCGCGTGCGCCGCTTTCAACGCCTCTCACGTCGGTGGCACGTCTCGTCTCGCAGTCGCTGGCGGCGCTCGACCAGGTCGATCACGCGTCCCCTTATCAATCCGCGCGCAGCGCCCCGCTGGGATCGACGCGCGCAGCCCGCAACGCGGGCACAAGCCCCGCCACCAGAGCGACCGCGACCAGCACCGTCGTTACCGTGCCGTAGACCGCCGCGTCGTGTGGAGACGTCGCGAACAACAGGGGTTTCACCCACCGGCTCGCCAACAGTGCCGCGCCCGCGCCGAGCGCCACCGCCAGGAGCGCGACTCCGACCGCGTCCGTGAGCACCAGCCGCATCACGTGGTGCGTCCGGGCGCCGAGTGCGACGCGAACGCTCAGCTCCTGCGTGCGCTGGGCCACGTTGAATGAAATCACGCTGTAGAGGCCGACGCCGGCGACGATCAGCGCCAGCGCGCCGAAAAGCGTAAACATCGTCGCTCCGAGCTGCCACGATCTGCGCACCGGGCTGAGAATCCCGGTCATCGGCATGACGGTCACGTACGACGCGCCGGGCATCACGCGCTGCAGTCCGCGCCGAATGGCCTCGCCGCTCGACTCCGCCGTGCCGGATGTGCGGACGAACAGGTAATCGAACGAGGTCGAGAATTGTTCGCGCGCCAGATAGTACTGGAGTCCCGCGTCGTCAGTGAGGCTGCCGCGCCTGATGTCTTCGGCCATGCCAACGACGTAGCTGCAGGGCATGGTGTCGGCACGCACCCTGACGCACTGGCCGATGGGGTCGCGACCCGGCCATAGCTTCGCGGCCATCGACTGGCTCACCACCATCGCGCCCGGCGTGCCCAGGCGATCGCCACCCGTAATGCCTCGGCCCTGCACGATTCGTGTGCCCGTAGCGTCGAAATAGTCCGGCGACACTGATGACAGGACGAACGAACCGAGCCGACTGACGGAATCGATACCGGAGACGAAAAGCGGCTCTTCCCAATCCGAGTAGAACGGAACGGACGCCGTGTGCGCCGCTGCGCGGACTCCCGGCAGCGCCTGAGCCGCACGCAGGAGTTCACGGAACAGGGTTTCCCGGCTCGTGCTGTCGAGCACCACACCACGAAGGTTCGGTGTGACCAGAGCGAGATGTTCGGGATCGTAGCCCAGGCGCAGGGCCTGCACGTGATCGAGGCTTCGCACGAAGAGCCCGGCGCCAACGAGCAGCACCACGGAAAGGGCGCTCTGGAGCACGAGGAGCGCGGAGCGCAGACGCGAGCGCTGATACGTGCCTTCGCGGCTGCCGGCCTTGAGCGCGTTCGACACGTCGTACCGCACGGCGTGCAACGCGGGCGCGAGACCCGTCAGCCCTCCGGTAGCGAGCGTGACGACGGCCGCGAAGAGGAGCATCCGGCCATCGCCGAGCGTGTTGGTCCACGTCACGCCGGGCAGGAGCGTGGCGCGAAGGAGACCACCACCCGACGCGGCCAGCGCAATGCCGGCCGCGCCGCCGAGCAGTGCGAGGAGAACGCTTTCGACGAGAAGCTGCGCAAGCAGGCGGCGGCGGCTGATGCCCAGGGCGAGCCGCACGGCAATCTCCCGCCTCCGCTGCAACGCTCGCGCGAGAAGCAGGTTGCTAACGTTGGCGCACGCAATGACGAGAACGATAAGTGCAACACCGACGAGCCAGATGGCTACCCTGGTGTCCGTTCCCTGGTTCGGCCCGCGCTGAGTGAGAATGGAGCCCACCACCACGTGCGGTTTCGCTTCCGCTTCCGGCGGGCTCCCCGGCTGTTCGGCACGCTGCGCGGCATAGCTTCGCTGATAGTTGCGGGAGAGTTCAGCGGTGGCCGCGGCCACGCTCAGCTCCGGCTTGCGGCGCACCACGATCTGGAGCCAGTTGATCGTGTAGCCGTGGTACAGCCGATTCGGCGGGTTGCGCACGCCGAAGGAGTTGTCGGCCCCGCTCGAGAGGGGGATAAAGGCGACCGGAAGGTCGTCGGACAGCCCGAGGAACCCCTTCGGCGCGACACCGATGATCGTGTAGTCGAAGCGGCCGATCCGGAGTTGTGCTCCGAGCACGTCATCGCGCGCGCCGTACCTCGCTTGCCAGAATCCGTAGCTCAGCACGGCGACGGGTGTTCCAGCTGGCACGCGGTCGTCGGCTTCTGAAAAGAAGCGGCCGATCGCGGGACGCGCGTCGAACAGCTTCCAGAAACCGGCGGTGGCGAAGCTGACGCGCAGTTCCTCGGGATCGGTGACGCCCACCGCGATTTTCGTTGTCCAGAACGCAACCGCCGCGCTGATCGACGCGGCCGAATCGGTGATCTCACGGAACCGCCGGTAGCCAGTGCTGGTAGCGGCGAATTCCTTGCCGTCGAACCGCCCCGCGAGGTAGAGCCGGTGGACCTCGCTCGCGCGCGGCAAGAACGCGGGCGGGCGGAAAAGGAGGCGGTCGACGATTCCGAACATGGTGGCATTCGCGCCGATTCCGAGCGCCAGGATCAGCACGATGGCCGCGGAGAATCCCGGCCGGCGTCGCAATCCGCGCAGCGCGTAGCGAAGATCCTGACCGACGTTGCTCCACCGCTCCGCGCGCCGGACGTGCGCGACCCGGGCGCGGTCGAGCGCGGCGAGGCCGGCTCGTGTGCGCTCGACGTCGCCGAACCGACGCTCCGCTTCCAGCTGCGCATCGGCTTCCGACATGCCGCCCGCCATCAGTTCGCGTACGGCGAGACCGAAATGGAAGCAGAGCTCGTCGTCGACCGCGCGTTCTACATCGGCTCCACCGCGGTCGAGGCGGAAAAGGCGGCGGAAACCCTCGCCTCTGGTCATGCGGGCCTCAGGCGGTCCGGAGTACTCTGAAGATCGCGCGGGCGTAGCGAGTCCAGCGGGCCGACTCCAACCGGAGCTGCCGCCGTCCATCGGACGTCAGGCGATAAAACTTCGCCTTGCGATTGTTCTCGGACAGCCCCCACTCGGCGTCCAGCCAGCCGCGGCCTTCCATGCGGTGCAGGGCCGTGTAGAGAGCCCCTTCTTCAACCCGGAGGTCGTCCTTCGTGGTTTCACTGACCCAGCGCGCAACTTCGTAGCCGTGCAAGGGCCCCCAGATGAGCGCCTTGAGGACGATCAGATCGAGAGTTCCCTGCAGCAGGTCGAGTTCCTCGTGATTCATGGCTTCCCCAGAACGCTTGATGGGAAGATGCGATCACGATGGCGCGGTGTCAATCCTGCGCGGCCGGCGCTGATTGTAAGAGATTTGTGCTGGGGCGTCAGTGCTTTGAAGAGCCGCAAACCGTTCTTACCCAGTGGCCTGTCGGAGGGGCATGATTGATTTGACCGTGCCGATACGAAGCTTTTCCATCGGGGCGCTGTACCTGGCCCTGCTCGCCAGCGGGTGCGCTCGGCGCCCCGCGTCGCCCCTTCCGGCCGAGCGCGCGGGCGCGTCCGTCACCCGATACCCTCCTGCAGGACTCGATTTCAGCGGCATCGACGCGTTCTGGCCTGTCTACGAGGCGCTGCTCAGCGACAAAGAGCCGACCGCAGGCGATTTGGCGACGCTGTTCGCGACGCCGGGCTACGCGGCGCTCGAGGAGCGTGAGCACCGCCGACGTTCCATCGAGAGTGCAATGCGCTTTGCCTTCATGCGCTCGCGCTCAGGCCAGCGCGACTCAGTGGCGCAGCGAGGAGGATTCACCGGCCGCTCGGTGCAGCATTTGTCCGGTATCCCGCTGGCGCGGGACAGTATCGAGGCGTTTCGTCGGGCGCTCACGGGCGCCGGCGTCGTCGCCGGAGCGAGACGTGCCGTGGCAGCCTTTCTGCCGCCGGGCCTCGCCGACTCGGTTGCTCCGCCACCGGTCGCGTTCGTGTTCTTTCTCGACGACGGACGAGGCTATCCTTCGCTGGTGGTCGTGGATCTCCTGCGCGTTACACGTACGGGCGTCGACACCGGGTTCTTTGCGCACGAGTTCTTCCATTTCTACCGGAGGCACTTCGCGCGCACCGTGCGCACGGCAGCTCCGCAGGATGCCGGCATAGAGGAGCTGCTGGCGTATCCCGCCGAGGAAGGCGTGGCCGACCAGCTCGACAAGCGCCGCTACGTCGAAGCGACTGACGAGCAGTTCGCCGCCATCCAGCGTGCTCCCGGTGCGTCCGGGTACGCGCGGGAGTATCGGACCGCGTATGAGCACGCCGCCGACATGATGCGCTTCGTGTCCACCACGCTCGAGCAAGCGCTCGCCAGCCCTGACTCGGCGACGGCAATCGCCCGTGCCGCGCGAGACTCGTTGCCGGACAGCGGCCGTGCGCTCGGTGCCTTCATGGCACGCACCATCGACCGCGTACTGGGGCGCCCGGCGCTCATTGCCGCCGCCTCGGACACATACGGCTTCTGGCTCGCGTACGATGTGGCTGCGGCGCACGCCGACGGTGGGACACCCCGACTCTCGACTACGGCCGTTTCCGTGATACGGCGTCTCGACTCGGAGTACCGATGAAATCGCGAGCTCGCCTCATCGATCATGGCGAGCTCTATGCGCGAGCGATTCGCAGGATTGCAGCGACAGAGCGATATCGAGGCCGAAGTCATAACCGAACACGGACTGCAGGATCGCGGCACGGCGATAAAGCTCCGCCACGTAATCGCTCTCACAGTACGTCGCTGGCAGGGCAGCCACGGTCTTCGGCGAGCCGGCTAGAAAGAGAAACGCATCGATCTGGCGTACAAGCGGTGGAAAGTCGGCCGCCCGCAGCGGCACCGCAACGCGCTTGCCGTTCACCATGCGAAACACGACAACATCTCCCTCCACCAGCACGTGCGAATTCACGCGGCCCAAGGGCGACCCTGCCATCCGAACGAGCACGTCGGCATTTCGCCGCGGAACGAGTCGACTGGCGGATCAAGCCACTCTATTATTATAGAAGGAGATGCCCGAAGAAACGCCGGTACCGGCGTGCAGCGCCCACCGGTCCGGGACACGTGGCCCTGGAGTGGCTCATGCATCCGGACGAGATCGGCGGCGTCGAGATCTATGCAACTCCGGCGCAGCGTCCAGCTGAAATCGCCAAGTTGTCCTTTGGGCTTCAGCCCAGCGCCGCCATTGTCTTCTGGACGCAACAACGGCTCGGCCTTCCCAAGCCGAACCCGATGCGGCCGTAGCGCCCGCGTGTCGGCGGGCGGCCTTCTACGCGAAGATGCTGCAGGCGCGACTGTGCTGCGCTCGACGAACGCGGGATCGAGTCCTCCGCACGACCAGAAGCGCTGGCCGGCTGGAATAGTGCCTGGCACATTCCTACATGGAGCAGAGTGACGGCCAAGATACGCGATGATGAGGCACACCGCGCCGATGCCGACGCTACCGCCCATGGGTCCTTCGGGCCATGAGCGGTTTCGTCGCGTTGCCAGCCAGCATGCGGCCAAAGCGACGGGCATGACGAATATGCCGACTGTCGCCACGCAGATCTTCGTTTGCCCGTCGCTGCCAACTCGGCCGGCGCGTTCGCCTACTGAGCGCCCCCGGGCCAGTTCGCGCAAGTGGCCAGCGTGGAGCATCGCCTCGCGCCATGAGAAAGGCACAGCCGACCGTGTCCATTTGCGCGACCCGATCGACGATCCGCTCAGGGCGTTTGGAGATGACCTCGCTCTTTAGGTTGCATCCCCTGCGCTTCAAGAGTGCGAACACCGTGCCCAGATGACTTACGCGCCCGCGTGCCACATGAGGCGGCTGATGCGCCATTGTCCGACTCCTTCGCGCCGGAGCAGCATGATATAGATGTCGTTGAGTACGCGGTCCGGCCCGCCGGCTTTCCGGCGCAGCACACGCCGGTTCCGACCCCTGACATAGGCCCACTCAGGCCCAACTACCAGCTCGTCGATCGCACCAACGATGGCCGGGTCAAACTCGCCAAAAAGGCGCTCGTAGCGGGGACGGATCGCGGCGCGTCCGACGACCGGTCCCTCGTTCGGGGGCAAGAGCACCGCGCTGTCGGCGTAGTATGAAAGAACCCGGGAGAGATCCTTCGCGTTATCCGCGGCGATGATACCCTGTGCCACTGCGACAATAGCGAGGCTGTCCTGCACCGCGCGGGCACGAGACTGGACTGTGCGGAGGGCCGGTGGAGCGTGACCCCCGCCAGTGAACACGGCGAAACCACAGAATGCGGAGAGCAGGAACATCAGGTGTGCCGCGTGACGCTCGCCGCGAGCACGATCGGCGCGCCCTGAGCCGGAAGCTTGCTTCGCCATGACTACCCCCGTAGGCGCCGGGCCATCCAGAGGGTGGGTGTGATGATGAGCGATAGAACAAGTCCCATGAGTACTGTACCCACCAACCCCACTTGATCGCAACGCGCAAGGAGAGCGAAAGCGCGATGGCAGCATTCCATCCTGCGCCTTCCTGGCGATCCTCCGCGCACTCGACCACCTACGTCGCGCGACGCGGCGGGTCGCCGCTAATCCGAGGGTTGCTGGTTCGGGTCCACGCACCGCAGTTTCGTCGAACGCTGTGTCACTTCCTGTCAGGCTTGCTACGCCTGGCCGCAACGCTATCGGTTGGATTGATCGTCGCTGCCATCCGCCACCACGTCAGAGCCAGGGAACGATCGCCGACCCCATCCCAGTATCTGCCCAAGAGCGTCATACTCCTGAACACGCTCCGATACGCGGTATCAGCAGCGACCAACCGCTCGTAGGAATCCCGGGCGCGGACTGGCTCCGGACCCAACGCGAGTTTCTCCACCAACGCGAGCGCCACATCCACGGTACCCGCGGGAGCCGTCGAGTCGGCGGCCCGGGTCCGGAGAATCGCGCCGACGGCCTCGATTTCACCTCGCGACGAGAGGAGATGACGGACCTCGCGCGGTGACGCCTTGCCCGTGCTTTGTAGCGTCGGCCCGGTTTCGCCGATGGGGACCTCCACCACCGAGAGCGGCCCAAGGCCGCCGACCGCAACCCGGGAACCACTCCGTTGCGCCGCCAGCCACCGTTCGATGAACGTCACCATGCCGTCGAAGGATCGGCGCGCAGCGGTCGCTTCGGCGCGCTCGGCAGGAGTAGAAGAGGAAAGCTCCCGATGAATGATGCCCTGTGTGATGAAATCGTTGTGCTCAACGCTCTCGACGGTCACGTACCAGCGACGACAAGCAGAGAGGGAATCACCAAGTTCGAACATCGCCCTCGGGTTCGCGAAGAACACGGTGGGCGTCTTGATCTCGCGTCGGCGCTCGAGCACCGGGTCGGTGAAGTAGGCGAATCGCCGATCTTCGAGGGTCCAGTAGTCCTGCGTCGTATCGAGGGACAGGACGGCGTCGATTGGTGCGCTCGGGTCCGCCGAGAAGAGGAGGGCCGCTTGCGCACCGGCGCTGTGCCCGATCACCGTGACGCGCGCAGGATCGACATTCGGGAATCGCCTCACCTCGACCAGGAGATGACGGGCGTCGCGCTCGCGCGATCGATCAATCACGTTCGTCGCGAAGCCCCCATTGTCCTCGGCGGGATATGCGCTCCCCAGGACGACGTACCCTCGGCTCGCCAAGTACTCGCAGAGGGCGACGTTGTCATCGTACGTCGACTGTGACCCCTGAAAATAGATCACGATCGGGAACGAGCCGTGAGCCATCAAGACATTTCGGCGCACGGCAGTCGGCGCGTCGAGGAAGTCGTCGAAGAGCCGACGGCGATCGGGCGGAAGCGAGCCGCGATCGGGAGACCGCATGATCTCTTCGGTGACTTTACCAAGCTCGAACCGCACCAGCGCGCGCGCGTAGTTCGGCAACAACGGTATCGATGCGGCCGATCGCTCCGCGCCGTCGAAGTAGTCGCGATATCGCATCCGCGACCCGGCCCGAACGGACGACGGGTACCACACGTTCATGAGAATGGGCCTGAACGCGGGACCGGCCGCTTTGCCGGCAGGCAGGCGGCGGGTAGAATCGATTACCCAGCGCTGTTGAAAGCCCACCGAATAGGGTCCCGGCGTCAGGCTACCCCAATATGCGGGGACGGCTGGCGCCTGCGACACGGACATGAGAGCAGTCAGAGGCCCGGGAGCGAGCGCTGGCGGCACGGCGCGGCGAACAAGTGGCGTCAGTGCTGCAAGAACGAGCGGGCATCCCAGCGCTACCACCCAGGAAGCGCGCTGCTGGAAGGCGACGCACCGAGAAACCGCTTCGTCCCTGGTCACGGGCGCGAGCGCGGGATCCGGTGGGCAGGCTGCATCCCGTCGATGAAGAACATCCCGTATGAGCTGCTCCCCAGGATAGAAGACTTCAAGCAGGATCTCAACTCCTGCTGCCATGGCGCGGTCGCGCTCCCGGTTCCACCGCGGAAGCGGTTTGACGTCGATCCGCAACACGGAACAAATCCGCTGCCTGACTTCCCGGTCCTCGTCGAACAAGTGGAAGTGGGTGATTACGAGACCACGCAGAACGCGGAGAGCCAGCGGGTTTGTTGCCAAGTGTTTGGCTAGAACTCATCTCACAAACTGGCGAGAGAGGATGATGATGCATCCGAGCTGGACGAATGCCAGGAAGTTCTCGGCGTGGCGCTCATAGCGCGTCACGAGGCGTCGAAAGTTCTGCAGCCACGCGAAGCGGCGTTCGATCTTCCAGCGGCGGCAGTAGCGCCGGAGCTGCCGGCCGTCCTGGGTGATGTTCGTGCGGGTCGAGCGATGGGGCGCGATGAACTCGATCCCGCGCGCGGCCAAGCGCGCATCGAGCGCATCGCTGTCGTAGCCGCGATCGCCGATGAGCCGGAGCGGCCGCCACCGGGGGAGAAAGGCGCTCTTCAGCGCGTCGTCGACGAGCGTGAGCTCGCTGGGGTTCGCACTTGCGATAGTAACGGCGAGAGGAAGACCAGCGCCGTCTGCGATCGCCATAATCTTCGTCCCTTTGCCTTTGCGGGTGAGGCCGACGCAGGCGCCCCTTTTTTCGCGCCCGCGAAGGTCGCATCGATGAACGCTTCCGTGAGGTCGAAGCCCCCGGCCTCGGCGAGTTGGCGCGCGAGCAAGTGCAGCACCCGATGCAGCGTGCCACTCCGCGCCCACAGTTGAAAGCGCCGATGACAGGTCTGATACGGGGGGTACCGTGGCGGCAGATCGTGCCACGGCGCGCCCGTGCGCATGACCCAGAGAATCGCGTCCAGCACGTCGCGCGGATCGCGCCACGGACGCCCGCGGCCATCCTTCCGCACGCGGGGCTTCGGCAGCAAGGGCTCCAAACGTCGCCACTGGGCATCGGTCAGATCCACGCAGCGCCTCCGAGGGGTCTCCCCAGAGGACGAGTGGCCCGGATGAGGAGCGCATCGACGACGCTCAGCACCGTGGTGATGGCGGCGATGCCGACTCCGAGGCTCAGGATGGCCGTGAGGGCGAAGTCGGGACGGCGGCGGAGGCGCGGAAGGCCTGACGGAGTGCGCGCACAGGTGGGGCTCCTGCGTTGATTGTTTCCCGTTGGACAGCCGTCACCTGTCCCGGGTTTGCCGGCGCGCACCCGTGCCTATCGCGGCATAAGATCCCCGACGACGTTCCGGGGCACTCCCACCCGGGCGACGTCCCAGTGTCGCGCACGGACGAGGGCTTGAACTCGCTCAAGGGCAACCGGCCCAATTGCCATCGACGCGAACGCCCACCGGAGCGACGGCACGAACACTATGCCGGCGCGCGGCGCGTCCGGAAGGTCGAGCGTTTCCACGCGGACGGAGTCGGTGCCGACACGGATCCACGTTCCGGGTTGCACGTGAGTGATGGCCCCCGCGGGCAAGCTCCAGCCTCGCCTCGTGGCGTCAGCGTAGCCTTTCGCGCCCGGCGTGACCCACGCCTTGAGCTTGCGCTGCGCCAGCCACGCGAGTCCACCCTGTGCGTTCTGCTGGTCGAGGATCGCCCCGATAAGGGGAGTACCGGGATCTGCCCTGGCAAGGAATGCCGCGCTCCGCTCGATCATGAGGGGAGCAACTCCGGCATCGAGCATGAGCCAGACGCCGCCGACCTTCACCGCCCCGGCCGGCGTGCCGAACGTCCCGAAGACCGCGAAGTGATCGTCGACGATCTTCGCGGAATCCACCGGAGAATCGAACATCGGCTTGTTGCCGGTTGCCATGAACGCGCGCCGCAGCGAGTCCGGCATGGCGAGCGTGTCGGCGGGGATGTCCGGATTGACCTGCACGCCGAGCGCGGTAACGCGCTTGTACGCGTGGCCGGCGCGGAAGATGTCGAGCTGGGTCGGGATCGTCAGCGCGGGCATCGCCGAGACGCGCTGCCAGCGCGAGTACCACACCGCCACGTCCATGACGCCCCACGGCGCAAGCCCGAAATCGCGCGGCTGGGCCGCGCGGAGGGTGACCAGAGTCAGGAGCCCATCGGTGACGCCGATGTGCAACGTTGCCGCGGCACCGTTGATCGTCGCCCGCACACGACGGAGCCGCCGGGACCCGATAGTCGTGTCAGCGAGAGTGCGCGCATCGACCGCCGACCATGCGGCAACAACGACACGGTCCGGGTTGAGCGCGAACCACTCGTTGCGCTCGTCTACGTACGCCACGTTCTGCGGCGCCCACTTGCCACCGAAGTGAAAGGCGGCCACCGAGTCCACGACGAGGTCCACGACCGTCTGCCATCCGGTGCCATTTGCGAAGTTCCGCGTGTACCGCCACGCCGGAACGCCATAGTCGCGCCACTCGGTGCTCCGCTCGTAGCTGCTGACGGTTGGATGTTGCCGGTCATCCATCGCGAGGCGCTGCCACTCCGTGATCGACTCGACTCGTACGCGCTGAATGGCACGGAGCGTTTGCATTCCTCCCATGCCGGCCGCCGCAGTGTCGAGGAGGGCGCGCGTGGCGGAATCGGGCGCGGCACCGGTAACCGAGAGCGCGATGGCGACGAGGAAGAGATGCGGCATGCAGCGTTCCGGGCTGGAGACGGACGGAAGCTGGGCGACTCTTTCCGCCGAACGACGGCATTGTCGCCAACGGCGTCATTCCTGTCGCGAACGGCCCGGCAGCCGGCCCGGCTCAGCCCCTCGCTGCATCGGCGCTCAACCCGCGGAGCGCCTTCTTTCGGCGGCGGCTCACGGGGACGGCTGCGCCGTTTTGAAGCTCGAGTATCGCCGCTCCCCGGGCCGCGCGCCTGATGGCGACCACGGCGTGGAGCGGCACGACGTACGAGCGGTGGACGCGAACGAACTGCCCGGGATCGAGGCGCGTGGCCAGCTGGTCGAGGGTCGCCCGCATCAGGTAGCGTCGCCCGTGCGCATGCACCGCGACGTGCACGTCGTCCGCCGCCAGCAGCTCGATCTCGTCCACCGGAACGACGACGTCGCGCGTGCCGACGCGGACCACGAGACGGTCGAGGTGGCGTTCGCGGACCCGCCGTCCGGCACGCGGTCGCGCGAGCGCGGCGGCCTCCGCCTCGGCCTTTCGCGCGCGGACGCGCGAAAGCATCGAAGCCATCCGCCTCGCGGTGACCGGCTTCAGCAGATAGTCGGCCGCGCCTGTCTCGAATGCGGCCGCGGCATGCTCGTCGTGCGCGGTCACGAACACGATGAATGGCCGCGCCGACATGCCCAGTGCGAACGTGAGGCCGGACAGCGCCGGCATCCGGATATCGAGGAGAACGAGGTCCACCTCGCGCTGACGAAGTTCTTCCGCCGCGTCGATGGCGTCCGCGCATTCGCCGACGATTTCGACGTCCGCATGCTTCACGAGCAGTTGTCGCAATGCGCGGCGCGCGAGTCGCTCGTCGTCAACGATGAGCACGCGCAGCGTCATGAGGCGTCCACGAATCGGACGGGCAGATGGACTTCGGCAACGCTGCCGCCACCGGCGTTTGGCGCCAGCGCGATTGCTGCCGCGCCGCCAAACATGGTCGCGAGCCGCGTCCGCAGGTTGGCGAGGCCGACTCCTTTCGTCGCGTCAACGGTGGCGCCCGGCCCGACGCCATTGTCGGTCACGCGGAGGACGAGCGCCACTCCGTCGGCGGCCGCCGAGACGGCAATCCGGAGGGCCGGCCGTTTGGCCATGAGGTTGTGCTTTACCGCGTTCTCGGTCAGCAGCTGCAGGGTGAACGTGGGCACCGCCGCGTTGAGCAGTTCGGGAGGGATGGAAATCGTCACGTCGAGGCGCTCGGTGAAGCGCAGCCCTTCCAGAGCAAGGTAGTCCCGGACGAACGTGACCTCGTCGGACAGGGCGACCTCCGGGGCGGCGCCGAGGCGGAGGGCGCTCCGCAGGAGCTGGCTGAGCGACTCCAGCGCAGCCGCCGCACGCGCGGTGTCTGCGTCACGCACGAGCGCGATGATTCCGTTGAGGCTGTTGAAGAGGAAGTGAGGCTGGAGCTGTGCCCGGAGCGCGGACAGCTGGGCCTCGGATAGCGCCCGCGCGAGCTCCGCGGCCTCGCGCTCACGCGCGGCCAGCCGCTCGCGATTCGCGATGAAAGCGCAGACGATCACCACCCCGGCGTACGCGGTGACGGAGAACGGAAGCGCTCCGAAGAGCCATGAACGCCAGAGCACGCCGAACGCCGACGTGCGGGTACCCCGGACCGTTATGCTCAGGAGCGTGGACACGAGGGCCGATGCCGACGCGACCACGAGCCAAGCGCCGAGGTGGGGCGCAAGGTTCCGGATGCGCGCCGACGGACCGAGCGGAAACCGTGCTGCAAGCCGGGCGACAGCTGGCGTAAAGAGCGCCCAGACGTAATAGCCCGGCGCCTCGGAGGCAAACGCCCGCCACAAGGGCATCGGCCGGCCGGCGAGCCCCATCTGCATTATCGTCTCGAAGGTCGAGAGCACGGCGGGAATGGTCCACGCCGCCCAGATAAGCCGCAGGGAGTGGGTGCGTGAGCCGGACATGGTGCGCAATCTACGCGCGCCTCCGTCCTTCTCGTCGCCCCACCGCGACGCCCTGGTTCCTGAACAGTTCTCGCACAATGGCGAGTCGAGGGCGACGGTTGCTATGTTCGACTCCCCGGGAACAGCCAACCCGGGGTCGTTCGTCGCTGTCGAACGAGCGAGGGTCCCGCCGGAGCCCACCATGTCGTTCGCGAACGGGAAAGGAAGTCGGCTGATACAGCTAGCGATCTCTCTACTGGGGATCCTGCCCCTCTCCGTAGCGGCCGCCCAACCGCCGCGTCTTGATGGGCGGCTGCTGGTGATTCCTTCGGAGGGAATTCTCGACGGCACTATGTGCCTGGCCCACTTCGAGCCAAGGCGTGTCCTCCGCTTTCTTCTTGGCGCCCCGCTCAACGTCAAGCACGTGCGCGATAGCGGCGGGCGAAGCATCCCGTACGAGGGAGACATCGCCGGCCGCATGATCGGCGAGGCTCGCGGGTACGTCATCCGCCAGCCGGATGCCCTCCCGGCATTCAGCAAGGTGTGCGTCGAGTACCGTGGCGCGGTGCCCGTGTTCGACACGAACTCGGCGACCGCCGACTGGAAGGGACGGATCGTCGCCTTTCGTGGAACGGTGCGGGCAGCTGAGCAAGCCTGCTGGTACCCCACGCTCTTCGATTCGACGACCACCGCGACAGAGGACGAGGTCACGTACCGGATGACGGTGCGGTGCCCAGCGTGCCGGTCGATATACGTGAACGGCTCGGCTGCGGTCGCGGACACGGCCGGCGTGTTCGAATCGGCGACGCCGCGCAGCCTGCTCCTCTACGCGGGACAGATCTCGATTCGTCGTACGCCGGTCGCAACGTTTCTCGGGCGTGCTGCGAGCGACAGCACGGCAGCCGCCTTCACATCGGGGATCGCGAGTATCGGCGGCTATTACGGGGGACTTCTCAGGATCCCATACCGCGAAACACCCGCGCTCCTCTCGTTCGAGTCCATCTCACAGGACTGCCGCCACGGGCAGGTGAACTGGCAGTTCGTGACGTGGCCGACCGTCACATTCTCGGGCGGCCTCGATTTCGGCGCCTTGGTCGAGCGAGACCATGGACAAGCGAGGCTTCCCGGCGGGCTGTGGGGAGCGCTCAGTCACGAGATGGGTCACTACTACTTCGGCACGATCCGCTATCCGCATGGCCCCCTCTTCTGGTTCGCTCTCGAGTCGACGGCGGAATACCTCTCCTTGAAATCGATCGGCGCGATGCGAGGCGAGGTGGCGCTCGCTCAACGGCTCGTGGACTACCTTCCGGAGTTGGCGCCCAGATATCCCGCGCTGGCGGAGATTGCCGACAAGGATGAGATCTCCACTTCCTTCCGATACCGGTTCGCACCCATGGCGCTGCTTGGCCTCGAGCATCGCGTCGGCGAACCGAGAGTCATGGCAATGCTGCGCGCGTTGCTCAGCGCGCCGTCCACCGAAACGGCGGACTACCCCGCGCTCGTCCGCGCCGCCGCGACAGCCGGGATCTCGCCCGAAGACCTGTCGGCAAGCATGTCCGTAGACCTGGTCCGAACCGAGGTGCTCGCGAATGCCCGGCGAACTCTCGGGTCTGTGGAGGCGCGGGCGGACGGAGACCGCGCAGTCAGGCTCGCGGCGTCCCTGATAAACGTCGACACCTCGGTCGCCGGGCGACTCGCGGTCATGGCTGCCCTGGGCGCATTGGTAAGAGCCGATTCGGCCAGGGTGGCGGCCCTCTACCAAATCGGCAAGGTGGGTTCCCTCACGGGACGTGAGCTCGACGCGGCGCAGGCTTCCCTCGAACTCTACATCAAGAGGTCACCCGCCGACGCCTCGCCCACGCACGCCGACGCGTACTGGCGGCTCGGTACCATCGCGGAGCACCGCGGCGACCGTGACAAGGCGCGCGCAATGTACCGTGCGGCCATTGCGCTGAACCCCGCGCATGCGCAGTCGACTCAAGCCCTCGCGCGCCTTGGCCCGGCGCCGGCTGACGCGCCGGAGGTGCCGTAGCCTGCTTGCGTGACGCCTCCTGACTACGCGCGGGTTCCGGGAAGCCCGTCCGCCCGACAAAGATCGAGATACATGGCTGTCGCGCTCACCGGACAGGCTCCGCGAAGCTCTTCCGACTCCTGGACCGCGGCCGGCACGGCTGTCCTCGCGACACGCACGAACCCGAACGTCGAGAAGAACGTTTCGGCCGTCTCGATGAGCAGCACCAGCTTCGTGATCCCGGTTGCGCGGGCCATCGCAATGCACTCTTCCACGAGCGCAGTACCGATGCCGGCTCCACGGAGCAGCGGGCTGACGGTGACGGAGCGGAGGAGCGCCGCTGAGCCATAGCGCTCAAGCCCGGCGCATCCGACCACTGCCGGATTCTCGGCCACGACGAAGTCCGCCAAGTGCGCCTCGGCGCCCGCGAGTGGCAGGCCCGTCAGGATCAACAACTCCGTGATCGCGCGGCGATCATCGGGAGTTGCCCGCCGTAGTCGTGTCACCTTAACAGGCGGGCTTATCCCTTTACCGGTTGGAGGTCGTACCCTGCGATCCCGTGAGGAGGCTCGGGCTCGAGATCGAGCATGAACCGCAGTCGCTGACTATCCTTCGCCCCCAGCATCAAGACGACCTTCCGCTCGCCCTTTTCCACGACGGTCACGATCGTCAAGGGGCTGAACCGGTCGTGCATGTCCTCGTAGCGCTTCAGCCGCTGGGACATTGGTGGTCCGCGGAGAGTTCCGCAGGGGACAGGTTTGCTCGAAGGAATGCCTCCACCTGCGCGCCACCATCCGAGTTCAACGCGTTCACCCAGGCTATCGCTCGCTTGCCGGCGAGTGACTTCCCCAGCGCCGCCGTGTCGGCCTGTGCCTGCAGCGACGCCGCCGAGCCGAGCAGGACGAAGAGCGAGCGGTACGCGAGCCTCTTCACGATCATGCGCCTCCTCACAAGAGTTCGGGTTGCTGATTCGTCACGAATTGAACGTCGTCCGGTTGCGCCGAATTGTGTGAGATCTGTTAGAAGCATTGGAGGACCGCCCCGGGCGATCGGCGGCGCGGCAGCGTCCGCCTTCACGGATTCTTCACAACTGGCCCCTCCCTGCCCGCCAGCCGAGTGGGCCACATTCATTAGATGCCATCCGGCCGCCCGCGATCCGCCATCCTCTGGCTCCAGCTCCTGCTCGTTGCCTCGATGGCATCGGTGGTGGTCATCCTCGGCGAGGCATACAGGGCCGCGCGCTCGAGCGAGGTGGTCGCGGAACGAGCCTCCGCGGACTACGCCAACTTTGCTGCGTGGAGCTACCGCGAGCACCTCCTCATGCGGATTCGTGACGCGGTAGACGAGCTGCTCGGCCCGGTGAACCATGGCGACGGGCTGCACATCAACCCGTCAATACCGGACGCGCATGAGATCGGGCACTACATCCCCTGGGACGCGCGCTGCAACTGCCACCGGCCAAGACGCGGCCCCTCGCCCCTGCGATACCTCGGGTTCAGGCTGGGCGCCGACACCCTTGGAATCGGACCGAACTACGCCGCCGACTCCGTGGACGGCTGGCTCGCGGATCCACCGGGAATGCCGCACTACACGGTGCGCGTTATCGCATACGGTCGCGACGAGAGCCGGTGGATAAACCAGCTCCTCTCAGGCGTGGCGCGGCGCCAGCCAAGGTCGAGTTGGGGATACGACTTCGTCGTCGTGCGCTACGACTCGAGCACCCGCGTGTTCGCGTCGCGCTCGATGCCCACGGTTCGCGGCGACACGTTCGTCTATGCGGTCGAGTACCCGATGTCGGCGCTCAACAACCTGCTCGGCGGCGTGCTGAGCTCGAACGACCTGCTCCCGTCTTCACTCGTGGCCGCGCGGACGAACAGCGACGTGATCGACCTGGAAGTAGGCGACGGCGCCGGCGTGCCGCTCTTCCGCTCGCGCGCCGCACCGCGGTGGGATCTCGCGGCCACCACGACGCTTCCGTCGAGTTACGGCGGGCTGCGCGTGCGCGCTC
>DASZZO010000289.1:0-13896 GCA_035544915.1 Gemmatimonadaceae bacterium | reverse complement strand
GAGGGAATTGGTTGCGGTTGAAACGGGCATGCGGTTGGATCCTCTGGAGGGGTTCCTGTCGCGTGGTTGCGGGTTCGCATTGGCCACGGTCGAAGGATGGCGGCGCATGTCTCACCGCGGCACTGGCCGAACGGTCAGGGGGAACCGACATGATGCGGGCCACAGCATGGGCGCCGCGTCAGGGTCGCAGGGCCTCCTCTGTGACGGCACGAAGCGCCAGCGCAAGCGCGGCGACGTGCGGATTTCCGGCCGGGATGTCGTGCTCGCGGGCGATCGTGTCAGGTTCATGGTACGTCAGCCACACCTGTCCGGCGACGTCCTCCCAGGCGACGACCCGGAGGGGGAGGTCAAGCCCAATGGTCTGCGCTTCTTGTATCAGCGGCGTGCCGACCTTCACATTCCCGAAAACCAGAACCACCGTCGGCCGAAGGGCGAGTCCTGCGGATGCGGCGCCCGCCGTGTGATCGAAGCGCGCAAAGACTCTGGAACCCGCCGCACGCACGATGTTTTCCAGGCGGTCAATCGTCGCCTGCGCTCCATGCGGGCTCTTCTTGTGAACCAGACGGCTAGCCATCAGGCGCTACTCCTCTCGTCCGGGACGCCGGCCGTGTGCCGCGAATCGCTACCGTCTAGCTTAGACGCGCGGCGCGACGGCACATTAAGGCCATCACACTGAAACGCTCCCTGCGCCAGTGCGTAACGATTGAGTGCCCCCTTCTTTCGCGTGCCCCTCGTGATCCCGGCGTACTTCTCGCTCAGCAAATCCCCTCGCTACTCGCTCACATTCGCGCTGCCGCTTCTCGTGATCTACGAGTTGATGGCAAACGCCATTCAGGGGCCCACCGGTGGTCTTCGCAACGGCGCCGACGTCATGCTCAAGGCCCTCTTTTCGAGTGTTGCCGGGCCAAGCGGACCGCTGATCTTTTCGGCACTCCTCGTGATAACGATCGTCGCTCTGGCGGTGCGCGACGTGCGCCGCAACCCCGGCGGACTCCGCGCGCGCGTCTTCTTGCTCATGCTCGTCGAGTCCGCTGCACTGGCGCTGCTGCTCGGTTTCGTCGTTGGGCTGATCACGGCGCAGCTTGTGACCACGTTTACCGTCCTGTCCATCGGCCAGCGAGCCGCACCAGGCACACTCGGAAGCCTCGGCTGGCCAACGGCGCTGACCGTCTCACTCGGGGCCGGGTTGTATGAGGAGCTTCTCTTCCGGGTCCTGATCGTGGGCGGCTTGATGATCGCTGGGAGGCGACTCATGGGATGGGGACCGGTGACGACCAAGGCCTTTGCCGTGCTCGGCGGCGCGCTGGTGTTTGCGGCCTTCCATTATGTCGGGCCCTACGGCGACGCGCTGGAGCTCAAGTCGTTCGTGTTCCGCACCGTGGCCGGCCTTGCCTTCAGCGGCCTTTTCGTCGCGCGCGGCTTCGGCATCACAGCGTGGACACACTCGCTGTATGACGTGTTTCTCGTGATGGCGCGAAGCTTCACGTAGCCGACTTGCGCCCTGGCCAGGCTGACGGGTGTCACTGGCGAGTGACACAATCCAGGTGGGCAAGACCTGTTGGGCGGACCGCGGCTGGTCTTGGCAGTCGGATTCTTCGAGGCGCCGCTTGTGTACACCAATGTGCGGCTCCGCTACTGGACCGTAATGGTCGCTGCCATATCTGAATGAATGCTGCAGCGCACGCCGTACGAACCCGCGTTGTCAAACGTCCGCGAAATGGTCGAATTCGACGCCCTCGGAAGGTCAGCCGGCTTCCCTGCACCCACGAAGTAGACCTGGTGAACGACCGCTTGATGGACGAATGCCACGCTCGTTCCCTTGGTCACCGTAAGCGTCGTCGGATTGAACGTGATATCCGCTCCAGCAACGATCGTATTGGGCGCCACCGGCGCCGGGTTCGTGCTCGTCAAATAGCCCGACGAGGAACTGCCGCCACATGCAGCCATGCCGACACTTGCTACCAGCGTTGCGACCATGCGCGTGCTCATAGTCTCGCATCCTTCGAGTGTTGGGGGGGGCTTTTTCCCATGTGGTGCGCTCGTGGATGGAGTACCGGAGCATCACATCATTTGTTCAGTAGTGAGAGAAGTGAAGTGAAATGATCATCCGTAGTTCTACGGAACCACCCCCATCACTCGTTTCCCTTCGGTATCGTACTTCTCCAACGGCCCGAACTTCCTGAGGATACTCTCCACCTTCGCCCCATCTCCCACGGCAACGATCTGCACCCGGCTCGGGTCGAGATATTTCCTCGCCGCCGCCTGTACCTGCGCAGCATTCACGGCCATGATTCGTGCGGGATACTTATCCCAATAGTCGGCGGGAAGCCCGTACGTCCACCGCGTTACATAGTAGTTGAGCACCTGCTGCGGGCTTTCCAGCGAGAGCGCGAACGACGCAACCATCGAGCGCTTCCGCTCCTTCAGCTCCTGCTCCGGCACCACCGTGTCACGAATCGCAACGAGTTCCGCCATCAAGTCGCGCAGCGCCGGCTCAGTCACCTCGCTGCGCACATCGGTGCCCGCATTCCACGTTCCCCTGAACCGTCCCGCGCTCAGGCCGCTATAGGCGCCGTAGGTATAGCCCTTCTCCTCGCGCAGGTGCACGAACAACCGTCCCGTCGGCCCGCCACCCACAACCTGGTTCATCACCTGAAGCACATCGTAGTCGGGATTGACGCGATCAATCGCCTGCGTGCCCACGACGAAACTCGTCTGCACTGAATTCGGACGGTCAACCAGGAGAACCTTCGCGGGCCCCATCGCCGGCGTTTCGTGCGCACTGACCGCGGCGACTCCCGCCCTGTTCCACGAGCCCAGCTTCGATTCAACCAGCTTCTTCGCATCGTCCCACGAAATGTCGCCTGAAATCGCAATGGCCGCGTGGTCCGGCACATAGTGCGTGCGGTGGAAATCGACCATCGCCGCGCGCGTCACCTTGTCGAGCTGGTCGGGTGTGATGAAGAAGCGCCCTGCCGGGTCGTCGCCGTACATCGCCTTGCTGAACAGCTCCTGCGCGAGAAAGCCGGGGAATGACCGGTTCTGGTTGAGCCCCGCCTTCGTGCGCTGCTTGTACTTGGCCAGCTCATCATCGGGAAACGACGGATGCAGCAGGACGTCCGCGGTGAGGTCGAAGAGCCTGGCAGCCTGCTCCTTGAGGCTCGACCCGAAGATCGTGACGTCGAGCGCCGACATGCCCGTGTTCACGAAGAGTGTCGCCGACATCGTCTCGAGCTGCTCGGAGATCTGGCTGCTCGTCCGCGACACCGTCCCTTCCCGCATCACGGAGGACGTGGTGGCGGCGAGCCCGACCGAACCCGGCGGGTCGAAATAGCCGCCCGCACCCGGAATGATGAGGCTGAAGCTCACCTGCGGCGCGCGATGGTCTTCGAGCACCATCAAGTGCAGTCCATTCGCAAGATCTCCCTCCCTGGGGCGCGGCAGCTTCACCTCGAGAACCTTCTCGGAGACTGGTGCCTTGCCCTTCATGACCACGGCCTTGCTGCTCGGAGGACCCTGCTGGGCAGGCGGAGCTATTTGTGCAGCAGCAGTCGCCACGACGGGAACGCCGGGCAACGCGCCGGCAAACGCCGCTGCGGTCGCGAGCACAATCCTTGAGGGAAGCATTATTCGCCTCCGCGGGCAGCGGCTGGTTTGGGGTTCGTGACGACAACCGTGCGGTTGTCGGGTGTGAGGTACTGCCGCGCCACGCGCTGCACATCCGCGGCCGTGACCGCGCCAATGCGCGCGGCGCGAGTGTTGATGCGCGCAGGATCATTGTAGAACAGGGCGTATTGCGAGAGCAGAAGGGCGCGCTGGAGCGAGCTCTGGAGTCCTGCAACCAGTGTGCGCATTGCAGCGGTGCGCGCCTTCTCAATTTCCCAGTCCGCCGGGGGCGCCAGCTTCACCTTCTCGATCTCGGCGTAGGCCGTCTTCTCCGCATCGTCGGCCGCTTTTCCCGGAGCAACGGTTATCGAGGCCTGCAGGAGCGCAGGGCCACGCGATTCACCCTTGAACACGAACACGTTGCTCGCCAGCTGTTGCTGGTGCACCAGTGCCTCGTAGAACCGCGAGCTCCGCCCGCCGCCGAGGACCGTGGCCAGCACGGAGAGCGCATCGTCATCGGCGGTGCCGGAGGGCGGCACCCTGAACACAATGTCGACGCGGGTCAGGCGCGCGAGCTGATCGTCGAGCACGAGCCGTTTCTCACCCGACGGTGGCGGCTCGGTCATGTCGACCGTCGCGGGCGCGGGCTGCTGCGCAATGCCCTCGAAGTACTTTCTCACTTTGGCAAGGCAGTCGCGCGTGCTGACATCGCCGACAATCGCCAGGACCGCGTTGTTCGGCGCGTAGTACGTCTTGAAGAATCCCGACACGTCATCCACTGACGCCGCGTTCAGATCCGCCATGGACCCGATTACCGAGTGCCGGTACGCAAAGTTGGAGTAGGCCATCGAGTCGATGGCCTCGAATGTATGGCCATAGGCCTGATTGTCGACGCCGAGGCGCCGCTCCTCCTGAACAGCATTCCGCTGGTTGTCGAGGTTCTCCTTGTTGATCACGAGCGAATGCATCCGGTCGGCTTCGAGAAAGAGACCGAGGTCGAGCTGGTTGGCCGGCAGGGTCTCATAGTAGACGGTGCGGTCTTTGTTGGTGGTGCCATTCATGTTGCCACCGTTGTTGAACACCTGCATGAAATGCTCGCCCGGCCCCACGTTCTCCGACCCCTTGAACATCATGTGCTCGAAGAGGTGCGCGAAACCTGTGCGGCCCCGGCGCTCGTCGCGGGAGCCGACATTGTAGTTGACGGCAATCGAGAAAACCGGCGCGTTGTGGTCTTCGGCGATGATCACCCGGAGGCCATTCTTGAGGCGCGTGTCGGAAAAGGTGACGTCGGCCCGCGCGGGCGGGCGCGCGCCGGGGCTGAGTCTTGCGGCGATGGATACCGCGAAGAGAGCGGGCAGAGCAGCAAGCACCGTGAACCGGCGGGAGAGCAGCCGCATCGATCCTCCTGGAGAGACCCATCAGATGTTAGCGCGGCACGCCTGCGGGGCCAGCGCGTACGGCGGAATCCGGCCGCTCATCTACCTGAGGGCGACAACCGGCACGAGCCGTGCGATCAGGGGCACATTGATCACCGTGGAACAGAAGCCAGCCGGGTTCACCCGGACGGCCGGCCGCGTCCAGGGCTGGTAGCGGTCAGCGTGAACGATCACGTCATAGACTCCCGCGCGATTGTACACCAGCCGGAGCTGGACCGTCGTCGCGGCAGGGTCGGGTATTGCGAGCGCGGTGGAATCCCGGAACGTCCCTTCTGCCGCTACTGCGAGGCGCCCGTGAATGGTGTGGTTCGGCCGGTAACCGAGTCCATCAGGGTGACCGTGATTCCCGCCGAGGCAACCACGGCGCAAGCGGCGGGCGGGACAGTAGTCAGGTCGCTGGCGCCGCGCGAGCATGAAGCGGCCGCAACACCAATGGCAGCTGCCAAGATCGAGCGAGTCATGTGGTCCCCTCTGCGGCTGGCGTTCGAGCGGAAACGCTCGACATACCATCATACCCCGCGCCACCCGCGCAGTGTCACGCGGTAACCGCGGCTGGAGCATGCCTCACGCCGAAAGGTGAACTGCTGAACGCCCCGCCTACGGCTTCCGCCGCTCGACCGGCGTCAGCTTCCGCAACCGCTCGCGAGCGTCAGCGACCCGCGGCTGCAGTTCCGGGTCCGCGTTCTTCCACATCTCGATGAACGTGCGGTAGTGCTCGGCGGCCTTGTCCGCGTTGCCCTTCGCCTCATAAAGCTCGCCGAGCCGCTTGTGTGAGCCGGCGAGGAAGTTTCGCCGAGTTATCAGGTACGGATCCGGGGCAGCAACGTACCGCTCGAACTCGACGATCGCCGAGTCCGGCTGCTCGGCCAAGTCGAACGCCTGGGCACGCCAAGGACCCGTGTCCTCGCGGCCGATATCCGCCTTGTATGCGTCGGCGAACAGCGCGGCCGCATCCTTGGGACGGTTCTCCGCCACCGCGACCATCCCGCGCATCGCCTCACGATAACCGACGAGGCTCGCCTTCCTCGAGGTCGGCAGATCCTTTTCGAGCGATGCCTCGTAGCCGCGGGCGGCGGGCCCGTCGTGCGTAGCCGCCGCGATTGTGAGCAGGTCCTGCCACGGGCGGTCGGCCGGGTCGAGCGACTCCATCGGCACGGCCGCGAGCGCGCGCCGCACGGTAGCCCGCGATGCCGCCACATCGCCCAGGAAGTAACCCTGAACCCAGGCGCTGTCGAGTATGACCTGAAGCCGCTGGACCGCAGGAGCGGGTGCGCCCGACGGTTCCTTGGCCGTCTCGGAAAACCATCGCTCCCCATCGCGCAGACGGCCGCGCATGGCCGCGATGTTGGCGACCATCCCGAGGACATACGTTCGCCCCAAGCCGCTGCCAAGGCCAGGGAGGGCCGCGCGCATCAGCGAGTCCGCGCCCGAGAGATTCCCGCGCACGATGAGCATCGCGCCCTTCATCGACGGGATGTAGCTGTGCGACGGCAACGCCTTTTCGAACTTCGCCAGTGTGCTTTCGGCCGCAGCGTACTTCCGCTGGGAGATCTGTGCCTGCTGGAGCCCGGCGAACGAGCCACCGAACGGGGGAACGATTGCCGCTGCGCGGCGGTACCGATCCTCGGCCTTCGCGAAGTCCCGCTTTTCCTGGTACGCAATGGCGACGTTGTTCAGCGCCCCGCGGTACGCGGAGTCGCGTTCGATGAGGGCTTCGTAAGCTGCAATCGCGCGCTCCCGGTCCGGAGCCGGACCCCAATCATAGTACCCGGCCTCGGTGAGCAGCCTCTCGTTCTCGCTGAGGCGCTCCCTGTACCGGAACGCTTGGCTGATGGCCGCGTGCGATTTCTCCTGTCCGCCGGGCTGGTTCACGAACGACGCGCTGATTCGGCGCCAGGCCATTGCGAACGTGCTGTCGAGTGCGACGGCCTGCTCGAGCAGCTGGACGCCCCGCGCATCGTCGCCTTTTGAATCGATGATCTGCATCCCTTCCACGTATTTCTTGAGTGCCGGTAGCGACGACGTCGTAACCCGCTCGAGCGGGTTTGATTCGTGCACGTTCCGCAGCGACTCGCCCACCTTGCCGCGGATGTCTTTCGAGAGCGCACCGAGCGCCGGCACGAGATCGTCCGAGTTCTTCGCCGTGCGCCGGAACTGCGCCAGCTCCGCGCCGTCGAGCGCGCCCACCAGGCGGGCTGAGATCACGTAGCTGCTGCCGAGCTGGACGATGGAACCATCGAGCACCGCCTTGGCCCCTTCGCGGCTCGCGATCTCCCGCGCGAGTTCGAACGGCACGCCGGCATCGGTGGGCCGCTTCATCAAGCGCAGGATGTCGCTCACCGCCGCCTTGGTGAGCACTTTCAGGCTGGTGGACTGCGCCAGGTCGGTGCGAATGGCCTCCGATGCGGTAACGCCGAGCAGAGAGTCGGCCGCCGGACTCTTGAAGTCCGCAACAACGATCGTCTCCTTGGCACCAAATGTGCCCTTGCCCATCAACGAGCCAACTGGACCGATGCCAAATGCGCGCATCACCATGAACGCCGCGATAATCGCGATGAACGCACCAAGCGCGTAAAAGCCACCGCGCGCCGTGCGGTACCAACTCATCTTCGGCGCCGCCCTGAGCGCGATCGTCTCAATCGTGCCGCGCGCAACAACCGACGAGCCGCCCGGCGTGTACGTCGGCGTCATGGTCAACGCGCGGCGGGTGACGCGCTGCACGTAACCCGTCCAGAGCACGACCGGAAGGCCAAGCGCCATCACCACGAGCGAGCCCGGGAACACCCAGTCGGGGAGTCCGATCCCGACAATCGCTGCCTTCGCGAGAATCGCCACCGCTACGAACGCACCTGCATAGACGGCGAGCGCCTTCCTGAACATCGCCGGGCCGCCGAGCAACACCGGGGGCATCGCAACGTTGGCTCCCGAACTCGTCACCGTTTCGAGCACGTGCACGAGGTCGCTCGCCTGTTGCGGCCGTTCGTCCGCTTCTTTCGCCAGGCATCGCATCACCAGCGCGGCGAGCGCCGGCGGCGTATCGGGGCGCAGTTCCGTGACGTCGCGCGGCTTTTCTCCCATGTGCGCCGCGAGCAGCTTGCGTGGCGTCTTCTCGGTGAACGGGGGCTGCCCCGTGAGCAGCTCGTACGCCATGCATCCGAACGAATAGATGTCGGTGCGACGGTCCGTGTCCGGGTCACCCGCCGCCTGTTCAGGCGACATGTACGTCGGCGTTCCGATGGACGTGCCGAGCTGCGTGAGTGTCGCGCCGGGCGCGCCCGTGCGCGAGGCACTGATGGCCTTGGCGATCCCGAAGTCCGTGACCGTCGCCGAGCCGCCCGTGATGAGGACATTGTCGGGCTTGATGTCGCGGTGGACGATGCCCCGTTCGTGCGCGTAGGCCAGCGCCTTAGCGACGTCGCGGAGATAGCCTACGGCATCGGTGATCGAAAGCGCATTCGCGCGAGCCAACCGCGCGCGCAGCGACTCGCCCTCGACGAACGGCATCGTATAATAGGGCAACCCCTGCATTTCACCCGCCGTGAGCACCGGCACGATGTGCGGATGCTGCAGCTTGGCCGCGAGCAGGATCTCTCGGTTGAACCGCTCGACGTTCACGCCGGCCGTAAGCTCGGGCGAGAGCACTTTGACTACGACCTTACGGTGAAGCGCGGTCTCCTCGGCGAGGAAGACACGCGACATCCCACCGCCGCCGAGTTCGCGCTCGAGGGTATACGCGGAACCGAGCGTGGCTTGCAGCTGCTCGCGCATCAGTCGTCGGGGTGGGGGTTGGTGTGCGGCGCCTGCAGATTGCGAAATCTACGAGCGGGCGCGGTGCCCGGCGAGACTGATCCCCCAAGCTCGCTATGGAACCGCCGGGTGCGCCGCGAAGAACTGGAAGAGACGCGCGTTGACCAGCGCGGCCTGTTCGATGTGCGGAAGGTGGCCAGCCGAGTCTACCGGGTAGAACTCGGCCGCCGGCACGTTCCTGCGCACCACGGCCGACAGCCCCAAGCGTACCGTCTGGTCCTGCTTCCCCCACACGAGCAGCACCGGCACGCCCGTTCTGGCCACGGCGGCGTAGAGCGTGTCGAAACTGACGTGTGACGTCATTCCGACTGTGCGCAACAACGATCGGCCGAAGCCCTTGAAGTGCGTCTGTGGCCGGTACTGGTCTGCCCACGTGGGAAACCGTTCCGGATGCAGGAAATCGGACGCTTGATTATCGGCCATGCCCGGCACAGTCGTCACCTGCCAGACCCAGGTTCCGACGACCGGCGTCCGAAGTAACGCGGGAAGCTGTCTGCCGCTGCTCTGCGGATCGACCAGTGTGAGCGTGCGCACACGCGCCGGGTGGCCGGCGACGTAGTGCGCGGTAACGAACCCCCCGAACGACAGGCCAATCAGATCGACAGGGCCGGTGACGTGGAGAGAGTCCAGCAATCCGTCAATCTGCGAATCATACAATGCGCCGTCGTATGCCGCGTTCGGTCGGTCCGACCAGCCGCGCCCGTAGAGATCGTAACGAATCACTCGATAGCCGGCCGAGCGAAGTGCAGTAAACGTCGAGTCCCAGATGTAGTATGGAACCGAGAAGCCGTGCACGAGCAGAACGACGCGCCCGGTGTCGGGGCCGGCCGACTCGTAGTGCGTGGTGCCGTGCGTGAGCGCGACGAACGCTCCGGGAACGCCGGCGCGTGCTGCGGTGTCGAGCCTGGACGATTCGGGGTTCTTCCACGCGTAGACGCCGGCTGCGCCGAAGACCAGAATGAGGAGGCCGAGCGCGAGGAAGCGGAGGAGTCGCGGCATGGGTCGAGGTCTGGGCGAAGGAATTGTGTGCGGGCGCACCCGATTCGCGATGCGAGGAATTGATGGGGCCGCGTCGACTCACTGCTCCGCCAACGTCCTCGCCGGATCGACCGCCGCCGCCCGCCGCGCCGGCACCAGACACGCCACCAGGGTCGTCGCCGCGAGCACTGCAGCAGCCACACCGAGCGTAACCGGGTCCCAGGATGATGTGCCATACAGCAGCGACCGCAACCAGCGAACCGCGGCGAGGCCGGCAACGATCCCGCCCACGGTGCCGAGCGCCGCGATCATCGCGCCCTGCCGCATCACGAGCCACAGGATATCGTGTCGCGTCGCACCCAGCGCGATCCGCGTCCCGATCTCACGCGTGCGCTGGCGCACGACATAGGACATGACGCCGTAGATGCCAACGGCGGCCAGCACCAATGCCGTCGCGGCGAAGATGCCAAGGAGCCAGAGCACCAGTTGCGTCACGCGAACGGACTCGCTGGCAATCTCGGCGAGCGTGCGCGGCGTTTCGAGGAAGATCGTGCGTGGCTCGACCGTGCGGAGTGCCCCCTGCACGGAGGCCAGCACATGTGCGGGATCAGACGACGTGTGCACGAACAAGTTGGTCCCGGTTGGCGCAGCGCTCTCGAAGGGGAAATACAGGTCGGCGCGCGGATCGTCCCGCAGTCCCGTGCGCCGAATGTCACCCACCACACCGACGATCTCCATCAGCTGCTCGCCAAGCTTGTACTGCCGACCCACAGCACTTCCTTCGGGAAAGAAACGCTTCTGAATCGCCTCGCTGATGATCACGACCTTTCCGCCACCGGGCCTGTCGCGGTCGTCGAACAGGCGGCCCGCGACGAGCGGGATCTGCAGCGCCTTGAAATATCCGCCCGAGGCCACCTGCCAGCCAACTTCCGGCGGGTGCTCGCCGGGCTGAACAGGCCGCTCGGGACGCTCGAAGCCGACGGTCCAGTTGTTGCCTGTAAGCGGCACGACCGCTGCGGCCCCCACGTCCTTGACATCAGGCACGGCGCGAAGCGCGTCAAAGGCGCGAGCGTAGAACGCATCGCGTGCACCGGCGTCACGGTAGCGGTCGGCCGGCACGGCGATGTTCAGCGTCAGCACATGATCGTAGCGAAAGCCTGGATCGACGCTCAGGAGCCCCGCAAAACTCCGGAGGATCAGTCCCGCGCCCACGAGCAGCACGGTTGCCAGCGCGATCTCCGCGACCACCAACCCCGACGTCGCCCGCCGCGCCATTACGCTCATCGTCGCTCGGCTTCCCGTGACGAGGGCCGCACCAGCGCTCTCGGATCGCACGGTCAGCGCAGCCACGAGCGAGAACGCAAGCGTCGCGAGCACGGTGATCCCCAGCGCGAACCCCAGGACGGTGCCATTGATGCGCACGTCCATCAGACCGGGTATCGTCACGGACTTGGGGATCAGACCGACGAGTGCGCGTGCGCCCCACTGCGCAACCAGCACGCCGGCAAGGCTCGAGACCAGTGCGAGCACGAGGCTCTCCGTCAGCAACTGCCCCGCGAGGCGCGCACGCCCGGCGCCGAGCGCCATGCGTACCGCCATCTCGCGCCGGCGCCCCATGGAGCGGGCGAGCAGGAGGTTCGCGACGTTGGCGCACGCAATCAGGAGCACCACGCCGACTGCAGACAGGAGGAGCACGAGCGCCGGCTTGGTGTCGCCCACAAGCGCATCACGGAGCGGCACCACAAAATAGGTCGACCCCTGATTGCTTCGCGGATGCTCGGTCTCCATCTGGTGCGAGATGACGGCCAGCTGCCTGGACGCATCTTGCGCTGTGCCCTGCGACTTGAGGCGAGCCACGGCGAACGTCCAATTCGACTTTCGCTCGGCTGGAGCCTGCGCCGGCACCGTCATTGGAAGAATCACGTCGGCAACAGCCGTCGGCGGAAAGCGGAAACCGCGCGGCCCAATGCCGACCACCAGTCGCGGCTGCGTGTCCACGGTCACACTGCGCCCGACGATGCTCGTGTCGGAACCGAAGCGAGTCTTCCAGAGCTCGTAGCCGAGCATCATCACCGCACCCGCGCCGACGCGTGAATCGTCGGGGGTCAGGCTCCGCCCGACCACCGGGCGGGCCTTGAGCATCTCGAGCAGACCCGGCGCCGCCTGCAGCGCGGCCACTCTATAGGGCTCCTCCGCGCCGAAGACTGTCACCGGAAAAGAGCCGTACCCCGCAAACCCGTCGAAAATCGTCTGTCGCTCTGCGATATCCACGTAGTCACCAATCGCAATGAACTCTTTCGTGCGTCCCGTTCCCTGATCACGATGATTGAGAATCACGAGCCGATCGGCGTCGGCGTATGGGAGCGGCCTGAGGAGGACGGCCTCCACCACGGCGAACACCGCGACATTCGCGCCCACGCCAAGAGCGAGCGTGAGCCCCGCGGCGCAGGTGAAGGCTGGTTCGCGAAGGAGACGGCGCAGCGCGTGGCGGATGTAATAGAGGACCATCGCAAATCGCTCCTTGGGTTTCCGGGGGACCGGGGTCGAGGGCGCATCGGTGGTGTGCGTGAGGTCGGGTACGCTGGTTACGACAACTCGCCAACAGTCTGCAAAGAGGGCGAGCATCTTGATCACGTACCAGCAGCGCAGCGCCGCCCGGGCGGCCCCCGAGTACAAGCGTGCCCGGCGCGTTGCGAACACAATCTGCAGGTCGTGCCCGGCGGGCTCGAAGAGTTCCCGACGGGCATTCGTCGGCAACAGGAAGAGCAGCGCGCGAGCCAGCCATCGGTCAGGCATTGGACCATCGCGGCCGGTCGGCCGCCCGGCCGACCTCCATATAGAAGGCCCGTGCCTGCGCCCAGGCCTTCCTGCCGCCTGTGGTGATTCGGTAACGCCGCTCGGTCACCGCCTGGTCGCCAACCGTGATCTGCTCATACCAGCCCTCGACCAGACCGGCGCGCTCAATCCGCGCCATCATCTGATAGAATGCCGCGGCGCTGCGTCGCACCCCGAATCCGCGAGCGGCATCGCGGATGAGGCGGCCTGGCTGTTCCCCGGAAAGAAGGACTCCCAAGGCGAGGAATTGGAGGTGCGAAATGCTGGGAAGCTTCGGCGAGTGAGTCGACATAATGCGGCGTTATGTACGATATTCGACACTCGCGACGGCCGGAAGGTTGCAGGGGCCGTGGGTACAGCGTTGGACGCCGATGCGACGCCCCCCTGAGCCAAGGCTAAGAGGCGGCGGCAGCCTCCGCAGGTTGGCAGGTGGAAAACACGAACGACCCGCTGCCGAACTGATTGTCAAGATCGATGTACGCGATTCCCCGGGAGCTTCCGAACCCGAACGTGATGTTGTTCACGGGCGAGTTCGGCGGCAGACGCACCTGGAATGACGCCGTCACATTGTCCAGCACCGCGTCATGGAAGATCGCCTGTCCACCCTGAAAGATGTCATCGCGGGTGAAGGGCACGCCGAGGAGTGTGAAGTCAAATGAGCTGAGCGACACGTAACTGTCGCCGGTGTCAGACACCTCGTCGGCGTCATAGCTGAAGATGACCGTGAAGGTCGTCCCAGCAAGGCTGCCGTCATCGAGCGACGCATCGAAACAACCACGGACGATGTTCTGAGCGTCCGCCCGCGCCGCGACGAGCAACAGCAGCATGAACACGGCTATCGACGTTCTCCTAATCATCTCTCGCATGTCAGATACCTCCTTTGTTCCACCAGCAGGGCTCCTGCGAACAATAGTACTCCGATGAGAACCAAGGACAAGGTTTGCTGTTCGAGATCGCACGGCCTGAGGGAACCGGCTGCCGGCCTGGGCGTATGTTCGGCAAGGCGTGACAGTAATCCATTGCGGCAGGATGCAAACGGTGGTGAATATTTCCTGCATGCCCACCCACCGTCCCTGGTCCAACACCTACTGGCTCCCCGGCGGCCACATCCTCTGCGGCGAGTACCCCAGCGACCCTAACCCCCGCAAAGCCCACGAGAAACTAAAAGCCCTGGCCGCCTTCGGCATCTCCACCTACATCAACCTCACACGCCCCGAGGACGGCCGAGAGCCCT
>DASZZO010000288.1:0-6780 GCA_035544915.1 Gemmatimonadaceae bacterium | reverse complement strand
GCAGGCCTCACCGGGATTGATGATCAGTGCGTCGCCGCGCGTCTTCATGGATTGCTGGTGCTCCAGTCCGTGCACCACGACATGATGTGCCTTGATCGAGCGAGCCGTCACGTCGCCAATGTCATGGACGAGCAAAATCTTGTGTTCGGCGATGGTGAGGCTGTGCGGGGACTCGAACAGCTCGTGCCCCATGCCTTGCTCGGCGTACGCCTTGAGGCCCTCGGGATCGCCGTCGTTGTGCCCGAAAACGCCGGCCAGCGCCACATTCGCCTCCTGAAACGGCTTCAGCGAGAACGGGGAGCAGAAATCACCGGCATGGAGGATCATCCCGACGCCGCGCTCGGACATGCGCCTGACGAGCTCCGCGATTGCCGGAACCCGGTCATGTGTATCCGACATCAATCCTACGAGCATCAGGCCTCTCTCCATTCGGGGTGAGCCTGCTCGAGCCGGACCAGATCTTCGTAGCGCTCGCGCGCGGTCACGATCGCGAACCGCCTGCCATCCACCATCACCTCGGCCGCCCGTGGCCGCGCGTTGTAGTTCGATGACATGACGTAGCCGTACGCGCCGGCGTTGTGAATCACCAGCAGATCGCCGGGCGACACGTCGTCCATCTCGCGTCCCTGCGCGAGGAAGTCCCCGCTCTCGCACACCGGTCCCACGACGTCCACTACTGCGCGCCGTCCGGAGGGTTCCGATGCCTCGATAAGATGATACGCATCGTAGTGCGATGGGCGCAGCAACTCGGTCATGCCCGCGTCGGCAATGACGTAATCCTTGCCCCCGCTCCGCTTGCGGTAGAGCACACGCGACAGCAGTACGCCGTTCGTCGCGGCAAAGAATCGGCCGGGCTCGACCAGCAGCTCCGCTCCCAGAGTGCGCACGGCGGGCGCCACAACGCGCGCGAATGCGTCAAGGTCCGGTTCGCTGTCGTCCTCCCCATAGCGGACAGGGAGCCCCCCACCGACGTCGACGAACCTGAATCCGTTGCCGAGCGCCCGCAGTCTAGTCCCGAGCTCGACGAGCCGGTCGAGGCCGGCACGATACGGCTCCAGTGTCAGAAGCTGCGAGCCCACGTGCATGTCGAGCCCAAGCAGTTCCACGTTGTCAAGCCGTTTCGCGCCCATCGCGATGTCGAACGCTTCGTCGACTGGAATGCCGAACTTGTGCCCCTTCTCGCCAGTTGCGATGTAGGCGTGGGCGTTTTCGACCGTCACCTCGGGATTGATGCGGAGACCAACCGGTGCGACGCTCTTGAGTTCGCCGGCGATCCGGTCGAGCAAGAGCAACTCCGCTTCCGATTCGACATTGACGAGCTTCACTCCGGCCCGGAGCGCGTCGCGCAACTCGCCAGCGGTCTTCCCCACCCCCCCGAAGATGATGCTCTCGCCGGTGAATCCTGCTCGCTGTGCGCGAAACAGCTCGCCGCCGGACACCACGTCCGCTCCAGAGCCGGCGTCGCGAAGCACGGCCAATACCGCGCCGTTGGCGTTTGCCTTGAGGCTGTAGTGCACGCGGTGTGGCACGCCCGCCAGCGCCGCGGCGAGTCGCGCGTAGCGGTCGCGGAACCCGGACGCGCTATAGACGAACGTCGGCGTTCCGGCGGCCCGCGCAATGCGTTCAGCGGGCACGTCTTCACAATGCAGCACGCCGTCGCGCCGCTCGAAGGACGGAGTCAGTACGCTTTGGCCCACACAACCTCATGCGTTGCCGGCTGACCTGTCACCATGCACGTGGCCGGCGCGTCGGGAGAGCGGAACTCCGCGTCGGGAATCACGCGAATGGTCGCCTTGGTCTCCTCCTTCACCTGCGCTTCAACGGCGGGATCGCCGTTCCAGCCGGCGTAGACGAAGCCGCCTTCACCTTCCATCAGCTCCTTGAAGCGATCATATGTGATGCGCTCCCTGACGCTGTGCGACTCGCGCCGCTCCTTGGCCGCGGCGAACATGTCGAGCTGGATTCGCTCGAGGATCTTCGCAACCGACGCCGCCACACCTGCCATCGCGATGGGCGCCTTTTCCCGCGTGTCGCGGCGCGCCGAGAAAACGGAGTGCTTCTCGAGATCCCGTGGACCGAGTTCGAGGCGCAGCGGCACACCTTGCATCTCCCATTCGTAGTATTTCGCCCCGGACCGCATGCCCTCTCGCGCATCCACGTGTACACGGAGCCGATCGGTTGAACCGCGCCCTGTCCAGGCCGCCAGCTCGTCGCGTAGGCGATGAGCCGCTTCAATGACGCGTCCGCGCTCGTCATCGGTTTTCCAGATGGGCACGATCACCACTTCGATAGGTGCGAGCCTGGGGGGTGTTCGCAGGCCGTTGTCGTCACCGTGGCACATGATCAGGCCACCGATCATTCGCGTGGACACACCCCAGCTTGTATTCCAGGCGTGCTCCATGCTCCCCGACTCCGCCTGGAACTTCAGGTCAAACGCCTTGGCGAAGTTCTGTCCGAGGTTATGCGAGGTGCCCGCCTGCAACGCCTTGTTGTCCTGCATCATCGCTTCCAGCGAGTAGGTGCGGAGCGCTCCGGCGAATTTCTCGCTCTCGGTCTTGAGCCCGGTGACCACCGGCATCGCCATCCAGTTCTCCTGGAAATCGCGGTACAGGCCGAGGATGCTGCGCGCCTCCGCCTCCGCCTCGTCATGCGTGGCGTGCGCCGTATGCCCCTCCTGCCAGAGGAACTCCAGCGTGCGCAAGAAGAGCCGCGTGCGCATTTCCCATCGCACCACGTTCGCCCACTGATTGATCAGGAGCGGCAGGTCGCGGTATGACTGCACCCACTTGGCGAACATGTGGTAAATGATCGTCTCGCTGGTCGGGCGAATGATCAGTGGCTCCTCGAGCTTCTTGCCGCCCCCGTGCGTCACAACGGCCGTCTCCGGCGCGAACCCCTCAACATGCTGCGCCTCCTTGTGCAGGAAGCTTTCCGGAATCAGCAGCGGGAAATACGCGTTGCGATGCCCGGTGGCCTTGAACATGTCGTCGAGCGCGCGCTGCATACGCTCCCAGATGCCATAGCCATTGGGGCGAATCACCATGCAGCCCTTCACCGGCGCATAGTCGGCCAGCTCGGCGCGAAGCACAACTTCGTTGTACCACGCGCTGAAGTCTTCGGCGCGGGAAGTGAGTTTCTTGTCGTCGGCCATCTAGTCCTGGTCGTGGTGTCGCGTTGGAATATTGGCGTCGAACCACTGCTTAAGCGTCCGCACCGCCTGCACGTCGCCCGCGAGCAGTGGCTCGGCGGCAAAGAGCTGCCGGGGCGCATCGTTCATCTTGCCCGCGAGTCCTTGCACGGCGACCGCTGACGCGGATTCGAACGAGGCGGCCGCTCGCGCCCCCGACTTCCTGGCACTGTCCACCTGATTCCGGGCTGACTGCGTCAGATAGCGGTCGGAACTCAGTGTGTAATCGACCCTCAGGCCGGCAGTACGAAGGAGGCGCACCAGCTTCAGCGCATCGGCGATGCCGTGGTCCAGCGCTCCCTCGCCCCCAACGACAAATACGTCCGCGCCGGAGATGGCAGACAACGGCATGAGCCCGCGCTCCTTGAGCAACTCGCCGAGAACGACGTCTCCCATCCCGAAACCGAGCGCGGGGAGGTCTACGCCCCCAAGATCATTGAGCAGCGTGTCGTACCTTCCTCCCCCGCAAATGGCGCGGAGCTGGCCCTTGGCGTCGAAGAGCTCGAAAACCGTGCCCGTGTAGTAGTCGAGTCCGCGCACAATGGTGAGGTCAACGTCCACCCATTCGCGCACGCCCAGCGCGTCGAGGTGAGTGAAGTAGCGGTCAAGCTGCTCCACATGCGGCGTTACCGACACCGACGATCCGAGCCCCGCGCGCAGGCTCGCGAGCGAGCGTACGGCTGGCAAGCTCATCACTTGCTCGACCACGGTTGCCCCGAGGCCTGCGGCCGTGAGCTTCTCGTGTGAGACCGCTTCCGGCTGTCGGCCGAACTTGTCGAGCACGCCATAGACGGGTGCGAGCTGCGCGGCGGTGATTCCGATCTCGACAAGGAGTGCATTCAGCAGGCGCCGGTCACTTACTCTTGCGCGTACGTCCTCGTGTGTAAGCCCCAGCTCGCGCATGACGTCTATAGCCACGCAGAGCAGCTCCGCATCCGCAACTTCGCTCGCCTCGCCGACGATGTCGACGTTCAGCTGAAAGTGTTCTCGAAGCCGGCCTCGTTGGGCTCGCTCGTACCGATACAGTTGGGGGGTGGAAAACCAGCGAACGGGCTTGCGCAGGGCGTTCGCCCTGGCCGCGACCATGCGTGCGAGTGTCGGCGTCATTTCTGGCCTCAAGGCCACCTGCCGGCCACCCTTGTCCGTAAAGTTGTAGAGCTGCGCTGCGATCTCCTGGCCACTCTTTCTGGTGTACAGCTCAAGAGACTCGAGGGGGGGGCCGTCGTACTCTACGAACGCGTACCGCCGGGCGACCTCGCGCCATGCCCGGAAGATGTGGGCGCGCTGCGCGAACTCGTCTGGATAGAAGTCTCGAAACCCGGGGAGTGCTCCGCCAGCCATTGGCTAAATCTATTCGGCCGTCGGAGAGACCTCCAGCCGCGCCATCGCGTCGCCAACGGTGTGAAATGAGCCGGCAATGAGGACCGTTTCGCCCCACTCGGCGGCCCGCACGAGGGCGCGATCGAAGTCGCGCAGCACCTCCGCATTCCAGCCCCGTTCGAGCGCGTACCCCAGCGGGTCGGGGATATTCCAGCTGCGACTGGGCGGCGCGGTGGGCGCGTTCGTGAGAATGAACCGGTCGACCGCAGGCGCCAGTTCATCCATGATTCCGCGCCAATCCTTGTCGGAGAGCACGCTCAGGACGGCTACCACCGGCCGCGGCGGTGCGACCGCTGCAAGCGTGCTCGCCAGCACGCCGGCGGCGTCGGGGTTGTGGGCCACGTCGAAGAGATACTTGCCCCACCGCTGAAACCGGCCGGGGAGCCTGACGAGCGAGAAGCCCCGCGATAGCTCGTCGGTTGTGGGGGCCATGTCGACTGGCAGCGCCTCGAGCATTGCGATGGCCACCGTGGCGTTCGCGGCCTGATGGGCCCCCAGCAGCGGAATCATGAACGGGCGCGCACCAAGGCGGAATGACGTGCCCCCGGCGGTTACGCGAACCTCGGCCGGCGCAGGCTCATCGTAGACGACGCGCACCGGGTTAGCCCCGTGGTCGTGGGCGTGCCGGGCGAGCAGTCCCCGAATCGCCTGGTCGGGGTCGCCCACCACGGCGGGTATGCCACGCTTGTAGATGCCCGCCTTCTCGATTGCGATCTCCTCCCGCGTGGCTCCCAGGTATTCCACATGGTCGATGCCAATCGTGCTGACGCCCGCGACCAGCGGCGTTATCACGTTCGTCGCGTCCAGGCGTCCGCCGAGGCCAGTCTCGATCACGGCCACGTCGACGCGGGCTTCGGCGAAGAATTCGAACGCCATGGCCGTGGTGGCCTCGAAGAATGTCGCGCCCAAGCGCTCCACCTCCGGCGTCCAACGCTCCACGAAGTCCACAATCCGGTCCGGGGCGACCGGGCGTCCATCGATGATGAAACGCTCGCGAAAGTCGACCAGGTGGGGCGACGTGTACTTTGCGACCCTCAGCCCTTTCGCGCGAAGGACCGACTCGAGCGAGGCACACACGCTGCCCTTTCCATTGGTGCCGGCCACGTGGAGGGTCTGCAGCCGCTCGTGCGGGTCGCCGAGCGAATGGAGAAAGGCCTCCACACGTTCGAGGCCCAGCTTCCAAATTCCGGTGGTCCGCGCGTAGAGGAAGTCGAGCGCGTCGCCGTACGTTCTCAAAGGGTCAAACGCAAGGCGTCAAGCCGACGCCCACCCCGTCGCGGCAGGCTTCCCGCTCATGTGCCGGAGCAACCGGCCTACGGAGTCCTTCAGCTGGTGGCGGTGCACCACGCTGTCGACCATTCCGTGGTCGAGAAGAAACTCCGCGGTCTGGAATCCTTCGGGCAGGTCCTGTCCGAGGGTCTGCTTGATCACGCGGGGACCCGCGAACCCGATCACCGCGCCGGGTTCGGCAAGAATGGAATCGCCGAGCGTTGCGAAGCTCGCGCTCACCCCGCCGGTGGTCGGGTTGGTCAGGATGGAGACGTATGGAATGCGACGCTCGGCGAGCTGTGAGAGCACGGCGGAGGTCTTGGCCATCTGCATGAGTGACAGCACACCCTCCTGCATGCGCGCCCCGCCGGATGCCGACACGATAATCAGGGGAAACTTCTTTTCCAGGCTGCGCTGGCCGAGGCGTGCGATCTTCTCGCCCACCACGGACCCCATCGAACCACCCATGAAGGCGAAATCCATTACTCCGAGGTTGACCGGCATCTTCTCCATGGTTCCCGAGGCGGTCATGATGGCGTCGCCATCTCCGGCGTTGGAGTGCGCCTTCTTGAGGCGGGCCGGATAGTCGGGAAAGCCCAGCGGGTCGGTCGACCGAAGGTCGGTCTCCGTCTCTTCGATCGAACCTTCGTCCAGCAAGAGGTTGATGTATTCGATGGCGCGCATGCGACGGTGATAGTCACAGGCAGGACAGACGTTCTGGTTCCGGACGAACTTCTCCCGGATATCCGTATGACCACAGGCCTCGCACTTCTCCCAGACGTCTGCGGGAATCTCAAGGCGCTCCCCGCGGGGCTGGCGAGGGCGTTTCTCTTTGCGGAACCATGCCATGAGGGAAAGGTCGCATAACAGCGGTTGAGAGTCGAGAGGGGAGAGCCGAGAGGGGAGAGTCGAGAGGGGAGACGTGAGAGTTGAGAGGTGAAAGG
>DASZZO010000287.1:0-2608 GCA_035544915.1 Gemmatimonadaceae bacterium | reverse complement strand
CCAAAGGTCGGTGGCGCGCCCGGCGGAGGTGGGGGCGACCCAGCGGCGTTCTGCTGCTGGTTGTTGCACGCGGCGGCGGCGGCGAGGAGGCCAAGCGGAGCGCGGATGAGAAACTGGCGGCGGGTGTTCACGGCGCGATCACCGGCTGGAAAAGTTGCCCGAAGGTGCGGGCGCGGATCAGGCGCGGCAAGCGTCTTGACGACCGGCGGGGCGAGCGGCATAATGCTGGCGGCGGCGATTCGCGCCCAACCTCTAGTGACTCTGCCCCAGCCGGGGGTCCTATGCGAGGCAAAGGGGGGTAGACTCCCGGATCAGTATCGTCGGTCCTTTGCGTCACCATGGCGCGTTGCTGGGGAGCGGGCCCGTGGTGCACCCAAAGGGAGAGTAGACGATGCCTCGCAATAAAGACCTCAAGCGCCTCGTGCGCGCTCGCATGCAGAAGACGGGCGAAGCCTATACGACCGCCCGCGCCCAGATCATCAGGAAGCCCAAGGCACACTCCCGTTCACGGAGTGCGGCTGCCGCCGTCGCTGGCCCTGCGCCCGCTTCAGTGCCCACTCTCAAGGACTACGCCGCGCTCGCGGGCATCAGTGAAAAGAGCGTGAAGGCGAAAACGGGATGCACGTGGGAGAGATGGGTGGGCGCGCTCGACCGTCTTGGCGCAGAAAAGATGTCGCACGGCAAGATCGTCGAGTTGGTGAGGGAAAAGTACAGAATCGATGACTGGTGGTCGCAGATGGTCACGGTGGGATACGAGCGGATAAAGGGATTGCGGGCGCGCGGCCAGCGGCGCGACGGAACCTATGAGGTGGCGAGATCTCGAACGTTCAACGTCGCCGTGACGACGTTATTTGATGCGTGGGCGGACGCTGACGTCCGGCGGCGCTGGTTCAACGCTGCGGGCGTGAAGATACGCACTGCGGCAAGACCGAAATCGATGCGGCTCGATTGGGCGGGCGGTGGAATCATCGCCGTCGGATTCATCGCGAAGGGAGAGTCCAGGAGCGTGCTGGCGTTGGCGCATACGAAGGTGCCTGATCGGGAGACGGCGGACGGTCTCAAGACGTACTGGTCGGAGCGGCTGGATACGCTGGGTGAAGTGCTCGGTAGCGGCGGAGAGGCAGTCTGATTACCGCGGCCTCCTCCGCGCGAAACTCGGATATACCGCCTGTCGTATTGAGGTCATCTCGCCAATACGCACCGGATAATTCGCTCGGAGGAGGCGCGCCATGTCACACAGATCCACATACCGGCATCGCTCCGTTCACGCTGGTGTAGTGATGGTAATTCTGCTCCATGGGGTCCGCGGGTCATGCCTCGCCGCTCAGGGCGCTACCGCCGGATCGACGGCTGAAGATTCGGTGCGCGCAGTCGAGTTGTCTCGAGCCCATGTTCTGTTACGCGCCGACACGGCGGCGCTGTCGCGATTGGTGGCCGAGGAGTTCGTCGAGATATCGCGACTCGGCCAGCTCCGAAGCAAGGCGGATAATATCCGTGACATTGGCAGCGGGGACCTCCGCCTGCTATCCGTGAAATACGACAGCCTGACGGTGCGGATCTACGGCGATGTTGCCGTACTCACAGGCATCGCCGATAATGCGGGTACGTTCCGGGGCATGCCGTTTACCGGCAAGATCAGGTACATGCGGATTTTCGTCAGGCGGGCGGGGCGCTGGCAGGCGGTCGCGATGCAACAGACGCCGCTGCAATAACGCTTCATCGGGCGCCTGGGGGCGGCGCGCCTTGGGAATGCGGCTGGCGCCGTGGGTCAGATGGCCGCATACTCGACGACCGGCAACGAAGAGTGGGATCCTTTCCCGGGCATGCCATGCAACGGCGCAGGACAATATCATTTGCCATCACGTGTTGCGCCCTGCTCGTATCCTGCCACGACAGTTCGTCCGCGCTGATCCCCGCGACGGCGCTGGGGCGTTTCGCAACCGAGTGGCTGTCCGCGCATAACCGGGGCGATACACACTCGATCGTTCATTTCACGGTCACCCATGGCGGCAGTCTGCGTATGACCTCCTTGCAAGAGGACAGCGCAGTGCATGCGGCCGTTCAGTTTGCCCGGGACACTGGCCCGCTCGTTGCAGTCAAGCTGCTCCACTCCAGCGACACGGCGCTCAGCGTTTTGCTGTGCTCGCGGTCAGCCGATACCCTGCGGGTATTGTTCAAGCCGGCCTCGCAACCCAGTTTGACGCAAGTCGTTGTGCAGATCGATCGGCGTCCGGCAGCCCGAGGGGACCGGTGAGAGGAGCGACCATGCCGTACACGCGTTACTAAGATGGGCCACCTCGCTCAACTCTTCGCCAATAATCGGGCCTGGGCGGCCAAGCAACTTCGCCAGAGTCCCGACTTCTTTACGCGCCTCTGTGCCATTCAGGAGCCTCGCTATCTGTGGATAGGGTGCGCGGACAGCAGGGTCCCGGCGAACGAGATCGTTGGCTTGGCGCCTGGTGAGCTGTTCGTTCATCGCAACGTCGCCAATGTCGTCCGCGCGGATGACTTCAACTGCCTTGCAGTCCTGCAGTACGCAGTCGCCGTGCTTCGTGTCACGGACATCATCGTATGCGGTCACTATGGGTGCGGGGGCGTTCAGGCAGCG
>DASZZO010000286.1:0-5033 GCA_035544915.1 Gemmatimonadaceae bacterium | reverse complement strand
GTGTCGGTGCCGACCTCACGCTGGTTGACGATGCAGCCCTGATGCCGGTGGATGAACTCGATGGGGTCCTCCACCGTGATGATGTGCCCTTTGCGCTCGCGATTGATCTTGTCGATCATCGCGGCCAGCGTCGTGGATTTGCCGGAGCCGGTCGGGCCCGTCACGAGCACGAGGCCGCGCGGCTTCTCCGCCATTCTCGCGATTACGGGCGGCAGCTTGAGGTCGCTGAACGTCTTGATCGTGATCGGGATCTGGCGCATCACCATCGAAACGCAACCGCGCTGCTTGAAGCAGTTGCCGCGAAAGCGGGCGAGGTTCTGGATGCCGAACGAGAAGTCGAGCTCATCATCCATCTCGAACCGTTTTTTCTGCTGCTCGGTGAGGACCGAGTATGCGATCTGCAGCGTGTCCTTGGGCGAGAGGGCGTACTCGTTTCCCGAGTTGACGATCTCGCCATCCACGCGGAACTTGGCGCGTTCACCGGCCGTGATGTGCAGGTCGGACGCATTGCGCTCGATCATTTCCTCGAGGAGCGCACGAAGATTCACGCCGTGCGAGGCGGCTGCGGGAGCGGTCATGACAGTGCCACCATGGCGATGGGTTCAGTGCGAAGGATCTTCGGTTTCATGCGGTTGTCTCGCGAATGACCTGGTCGATTGTAGTGACACCCTTGAGAATCTTCAGCCAGCCGTCCATGCGGAGCGTCAGCATGCCACCCACGATGGCGGCGTCGAGAATGTCGGCGGCGCTCGCGTTCTGGAGGATGAGCTTCCGGAGCACGGGCGTCATGAACATCACCTCGTAGAGCCCCTGCCGGCCCCGCTCGCCGCTGCCGCTGCACTGGTCACAGCCCGTCCCCCTGAAAAACGGCAGCTCCTTGATCTTCGTCTCGAGCGAGAGCTTCGCGAGAAAGGGCACCGCTTCAGGCATTGCGCGCGTCTTGGCGTTGTTCAGTGCCTCATCGGTGAAGCGCATCTCGCCGAGGCGCGTGTCGGGCTTCACCTTCATGGCGTCGAGTTCCAGCTCGTCCGGCTGGTATTTTTCCTTGCAGCTGCTGCACACGCGCCGCACGAGCCGCTGCGCGAGCACGAGGTTCAGCGCCGAGCTGACATTGAAGGGCTCGAGTCCCATGTCCATCAGGCGGGTGACCGTTTCGGGCGCCGAGTTCGTGTGCAGCGTCGAGAGCACCATGTGCCCCGTGAGCGCGGCCTTGATGGCGATGCTGCCCGTCTCGAGGTCGCGGATTTCTCCCACCATGATGATGTTCGGGTCCTGCCGCAGGAATGCGCGAAGCGCGGCGGCGAACGTCATGCCGATGTCGTTCCGCACGAGCACCTGATTGACGCCGTAGAGGTTGTACTCCACGGGATCTTCCGCCGTCATGATGTTGGTGTCGATCGTGTTCACCTTCGACAGGCACGAATACAGCGTGGTGGTCTTGCCCGACCCTGTCGGTCCGGTGACGAGAACCATGCCATAGGGGTTCTGAACGGCCTCCATCAGCTCGCGTTCGGCGCGCGGCTCGATGCCGAACTTCTCCAGGTCCAGCGTGAGGTTGCCCTTGTCGAGAATCCGGAGCACAACCTTTTCGCCGAACAGCGTGGGGAGCGTCGACACGCGGTAGTCGATGACCCGCTTGCCCATCTTGAGCTTGATGCGGCCGTCCTGCGGCACGCGACGCTCGGCGATGTTCAACTGGGACATGATCTTGAAGCGTGAGACCAGCGCCGCCTGCATCTTCTTCGGCGGCTTCATGATCTCCTCGAGTTCACCGTCCACGCGGTAGCGCACGCGCAGGTCGTGCTCGAAACACTCAAAATGGATGTCGCTCGCGCCGCGCCGCACGGCGTCGGTGAGGATGGCGTTGATGAGCTTTACCACCGGCGCCTCCTCCATCTGCGCCGCGAGCGCCGTGGCGCTGACGTCTTCTTCCCTCGTCTCGACGACTTCAAGCTCTTCGTCGGTTTCCATGCCGGCGATGTCGTCCAGCAGCGCGGACATCTGCACGTCCGCCGTCTCGTAGAGCTTTTCGAGGACGTTGCGGATGGTGAACTCGCCGGCGAGCACCGGGAAGATGTCGTACCGCGTGATGAACTTGAGATCGTCGATGACGGCGAAGTTGGTCGGATCAGCCATCGCCACCGTGAGGGTGCGTCCGTCACGCTTCAGCGGCAAAACGCTGTTCTTCAGCGCCAGATCTGAGGGGATGAGCTTGGCAATTTTGGGGTCGACTTCGAATTTCGAGAGGTCGACGGCCGGCATCTTGTACTGCCGTGCCAGTGTCTTGGTCAGCTCCAGTTCCTGGACATATCCGAGCTTGACAAGATTGTAGCCAACCCGGGTGCCGTTCTGTTTTTGTTCCTGGAGCGCCCAATCCAACTGCTCCCGGGTAATGAGCCCCTCGCTGACGAGGAGGTCACCAATGCGCTCATTCAGAGTGGCAGCAGGCGTGGCCATGTCCTTTCGCAGTCGTCCTCAGATGCAGGCGGAGCAGGAAAAACGAGGCCCACTCCCTGCCTCTATCATGTGTTGTAAGGCAGCGTGGGCCCGGCTTGGTGAATCCGATCGGTGGCGGCAGATCTAGAAGCGGAGAATCGGCATCCGGGTGCGACGTCTCCTTCGAACGGGCGCGATCGCCTCCGGGGCACTTTCAAGACGTGACGCAAGGGAAAACGTCACATACGGTTGCAGCCGGTGAACGAGCCCGCGGCTCATGCCGCGAAGGCGCGCCAGGCCGTCGAGCGATCCGAACGGCCCCCGCTCGGTTCGGTCCGCCACAATACGGCGCGCGAGGGCGGGTCCGATCTGCGGCACCGACGCAATCTCGTCCAGCGGCGCGGTGTCGAGATCTACCGGCGCCCGCGTAGGCGCGGCAGGCAGGGCACGGGGACCGCCGCGCGTTCGCTGCCCGGGTTGCGCGCGGTTGGGGAAAAACCCGTCGCGCGCATTGATGGAGCGACGAACCGAGTCGGCTCGTTCCCAGTGCTGGCGATATGCCTCGTGCGGATCCCGCGGCGGCAGGGCCGCCGCGGGCGACGGTCGCGCCTTCGAACGGCGCGACTTGACCGTCAGCTCCGTCCCGATCGGGGCACCGGCTGGTTGTTCGCCAGCGGCTGGAAGACTGTTTTTGCGCCTGGCAGTCCCCCGGGGCGAGGCGACTGCCTTATCCTTGCCGCCGCGACCACGCCGACGGTCTCCGCCAGCGGCGATGGCAGAGTCAACCGCCTCGATCTGCCGCGCGAGGCCGGCTCGGTCCCCATCCGCCAATGGCGCCCCGGTACCCGGGCCCCTCAACTCCTTCCACCCTCGTGCCGCCACGCCGAGCGCCGCGACCGCAGCGATCACGACGAGGGCACGGCGTTCGCCGGGTGTGGGCATGGCACACGATAGGCATGCCCGAGACGTGAGGCGTCACCGAAACCGCGCCATGGCAAGCGAATGAGCGCGGCTACCGTTCGTCTCCCGGCAAGACTCGACGGCGGACGAGCGCGGACGGCGGGCGTGCCGCGAGCGGCACGTTTCTCACTTCATGACCAGCGCCAACGCCAAATCCCCCACAATCCCCAATGACTTCGCGGAAACCTTGTCGATCTCATCGCACAACTTGTGATGACACTCGTAGTCGATATCAATCACGTCAATCACCCGCAAGCCGGCCTTGATCAGCGGCACGTGATCGTCGGTGATGGGACCGTACTTCGCTTCCGGAATCACGTACTTCTCGTACCCCAGTTCCTTCGCCTTCTCCCATACGCGCTGCACCACCTCGGGTGCCCCCTGCACCGAGTTGACTTCCTGATAGATCTGCAGGTCCGCATCACCAATCATGTCCCACAACACGCCGAACAAGGGCTTGTAGTCGGGGCTTGGCATGTGGCCGGCGAAATACGTGGATCCCATCAGCACGTCGACATCCGGCGGCCCGAACACGCCGTAGTCCTCGCCGTCGACGAAGAGCAGGTCGACGCCGACGCCCGGCGGCGCCTTCTTGAGCGCATCGGCTACAGCAAGGAGGAGCGCGACACCGCTCGCGCCGTCATTCGCGCCGGGTATCGGAAGCTTGCGCTTGGCGGAGTCCGACTCCGAATCCGCCACGGGCCGCGTGTCCCAGTGCGTCACATAGAGCACTCGTTCAGCGGCCTGCGGACGAAAGCGCGCGAAGATGTTGCGCAAAGGAAGTTTTTCGCCCTTGCTGGTAGTAGCCGTCCACGCCTGTTCCAGTACCGTGTCGGCGGTAGCCTTGAGGCGCGCGACAATCCAGTCGCCGGTCTTGCGGGCTCCAGCCGTACCGGGCACGCGCGGCCCGAACGCGAGTTGCTGCCGCACATAGCTCATCGCAGAGTCCGCGTTGAACGCAGTGGCCGCGGACTTCGCGCGCGGCGCATCGCTCCTCCCCGCGCAACCAGCGAGCGACACCCCAAGGCTCGCGCTCGCCACGGCGATGACACTGCGACGAGCACCACGCGACGTCATTTCAGCTGCCCTCCGAAGAACGAGATTTGCAGGATCGCCGACAGGACGATCTGCGTGATGCGGCGGTTGAGATTGTTGTCGAACGTCACGGTCTGCGCACTCTGCAGCGAGAAGGTAAGATTCTCCGCCACCTCGGTGTCGGCATTCAAGCTAATCGCGCGCCGGCCGTTGTCAGCAAGCCGGCTTTGCGCGCCGGCGGCAAAGTCGTTCTGGACAAACGCAGCGGACGTCGTCTGCTGAAAGGCGAGCCGCGCACGGAGATCGCTCCGCATCTGCCAGTCCGCGGGAAGCCTGAAGGACCGCGTGGCGTCGGCGGTCAGTTCGTGTGCACGGGCGTCGCCGACGCTCCCGGGAAGCGAATCGGTCCTGAAAATCGACACCGTGTTGAACGACATCGCCAGGCCTCCCTTCTCGCTGAACTGCACGCTTCCGCCTATCGGGTATCTCAGCACGCGGCCGGTGCGGACATCACCCGGCACGAATGGCGAGCTGCCCGGCACGAGATATCGCTGCCGCGTGATCGCGAAGCCCGCGTTGGCGCTGATGCTGGTGATGATGTT
>DASZZO010000285.1:0-35942 GCA_035544915.1 Gemmatimonadaceae bacterium | reverse complement strand
GCTTGCCGTTCAGACAAGGGATTTTGCGGGGACGATGAAGAAGGAAATCCGGATGGGGGACTATTTCCGGTCGGAACCGTTCCGCGATTTCCCGCCCCGCCGGCTCGTTTTTCCGCGGATCACAGGGCAGTTCGTGCTGCGACAGGTGAAGGCCCAGGCGGCTTTGCTCCGAATGATGGCCTACAACGGACATTTTCAGCGTTTTGAGGGAGCCCGGGATCAAGCCGCGTTCCTCGACTTCCTGGCGGGGTTCGTTGCCACGGTGTCCTGCTGGGATCTCACCCTGAGTGACGACTTGACCGAGCTCGAAGTGCTTGCCGAGAAGCTCCGGAGTGCCTGAGCGGGCGGTGGTCGCATTTCAAGGGCGTCGCGAGGGGCGGTCGGCGTTCGCGCTCGTCAACAGTCATTGGAGCCGAGCCCTGACCGCCGCGGGTTACGTCGTCGAGGATTATCCCGACGGGGCTGCCGCGCCTGACATCCTCATTCATCACGACTTCGAGTCACAGTTCACCGCATTTGAGCCGCCGCCCGGCGCATCATGCGTGGCGGTGCGCACCTGGGACTTCGGGCCTCTGCCAGCCGCCTGGGTCGAGAAAATCAACCGGCAGTTCGCCCAGTACTGGGCGCACACCGCCTGGATCGCGGAACAGGCAACGGCAGCGGGTGTGACTCCTGACCACATCCGGATCGTGCCCCACGGCATCGATCCGACGGTCTTTCGTCCCACCGGTCCCAGGCGCACGCTGGTCACGGAAAAGAAATTCCGCTTCTTGTTCGTCGGTGGCGTGAGCCTGCGCAAAGGCACCGACATCTTGCTCGAGGCATACCGGCGCGCATTTACGGCTGCCGACGACGTCTGCCTGGTTCTGAAGGACCATTCCGGGGACCTATTCTATCGCGAGAATTCCGCGCGCGACCGGATCAGGCAACTCCGCGCGGATCCCACGTCGCCGGAGATTCTGCATCTGGACGAGTTCCTTCCCGAACGCGATCTCGCGGCGCTCTACCGATCGTGCGACGTTGCGGTGTTTCCGTACCGCGCGGAGGGTTTCTGCGTACCGATCCTCGAGGCGATGGCGTGCGGAGTGCCCGCGATAGTTCCGGAGTTCGGCGCTTGCCTGGACTATTGCAGCGCTGAGACCTCCTACCTGATGAAGGTGCGCCGGATCCGCGCACCAGTCTCACGCACGTTCCGCGTGGCCATGGGGTTCGAGGAGGAAATCGCCGATGTGGACTTCTGCGAGGTGCCGGTCGGTCGGCTCGAACAGGCGCTTCGTGCAACTCAAATGGAATCGCCCATCGAACGCCGGACGAAATCCGCCGCCGGAGTGGCGCGGGCACATGGATCGTTTACATGGGAGCAGGCCACCGACATCGTTCGGCGGGAAATCGGGAAGCTCAGCGGCCGCGCGTAACACAGCGCGAACTGCCGGGGCCAGGCGGCGCGACTCGTCATCAGTCATGACGGCTCTCGCAGCGGCCTTGCGCCCTTGATGACGAGCCACAACATGAATGCGATCTCCCCGACGAATGCGGGCTGGCCAAAGGTGAACACTTTGTCCTGGTATTGCGGCAACAGCACGCTCGTAAGGCTCAGGACCAGCCAGGCGGCGCCAGCCAGGACAATCCAGACGCCCAGGAACCGCGGCAGGAATCGCGACCGGTACACAAGCAGCCCGAGTGGAAAGAGCCAAAGACCCCAGAATATCTCGGCGACAACAAATCCCTCACCGTGCAGGTTGAGGAACAGCATGGCCAGCGCATCGCGCTGAGGCTTGTCGAATGCGGACAGGACATCAGCTCCGCGCACGAGGACGAGAGCGGCAATCGAGTTCACTTCATTCAGAAAGGCAATGGGAATCGAGACCACAATCAACGTCACCATGAGCGAAGCGTGGCGCCGGTTGACGCCCTTGAGGAGATCGTACAGAGCCAGCGCCACGAAAATGAATCCCGCCTGGCCGATGAGTTGGCCGCGATGCCGAGGCGAAAGAGTGTCTCGGAGGCCAGGATGTTGCTGGCCGTCGCCGTCGCGTTGCCGCGCACGATCAGGTTCCCGGGGATATACGCCAGGGCGAAGAAGCCAAGTATTGACATGAGCAGATACAGCGAGCCTGCAAATCTGCCTGGGTTCCTGGTGGAACTCATCTGTCCTCGCTGGTGAGCGTTCAGCCTTCGCTACGGCGAACGACCTCAAAGGGTTTCGCCAGGCTGACTCGTGTTGCTGACGCTCATTCCGGGCGCAGCAGGCGGCGCCGCACGCGGCCCGTCTGCTCCGCAGAGAGATGGAGCTGGAGCGCGCCTTCGTTGCGGCGGGTGGGCTCCTGCTGGCGGGACCGGATCCGGTTGGGCTCAACGGCCTGGTGCCGGGCTTTGCCGATCACAGTGAGATCGAGTTGCTGGTAGAAGCCGGGTTCACGCCGGTTCAGGCGATCCGGATTGCGACGCTGAACGGCGCAACTCTTCCTGGGAAAACGTGGAGATCGTCTTCAAGGACGGCGCGGGATACGATACAAGAAAACTGCTGGAGTCGGTGAAGGGGCGTTATGGCGAATACTGAGGTTACGCTTCTGCTCATCTCATGAAGGACGTGGAGAGGCAGGATCACTCCTTGCTCGTATCCACCGAGATGGTCGTGCTGTTGGCACGAGAGGGGGAGGGCCACATGAGGGCGACGGTGCCTTCCTTGAATTGAAAAACGCCAAGCTTCATGCCGCGAGCGGCATTCCCTTTTGCTGCCTCCTTCTCCTCCGTCGCTCCCTTCTGATTTTGGTAAAACGTATAGACCTTCTCGAACGAATCCCCGGTCACGTACAGTTTGTTGGTATGGGACGGGTCATTTTCTCGATCCAGCTTCATTCCTTGTACGTCAAGCGTTGCACCTGGATAGATGGGGATTCCGCCCCGCAGGGCAAACGAGGCCGTAACGAGGACGACAGCGAGGCGCAGGCCGATGGTAGTCACAGGGCATACCTCCAGAGCTCGAGGGGCGTAAAGAAGGATACCCGGACGCCGGGGGAAGATCCTGCGGATGCTTGGCGGCCACCCATCGCGCCGTGCCTCGGCTCTTACCGTCGGGGGGCCACGAGCGCAAACGGATTGACTGCCACAATAGTCTGCTGCGGCCGTGCGCGACCTGTGACGACCACGAAACGCTTTCCATCCGGGTGCACATCATAGTTCGGATGGTCGGCACCGGCATAGCTCGTCTCGAGAAGGGTGGTGTGACTGACTACCCGCGGGCCATTCGCCAGATCGAGACGCGCGGCGATGAGACGTCTGTCATTCCAATAGAACAATTCGCCACCCTCACGCCCCCATCGCGGATTTCTTCCACCCCCAGAGGAAACGAGCACGGGTGACCCGGAGGGTCTTGGGAATTTGTTGATGAATACCTCGAACCGGCCGGGCGCGTTCGAGTCGTACGCAACCCACCGGCCGTCGGGAGAGACGACCGCCGATTTCTCGATGAACGGCGTGCGGAGATACGGAATCGGCGTCTCGCTTCCGTCCGCCTTGACGATCCAGATGTTGCGGTCTTCATCAAGCGGGACGTCGGTGAACAGGATGACTCCGTCGCGGGTCCAGTCGGATGGCCATTGGAGTCCTTCCCTCACTACGAGCTGTCTCTCGGTACCGGTTCCGTCGGCGTTCCGGACCAGTATGTCCTTTCGCGTTGGCCGATCCGAGTCAAAGGCGATTTGCTTGCCGTCGGGGCTCCACGTGGGATCGTTGTTTCCCGCTCCGTCGAGGGTAAAGCGCCGACGCGATCTCGTGGCGAAATCGTAGATCCAGATGTCGTCCGGGTTCTTGTCGCCGAAAGCAATCTGATTCCCATCTGGCGAGAACCGTGGCGCCCAGAACCCGCCATTGCGGAAGAGAGTCTGCTGGTTCCCGGCACGGTCGAACAACGCGAGGTCGAGAACTGTACCGGCCGCGCGGGTGACCGCCAGCGTGCCGCCACGCGATACGGAATAGAATGCGCGGCCAGGGCCGACGCCGAGCTCCTCGGGCAGGACGGTCGCTGTCCCAATCATGTCGAGCCGTTTGAGATCGAACGGCTGAACTGCGAGGCGGCCCTCGGCGTTTGCGTAGACCACGTGTCCGGATTCGATGAAGGTTGGCCGAAGCCCCCGACCGAACGTCTTGCGTGCTCCGGTCTTCAGGTCCAGGACGCCGATCAGGCCGCCGGTCTCCTTGGTGTTGAACAGGACCGCATCTCCTCCAGGGAGGAAGTGGGGAAAGAAGAAGCCCGAGTCCAGGGCGCGTTGCGCGATGACGAGGGGAGTCGGCGCGCCCCCTTGCGCCGAGACCTCGAACAACGATCCCCCGGGCAGCCTGGATAGCAGGATCGTACCGTCCTCGCGCCAGGTGGCGCCGGCCAATCCTTCGACGTAGGGCGCGATGATGCCCTCGAGTCCGTCTTCCAGCCGAACTTTCTTGAGAGACTGATCCGCGACGAACCCCACCCATTTGCTGTCCGCCGAGAAGAACGCGCCCGAAGCCCCTTCCGTCTTCGGAATCGGAGCGGGAGCGGGGTCGTCCAGCCTTCGCACATATAAACGGTTCGAACCGGCATCGCCCGCCGGATAGACGAGAACCGTCCCATCGGGTGAAAGGGCTGGGTATCCCGGGATCGCAGTGCCCGAGTCCAGTTGCACGAAGAACACCGCGCGGCGGGGCTCGCTCGGTTGGGTCCGGGACGATGTCGCCGAGCGAAGAGTCCACCCAGCGAAAAGGCCCATGGCAAGCAGCGCAGCCGCGCCAGCCCACAACCAGGTCCCTCGCCTCGGCTGAGCTGGCGCGGCCGGGACGGGAACCTGTCCCGTGATCGGTAATCTGAAACCGGGGTTGGTCAGAGCATCGGCAAAGTGCGCGGCGCGTGCGAACCGGTCGGCCGGGCTCTTTGCGAGCGCGCGCTGGACGGCGGCGTCGACGTTTACTGGCACCAGGTCGCGGCTTTGCGAGATTGGTGACGGCCGCTCCGAAAGGATTTTGGCGATGACAGCCTGGACCGAACTCGCGCTGTGAGGTGGATCGCCCGTCAACATCTCGTACGTGACGGCGCCCATCGAGTAGATGTCGCTGCGCGCATCCAGCGCCCGATCGCCAGCCGCCTGTTCGGGCGACATGTAGTTTGGTGTGCCAACGCTGAGGCCTGCCTCGGTCAGACGGGTGCCAGCGGCAGCACTGACGGCCAATGCGATCCCGAAATCGGCGACGATCGCTTGCCCCCGTTGAAGCAGGATGTTTTCGGGTTTGATGTCACGATGCACGATTCCGTGTTCATGCGCATAGTCGAGCGCAGCCGCGACCGCCCTGGCGATTTCGACTGCTTCCTCCACAGTGAGCTGCCGGTCGCGATCGATCTTCGCGCGTAGCGACTCCCCGGCCACGTACGGCATCACATAGTAGAGGAACTCGTCAGCCGCGCCCGAGTCGTAGAGCGGAAGGATGTTTGGGTGCTGAAGGTTGGCCGTAACCTTGATTTCCTTCACGAAGCGCTCGCTGCCCAGACGGGCGGCAAGTTCCGGCTTGAGCACTTTTATGGCGACCTTGCGCTCGTGCTTGAGGTCGCGGGCGAGGTAGACAGTGGCCATGCCGCCCTCGCCGATCTGGCGTTCGAGCTCGTACCGCGCGGCGAGAACCGCCGACAGCCGGCTCATGATATCGCTCATCGCGGATTAACGTATGGCGGGCCGACGGAGTGCGCGAGCGTGGATCGGCGCTCCGACTTGTCGCAGTTGCTCGAGGTCAAGGGGGTCATCCGGGGGGGACCTCATGGAGCGAGGTCATGCTCGAACATCCGGAGAGAGGCGTAGGGCGCAGTCTGTAACTGCCGGAGGGTAAGGCTCCGCGAACAATCGCTTCTCAGACGCGACGAACGTTGCCGTCAGGTGGTATCGGAGTCTGATCGGCCACGCAGACTCGCAAGGACGACACCGTAGATAAGGATCGGCACACCCAAGGCGAGTGCGACGTGTCCCCAGTCGAGGGCCCCCGAGCGCCGGAAGCGCACGATTTCATTCGCGAAGGCAACGAGGCTGCCCAGAACAGCGAGGGCGATCGCCAGCCTGCCTCCACCACCGATCCGCCTATCCTCCACGAGCGCACCTCCATTGAGTGAGCTGAGGGCTTTCGCACCAGCCTGCACTCCTTGCGGGTATCCACCGAATGGTGCAATCGCATGGCCTCGGGTAGCACCGCCAGGCGATGCCCACGACCCGACCCTTGATCCATTGGGCTCCTCCTCAAGACTAACGACAACATCATGGTTCGCCACGAGTGGTGGCTTCACCGGCTGAAACCGACCGGTCGTGTACCGGGGATGGGCGCCTCGTCATCGCCGGACTGCCGTAGAGCAGGGGCGTGACGCTTGTTCAGGACCGCGGCGATGTCGGGTTGATGCACGCCCGGGCATCCCAGCGATGCCCGGAACCGCGCGATGGCCGAGGCCATTCCGCTGCGTCTGTTCCGATAGGAGGATCGGGCTCAGGAGCAGCCAGCGTGCAGCTCTACACGCTGTCGCTGGCCTGCTTCCGAGAGCTAATGGCCGAGCTCAGCCAGACGGCGTGGCGAGGGGGTGGTGCATTCTGCGGAGCAATTGCTGGTACCGCAGGTCGGATCGGATCGGGTCGAAGGTGGAATCCATCAGATAGGGGCGCATCGAATGGTCGTCGATGGCCTTCCAGCCAACCGAACGTTTCCTCACGAGTCCCATTCTCTGATACGGGGCCGGCCTACGGCTTCTTCGTCAGGGCCAGCATCGTCTCGACGCTGGTATCGCTCCCCAACGTGACGCGGAAGCGCTTTATGGTTCCCGCGTCCTGCGCCAGAAAGGTGAGTACGCCGTCAGCCCCCATGTCCCATGCGCCGGGATTGACCGCCAGCGAGGCGTTGGATTCCATCTGTGCCACAGCCTTTCCATCCACAAGGAGCGACTGCCGCTGCGTCCCGTCGCCGACCTCCACGAGAAAAACGAGGTGGCGGCCATCCGCGGTGAAGGTCGGGTTGTAGACGAATGTGCCGCCGACGGTGGTGGGCGTGCCCAGCCGGAAATACCGGCCGTCGATGAACAGTCCGGCGTTCGCCTCGCCCGGGTTGGCCTTCGGCATGCCGGCGGACACGATATGCTTGCTGTCCGGACTGAACCGGTAGGCGGCGCCCCCATGGCTGCGGCCGAACGGATGCACGCTGTAGGCTAACTGGTCCACGCCGTCGATTGAAAGAGTGCGCTCGTCGCCGAAGCCGCGACCCGCGTGGTACGCCCAGCGCGACCCGTCAGGGCTGAAGCCAAAATCGGATAGCCCCACGTTATCGCTCCTGGGCATCGGCTTGCCGTCAATGACCACGGCAAACGGACCACCATTGGTTTTCCTGGCGAGGTAACCCGTCCGCTTTCCGCCACCCCCGAACTGCAACGAATCGACGGAGCCATAGGCGTCCGACTCGGTATCACCCGTCACCACGAAGTACTTGTCCTGGTACGCCTTGTACATCACTCGGGAGCCGTCGGGCGCCCAGGTGAGGTCCGTGATGGCCTGGTACTCCAGCCCCTTCTTGCCATCCACGAGCACCGTGTACTTCGATGTGCTCTGGTTCTGGCATGTGGCGGCGAAATGCTTGCCGTCGGCGCTGAACACAACTCTCTCGGCATAGTCCCCTGGGCAATCGCTCCCCGCGATTCTGGTGGCGCCGACCACCAGAAAATTGCTGATCGCTCCGCCCGGTGCCTGCTGCTGCTGAACCACGCCCACGAATCCGTTCCCCACCGGGGCCATGTGGATCTGGATGCCCAGCACCCGCATCGTGGGCCGCCCGTCCACCAGCAGCTCCGTGACCGAATTCCTGCCGGCGACCGACTGAGTCCGCTGAGAAAAGAGATGTGAACCGTCGGCCGTGAACTGGAGTGCGCCGGCGGTATACGGTGCGATCTTCCCGTCGACTACCAGCAGCTCCTTGTCATCGAACCCGGGATTGAGCGCGGTGTGAGCCCGGGCGCCAAAGATGTAGGCGTGGCGCGAGCCGTCGGGGCTGTACACCAGTTCGGGGCTCCCGTGACTGGGCGGCCCCACCGTTCCGTCATAGACCACATGTGCCTCCTCGAACCTCGCCCCATTGGGCCCCGGCCCCATGCTGTGCAGGAGATAGGCGACGTGCTTGCCGTCCGGGCTGAATACGGATTGCCCAGCCCTTACAAGGACCGGGCCCACGAAGGTGCGCGCGCTGGGCCCGTTGGCGTAGGGCACCCGGAGCTGTTCCTTGCCATCGACGATGACGACATGCTCGGCGCCCGACCGGAAAGCGTAGGCATACCGCTTGCCGTCCGGGCTGAAGCCCACCTCCGATGCAGTTCCGTCAAGCGGCACGATCTCGTCGAAGGGTGGCCCCGGTACTCCGTCGACGAGCACCACGTGCCGGCTCCCCTTCTGGGTGATTACCGCGAGGTGTGCCCCGCGCGGGCTCACGATGAACCGCATCCCGGGCTCGCCGGTCGCGACGACCTGGGATTCCACCTTGGTGGCGGTGGGTGCCTGGGCGGCGGTGCCGGTGGGAAGGGTCTGCGTGACCAGGCCGAGCAGGGCGAGTGGCATGGTGCGCATTGAAAACCTCGAAGTCAGGGCCGGTTGCGAGTGTTCCGCTGAAGCCATGCGTGGAAGACGGGCGGGAACCGTCACCACCCTGAATTCGCCATGCGAAAAATGGTATGCTGAGCCCGCTGTGCGACCAGCATCGCGTTCGGCTGGTGGCCGCATCTACTTGACGGGCGAGCGTGTGCACGACAAGTATTCCGCAATTCTGAAGGCCGACATCATCAAACGAACCGAATATCCCTCGCTGATTCTGCGGCGTGAACCTCGCCACGCTATTCGTCGGAGCTGCAGAAGATTCTCCCCCACCAGCCCGGCCATGATAACCTCGATATGTCCATCAATATCAATAACGATGGCACGCTCCAGACACCTCTCGGAGAGATCAAGAAGAAGGGGAGCTGAAACGGTCTTCTTGCTGGCCGCTGTACGTGGATTAGCCGCCCTTCTCCCAGTCGCGGCCGGTGCCCAGCCCGCCGCCGACTGGGCCGCCCTCGGCCGCTACCAGAACGCCAACGCCGCGCTCGGTCCTCCGAAACCCGGCGAGCAGCGCGTGGTGTTCTATGGCAACTCCATCACCGATGCGTGGGCGAAGTACTTCGACACGATGTTTCCCGGCAAGCCATTCGTCGGCCGTGGCATCAGCGGCCAGACCACGCCCCAGATGCTCGTCCGGTTCCGGCAGGATGTGATCGCCCTTCATCCAGCCGCCGTCATGATCCTGGCGGGCACGAACGACATCGCCGGCAACACGGGGCCCTCGACACTCGAGATGATCGAGGACAACCTCACATCGATGGTAGAGCTGGCGAAGTCAAACAACATCCGCGTGGTGCTGTCGTCGGTGCTCCCGGTGTTCGACTACCCGTGGAAGCGCGGGCTCGAGCCGGCGCCCAGGATCGTTGCGCTCAATTCATGGACGAGGCGCTACGCCGAGTCGCACGACGTGGTGTACCTGGACTACCACACGCCCATGGCGGACGCGCGCGGCGGCATGCGGGACGGGATCTCGACCGACGGCGTGCACCCCAACGAAGCGGGCTACCGCATCATGGCGCCGCTCACCGAACGCGCGATCGGCGAGGCGTTGCGGCGGCGCTAGCCCTCAGCGCCCTTCGCAGGAACTCGAGCACGCGGGGCCACGCGTCCGCCTGCGCCAGGGAATTGCCAGCCGGGGTGCCGCCCGTATCGACACGCCCTCCACCGATCAGAGTCGATCCGGCGGGCAGAAACGCCTTGCCAATCAGGTGTCCTGCTCCCGCGTAATGAAGCAGCACGTCGCCATGCTTCGCGCCCAGACGTCCTCGCCTCGCCATCACCTCGCGAGCCATGGAGAGGGAGGGCCACAATCCGTCGTCATCGCCGGCCACGAGCAGAATCGGGCCCTTTATGTCTTCTACATGGATGGCCGCTTGTGCCGCGACTGAGGAGTCCCGCATGCGAAAGAGATAGTTCACGGCGGGGCGAAGCGGAAAACCGGGTGGCACCAGATATGTTGGATCGGTGCCCGCGGGGACGTTCGGAAGTCCCACGCCGCCAAGCGACCACGACGAGTGAGGGGACGCGCAAATACACGACCAATGCACACTACTGGGCGCGTAGCCGACCACCGCACGCACCTCGGGAAAATGTGCCGCGGCAGCCAACGCCGCTTCGGCACCCTTGGACGTGGCAAGAATGGCGATGGCGCCATGCCCTACTGCCGGATCCGCACGCAAGTACGTCAGGGCACGCCCGAAATACTCGAGCGGAATATTGTCGAGACTCGTGGGCAGCGAATCGGCGCCGAAGTAGGCCAGTGCGAATGCCACGTAGCCATGAGAGGCCAGTTGGGCTGCGATATCCTCGGAGCTGACCCCGCCTTCGGATCCGCCAAGGACGAGGACTGCCCCACGATCAATGGAATCGGCGGGAGTGAAGATCGTTCCGACGAGGCCGCCGTCGCGCACGCTGCGCATCCCGACGCCTGGTGTCGTGAACGTTTGGGTGAGCGTGTCCACGGAGACTGTGCGGCCGCCGATTTCGAGCGCGATCTGCGTTCGGATCGTATCTGCCCACTTGAACGGATAGCGTAATGTGCCGCGTGCGGGCCCGCCCACGTCCATCGAGACCAGCAGCCCCATCGGTGTCACGCCATGATAGAAGCCGTTCGCCGGAGCGGCATGGCTCAGGTCCACCATGCCACGTGCGTCGGCGCGGTAGCCCGCGAACGATTGCCAGGTACGACCCGCGGAGTCAGTACGCGACGCACGCAGAATAACCGCCTGCCCTGGCTCCAAGCCCGTCACGGTGATGCGGACAGATGAGTCGACCAGGGCTGTGCGCGGCTCAACGCGGAGCGATTGTGCGCTCATCGACCCTGCGGCGGCAACTGAGGCAACGCCCAACCAGATATGGGCCCGGCGTGTCATGCCCCCCCTCTCGGCGGTGTTGTGGCTGTTCAGTCGCATTCCCGGTGATGTTCGGGTGCCACTCCGCCTCTTACGAAGGGTTGCGCTGTAGGGGCGGGAGGATGCGGATCTGACAACGCGACCGCCTGAAGGGTTGGCTGGCTCCACTGGGCTTCGGGTCCTGCGCTACCCGGCGCGGTTCGGGAGCAGCTTCGCGCTTACTGAACTACCACGCGGACGTTACCGTATACATGCAGCGCACCCTTGCCGCGGCAGCACTCTTCGCCACGTTCTGCGCCCATCTGACCGACTGCTCTGATTCGCGGAGAATTGAAATGAACTTGACTCGCATGCTCATCGTCGCCGCCCTCGCGACCTCGTCGTCTGCGGCGAAGGGACAGCCGGTCACCGTGACGCTATCGGAATGGAAGGTTGGACTTGGCCGCGATACGGTGCGGGCCGGTTCGGTCACTTTCAAGCTGAAGAACGTCGGGAAGATGACCCACGGCTTCTATGTGAGGGGCGAAGGGGTCGACAAGGGGTCGCGGGAGCTTGAAGCCGGCCAGGAAATGTCGCTGACGATGACGTTGAAGCCCGGCACATACGAAATCTTCTGCCCTATGTCTGATCTGTCTCACAAGGCAGCCGGCATGTCGCGAAAGCTGGTCGTGACGGCTGACGCCAAGGGGGAGAGCTGAAGAAGGCGGACGCCTGAGGGAGCCGCGCGCGCGTGGTTGAGTGGCCGGAGATCGGCTGCTTGCGTTGCGGAACGGCTATTGCCAATCCGAGGTCAGTGTCACGATTCCAATCGGCAGGCGAGCCATCCAGTATGCCGGACCATGCTGACCCGCTGGAATCTCGGCATATGCGACCTTGTAACCCTTCGCACGTAACGCATCACGAAAGCGACGATTCGCGTCCCGGAAATTCGGTCCCGACCCACCGAGCGTGGCATGGTCCTCGACCTCGCCGACATCGAGGAAGAACGTCACATCTGCTCCCGGATTGCCAATCACCTTCGTAGTCAGCCACTCATAGGGCGGAGCGTCGGAGCCTTCAGCCCCCCGCCAAAAGGCGCCGCTTTGTGAGAGCACATTGCCGATGAGATCGGGTCGCATCAGGGCAACATACGCGGCACCCAGTCCGCCGGCGCTCGATCCCGTCGCGATTACGCGACGGGGGTTCGACGTGACGCGCCAATGCTCTCTCATATAAGGAATGAGTTGCTTCCCGATGAACTCCGCCATTTTCGCCGCATTCCCGAGGTCTCCAATCCGGATGGACCCCGCTGAGTCGTCGACGAGCACCCCGACGAACGCTGGTGCCTTTCCGCGGGCAAGGAGCGAGTCCAGAATCAGAGGCAGCGGCATCGTGTCACGGTACACATTGCCGTCGAATGCAATAATCAGCGGGTACGCCGCACTCGCCTGAGGGTCGTAGCCCTGCGGGGTGTAGATCCAGATTCTTCGCGGGCGCTGATACGATGAATCGAAGAGCGTGACGGCTCCGAGTCGTTTAGCGGCGATGGGCGCTCGCGCATCCATGTGATACGGAATTGGACGGAATGGCTGCGCCCCGGCGTCAACTGACGGGACGAGGAGCATCGCGGCAAGAACCGCAGCGCTCGGCGCCAAACGCCCCCGCGCGCTGCCTAGCGTGGTATCACCGGCAACACCACGTGCGACGGATGCGCCGCATCGTGCACGAGACGCTGATGCGCCACCACGAACGTGCTGTCACGCTCGTTGTTCCCGCCGGTATTCAGGTTGCGATCGTACTTCGGGAACAACGCCGAGGAGACGCTCACCCGGAGCCGGTGGCCAGGCTCGAACACGCGCGAGGTGAACCACAAATCGATATCATATCGTTCGACACTCCCGGGTGTGAGCAGCACCTCGTTCTCGAATCCCCGGCGGAATCGCGCCCGCGCAACACCGTCCTGCACGCGTTCAGCGTGTCCATCGGGAAAGACGTCGAGCAGCATCACGTCCCAGTCCGTGTCTCTGGCGTCGGTCGCAGCCCACAGCGTGGCCGTCAACTGACCGGTCACCTCGATGGGTTTCGTGAGCGGCTTTGACGTGAACACCAGTGCGTCCTGTCGCGAGGCGTTGAGTGACGTGAAGTCCTCATTGAGCGATGTCTCGAGTTCGCGCGAATCTATGAGGAACGGCGTTGGATTCGACGGGTCGTAGGTGAACGTATCGGCCGGCGCACCGATGGGCGGAATGGTATCCAGTGCGCCGTCCCCTGCGCTCGTGTTCGCCTTGCCGCCCGACGAGACGTACCACCTGGTGTTCACCGCGCGGGCCAATGGCCACGACGCTTCTTTTCGCCAGGCGTTGTCGCCGAACACAAACAGGTCCACCGGCGGCTCGCGGTCGACGCCGTTGTCCTTCCCCAGCAGGTAGTGATCGAACCAGCGGAGCTGAAGACGCCGCGTGTCCACGCGCGACTGGGCTCCGAACTCGCCGGCTACGTAGTCGACGCCCTTGTGTGCCCCCGGCCCCATGACGAGCCGGATCAACGGATGCCCTGGCACCCGGTTCAGCGCGTTGGTGTAGTCGATCGGCCCGCGCGAATCATCATACCAGCCGGAGATCTGCAGCACCGGCGCGCGCACCTTTGCGATGTTCGTGGTCACGGCGTGGGCGCGCCAGTACGCATCGAGCGTTGGATGCGCGATCCATCGATCCCAGAGCGGCACGTCGCCGCAGCCGAGCTGCTGTGGCAGGTCGGCGAGCGGCAGGTGCATGAGTGCCGCGCCGATGTCCAGATCGCTGATGTTCTGCAACGTGCGTTCGCGCATCAGGCACGCCCACGCCACGTCGATCGGCGAAAACACCATGTCTTCGTACGGCACAATGCGCCACGGATCGCCGGTGGCCGCCGAGGGCGCGATGGCGGCGAGATGCGGTGGTGCGCTGACCGCGGCGTACCACGCGAGCCGGCCTTCGTCGCTGTGTCCGATCAGTCCCACGCGTCCATTCGCGCCAGGCAGCCTGGCTGCCCACTCAACAGCGTCGTAGCCGTCGCGCACGTCGGTGTCGTAGTCGCCAAAATCCCTGCCGTCGGATACGTCGCGACCGCGCACGTGCTGCGCGACGAACATGTATCCGCGCGATGCCCAGTAGCGGCCCGCGGAATGAAGAATGCGAGTGTACGGCGTGCGCTGCAGGACGACACCGAACGGGCCGTTCCCAACCGGCCGCGCGATGTAGCTGGCCAGCCGCGCGCCATCGCGCGTCTTCATGAACACCAGGGTGTCTTCGGTGACAGCGTACTGGGAATCGGACACGGCGCCGGGCCAAAGGGCATACGACTGCTCGACGACGAATGGCGTGCGACGGCGCACAAGCCGAATCCGTCGGCCCGCCGGCTTGCCGCCAGCGAACATCAATCCCGTGAGCGTATCGCCGTGCCACGTGGCCCGAAGTGACTGATCGTTGTCTCCGCCGAGGACGGTTGTATCAGCCGCGGTACCGATATGGGTGACGATGAGGATCGGCTCTCCCGTGCGCCGCCGGATATAGCCATGGCCAACGCGGCTCCCCGAGTCACCCGTGCTGAAGTTGGCGAACCCCATGCGCCGCCATCCCTCGAAGCCGGCGCGCGCGGTCGATCCGTTCGCCAGGTACGCGTCCCAGTCGCCGGTGAGCGATTGGGAACGGGAGCGGGGCGTGCATGCGTTGACCGCGACGACCGCGACGACGACCGCGACGACCGCGACGACCGCGACGACGAAGCCGCGCGTTGAGTGCAACGAACGCTCTCGAGTGCGGGGCACCAATGCATGACGATATGAGAGCATATGGTGGAAGCTTACACCGCCAGCGCGTATCTTGCCGACTGCCTTCGGAATGGACATCGACGTGCGCATCGGCGACATGAACTGGATGCAGGTGGAGGAGTACCTGCAGCGTGACGACCGCGCCGTACTGCCGCTTGGCAGCACGGAGCAACACAGCCATCTGCGGCTCACCGTGGATTGCATCCTCCCCGAACGCGTCGCCGCGGAGGCCGCCGAGCCGCTCGGCGTGCCGGTGTTCCCGGTCCTGGCCTATGGGGTCACGCCATACTTCCGCGCGTTTCCGGGGTCGATCTCGCTCCGGGTGGAGACGCACCTGCGCGTCGTGCGCGACATCCTCGACGGCATGTCGCACAGCGGCTTTCGCCGCATCCTGATCGTCAACGGCCACGGCGGCAACGGCGCCGTGCAGCAGTTTGCGCAGGAATGGGCCGCCGATCATGCCGACTGCCGGGTGCTCTTCCACAACTGGTGGAACGCGCCGCGCACGTGGGCCAGGGTGCAGGCCATCGATCCTGTCGCGTCGCACGGATCGTGGATGGAAAACTTTCCATGGACACGGTTGCCTGCGGTCCAGGTACCCGCCGAACATCGGCCGATGGTGGATCTCGACCGGGTGCGCCTGCTCGATCCGGTCGCGCTCCGCGCATACCTCGGCGACGGCAACTACGGTGGCCTGTATCAACGGTCCGACGAGGACATGATCGCCCTCTGGCATGTAGCGGTCGAAGAAACCCGGAGTCTGCTCACGGGCTCGTGGGGCAACGCTGCCGCCTGACGGCGCAGACGGGAATGCGATTCCTCATCTGGGGCGCCGGTGCGATCGGCGGAACCATGGGCGCGCACCTCGCGCGCGCGGGCCACGAGGTGACCATGGTCGACACGGTCGACGAACACGTTGCCGCCATTGATAGCGCCGGAATCCGGATCACCGGACCCATCTCGGCGTTCATCGCGCGCGTGCCCGCTTTCACGCCCGCGAGGCTGGTCGGCGCGTGGGACACGATCATTCTCGCAACCAAGGCCCATCACACGGAGACTGCTGCGCAGGCGCTGCTTCCGCACCTGAGCGCTGCGGGGTGCGTGATCTCGGCGCAGAACGGGCTCAACGAACTCACGATTGCACGGGTCGTCGGCGCTGAGCGCACTGTCGGGGCGTTCGTGAACTTCGGCGCGGACTACCTGGAGCCTGGTGTCATTCACTACGGCGGCCGCGGCGCGGTGGTCGTGGGTGAGGTCGGCAGCCGCGGTGCGGTGGTCATGGGTGAGACCGACGGCCGCGTCACGCCGCGCGCGACGGCGATCCGCGACGCCTGGCTCGACTTCGACGGTCGCGCGATCGTCACACCGAACATCTGGGGCTACCTGTGGGGCAAGGAGGCTTACGGGGCGATGCTGTTCGCCACGGCGCTCACCAACGACTCGATTGCCGACGCACTCGCGCGGTCGGCGTACCGGCATTTGTACATTGCGCTCGCGCGTGAGATTCTCGCCGTGGCCGCGTCCGGTGGCGTTACGCCCGAGGCATTCGACGGATTCGATCCGGCCGCATACCTGCCGCTGGCGAAGTTCAACGAGGCGGCGCGTTCGCTCGACGACCTGGTCGCCCACAATCGCCGTTCCGCCAAGACGCACAGCGGCATCTGGCGCGATCTCGCGGTGCGGAAGCGACGGACGGAAGTCGACGCGCAGCTCGGGATCGTCGTGACGCTTGGCGCCGAGGCCGGAGTGCCCACGCCGCTCACAGCGCGTCTCGTCGAGCTGGTTCACGACATCGAGAATGGGCGCCGCGTACAATCGCTCGACACGCTCGACGCCCTGGCCTCACTCGCCGCAGTCGACACCCTCGGGGCTTTCCTTCCTGGGAGAGCGAACGCATGATCATCGACTTCAGCGGCCGGACGACAATCGTCACGGGCGCCGCTCATGGCTTTGGACGCGCGATCAGCCTGGCCTTCGCTCGGCGCGGCGCGCGGGTATGGGCCTGCGACGTTCTGGGCGACGAGCTGCTCGAGACAGAGGAGCTCTGCCACGCGGCCGGCGCAACGTGCACCACGCGTTCAGTGGACGTGCGCGACAAGGTCGCCGTGGACCGCTTCACGGCCGAAGCGTCAGCGGCAACCGGACGTGTCGACATCCTCGTGAACAACGCGGGCGGCGTCCTGGGCCAGGCAGGGCGTCCGCTCGAGGCGGTGACGCCGGACGAGTGGCGGAGCATTTTCGACGTCAACGTGACCGGCGCTTTTTATCTGGCCCAGGCCGTTGCGCCGGGAATGAAAGCAGCGCGTGGCGGGCGCATCGTCAACATCTCCAGCGGCGCCGGACTGGGGATCAGCCTCACCGGCATCCAGGCATACGCGTCGGCGAAAGCCGCGCAGATCGGCCTGACGCGGCAGCTGGCCCACGAGCTGGGACCGTGGGGCATAACCGTCAACAACGTCGCGCCGGGATTCGTGCGCTCCAACGCCGCGACCGAGCGCCAGTGGGAGTCGTACGGCGCCCAGGGTCAGCGCGCGCTCGTCGAAGGTATCGCGCTCAAGCGACTGGGCACGAGCGAGGATATCGCGAATGGCGTGCTCTTTTTCGCCTCCGACCACGCCGGCTGGATCACCGGACAGGTGCTCTCCATTGACGGCGGCAAGTGATGGCGAACGAGCAGGCGCTTGCGCACGGGCTTGCGGAGGTGCTCGCGCATCTCCGCGCGAATCACGATCGCATCCTGGCCGACCTGGTTGAGTTTGCCGCAATCCCCAGCGTGAGCACGGATCCTGCTCACGCCGCGGATATGGCGAGGGCGGCGCGCTGGGTCGCCGCCGCGCTCGTGGACGCTGGACCGATCACCGTCCGCACCATACCCACGCCCGGCAATCCTGTGGTGTACGGCGAGTGGCTCGGCGCGCACGGCAAACTGACGGTGCTCGTGTACGGACACTATGATGTGCAGCCGGCCGACCCGCTGGAGAAATGGCACAGCCCGCCGTGGGCGCCAACCGTGCGTGAGGGTCGCCTCTACGCCCGCGGTGTTTCTGACGACAAGGGACCGATGTTGATCCCCATCAAGGTCGCCCAAGCATTCTTCGCGATGGCGGGTGCGTTGCCGGTCAATGTGAAGTTCCTGTTCGAGGGCGAAGAGGAGATCGGCAGTCGCAACCTGGACGTATTCATTGCGCAGCACAAGGAACTGCTCGCGGCCGACGTCGTGCTATCCGCGGATGGTGCGATGTGGCGCACGGACGAGCCGTCGCTCACGGTATCCAGCCGAGGGCTTGCGGGGCTCGAGGTCACGCTGACCGCGGCATCCAGGGATCTGCACTCGGGGCGGCACGGCGGCGGCGTCGCCAATCCGTTGCATGCGATGGCGCGCCTGATCGCCTCGCTGCACGAGCCAAGTGGACGCGTCGCGGTGGCTGGCTTTTATGAAAAGGTCCGCGAGCTGACGGCCGCTGAGCGCGCTCGGATCGCAGCACTGCCGTTCGACGAGCAATCGTATCTCGCGCAGGTCGGCGCGCCTGCTCCCTCTGGCGAGCCCGGATATACGACGCTCGAGCGCCAGTGGACGCGGCCAACCGTCGAGGTCAACGGCATGTGGGGTGGCTACGGGGGTCCCGGCCAGAAGACCGTGATCCCGAGTGAAGCCCACGCCAAGATCACGTGCCGCCTGGTGCCGGACCAGGATCCCGATGAGGTGGTGGGATTGGTGACGCGACACCTCGAATCCCACGCGCCGTCGGGCACAACATTGTCCATTTCTCCCGCCGATCACGGCGCGCGTGCGGCCCATATCGCCGCGGACCACTTTGCACTCAAGGTGGCGGATGCCGCATTGCTCGCCGTCTACGGCGTGCGACCGTTGATCGTCCGCATGGGGGGCACGGTGCCCATATCGGAACTGTTCCAACGCCACATGGGGCTCGACACGGTGTTCTTCTCCTTTTCCACGGCCGACGAAGACTTCCACGCACCCAACGAGTTCTTTCGCGTGCACCGCCTGCATGAAGGCCTCGAGGCATGGGCGCGGTACTGGGAGCTACTCGGCGAGGCGCGCGGATGAAGCAGCTGTTCGGCAGAGTGCGCGCATGAAGCCGACGGATTCCGGCCCCGACCCCGCCGGGTTGCCGGCGACCGAGTTCGCCCATGCCGAGGCGAGCGTCGAGTCGCATAGCGCGGAGCTGAAGAAAGAACTCGGCGTGCGCGATCTCGCGCTCACGCAAATCCTGTTCATTGTAGGGCTCACCTGGATCGGCGTCGCCGGGAAGCTCGGGCCTTCGCACGTCGTTTTCTGGCTGCTCGCGCTCGTGCTCTTCTACCTGCCGTCGGCCGCGGTGGTGATGTACCTCAACCGGCTGATGCCGCTCGAGGGCGGGTTGTACCAGTGGGCCAAGCTCGGGTTCAATCAGACAGTGGGCTTCCTGCTCGCGTGGAATCTCTGGCTTTACGTCATTGTATTCACGTCGGAGATCGGGTTCGCGTGCGCGGCGTACCTCTCGTATGCGATAGGGCCGCCCGCGGCGTGGATGACGACGAGCAGCTGGTTCCCGGCGCTGTGCGCGGCTGTGATTCTCGCCCTGATGATCGTGGCGTCCACGATCGGCTTGTCCGTGGGCAAGTGGGTGCATAACGCGGGCGGCGTGATGATGCTCATCATCTTCGGTGCGTTGCTCTTGCTGCCCGTCATCGGACTGCTCACCGGCACGCTGAGGGAGTTCCATCCGTTCCGCACGAGCATGCCGGAGTTCTCGTTGTACAACCTGAACATCCTCGGCAAGCTGGGATTCGGCGCCCTTGGGGGATTCGAGTACATCGCCATCCTCGCGGGCGAGACGCGGGCGCCCGCGCGCTCGGTCGGGCGATCCGTCCTCATTGCGGCACCTGTCATCGCCATCATGTTCGTGCTCGGCACGAGCACGGTGGTTGCGTACGTGCCGACGAACGACATCGACCTCGTCGGCCCAATGCCGCAGGTGCTCCGCATGGGGTTCGGCCCATTCGGCATTGCCGGACCACTCGTGACGATTGCGATCCTCATGACGCTGGCGATGCGCGTGGCGCAGGCAAGCGTGAGCTTCACCGCCGTGACGCGCCTGCCGATGGTCGCCGGGTGGGACCGCATGCTGCCGGCGTGGTTCAGCCGGTTGCACACGAAGTACAAGACCCCCGTGAACTCGATCGTGCTCGTCGGCGCGTGCTCGTTTGTGATAGCCGTGTTGAGCAGCGTTGGCGTGGGGCAGGCGGAGGCGTTCCAGCTGCTGTTCAACGCGAGCGGGATGTTCTATGCGCTGACGTACGTCGTGATGTTTGCGATACCGCTGTTCGGCCTGCGCGGCATCGCACCCCGGCCGCCGCTCTGGCTGAAGGTGGCCTCGACGTCGGGGCTGCTGATGACGGCGCTCTACATCGTGCTGTCCGTGTTTCCGATCATCAAGGTGGAGAGTGTGGCGACGTTCGCGCTCAAGATCTCGCTCGTGATCGTGGTGATGAATGCGGTGGGGATTGGGCTTCTCGTCTCGGCGCGCCGGCGGGCGATACGCTGAGGAACGCGCCCACGTGCTTGCTTCCGCGCGCCGGGTCGCCCGATAATTGATCCGTGGATACCGCCCTCACGCAGGTCGACCGATTCCGTGCGATGACTGCCGACGAAAAGGTGCGCATCTCGCACGCCCTCTGGATTGAGACCCGAATCGTGGTATCCGCCGGAGTTCGTGGAACGCATCCCGACTGGTCCGACGAGCAGGTCGCCGCGCGCGTTCGGGAACTGATGCGTGACGCAGGCGCCTAGCCTCATTGGGCTCTTCGTCGCCCCACTCAACCGGGCCGGCATCGAGTACATGGTCACCGGAGGTCTCGCCGCTGTGGTCTATGGACACCCGCGGCTGACCCTCGATGTGGACCTGGTCATCCGGCTCTCCGCGCGCCAGATAATCGCGTTCATGGCACTCTGGGCGCGGGAGGAGTTCTATTGTCCGCCGCTCGAGGTGATCACCGAAGAAAGCGCGCGCACCGAGCATGGACACCTCAACGTGATCCACAACGAGTCGATGATGCGTGCCGACGTCTATTTCGCCGGCACGGACGAACTCAACGCCTGGGCGTTGCAGCACCGGACCGTCCGGCAGGTGCAAGGCGAGGCCGTTCAGTTCGCACCGATTGAATACGTCATAGTCAGCAAGCTTCGGTATTTCCAGATGGGTGGATCGGACCGGCATCTGCGCGATATCGCGCGAATGATGGACATCAGCGGGCCGGAGCTGGACCAGCGGACGCTCGACGACTGGATTGCGCGGCTGCGACTCGAAGCCGAGTGGACAGTGGCGCTCGCATACAAGGACCGCGAATAGTGAACCGCAGGGCGGAGCTGAACTCGCGCTTGACAGCATACGGTGACAATTCCAGCTTCGGGCACTCGAACGCTTCATAACGATGCGCGAGGCCGCCATGCCCACCCGCACGCGGACGGTTCGACGCCCGTCCTCCCTGTCCCGCGCCGCGATCGCGAGCGTGATGCTCGCGACAGCCGTGCCGCGGGCAGCACAGCCCCAACCCGATTACCAGCGAGCCGAGCAATTCCTCACGTGGAACGAGCTCCGCCTGGTCTACGCGGACTACCTCGCGCCGACGTGGTTGAAGGACGGCACTCGGTTCTGGTACCGCGTGACAACGCCGCACGGCGCCGATTTCATCCTCGTCGATCCCGTCACCGCAAAGCGCACGCCCCTCTTCGACACCGGAAGGCTCGCTGCCGCCATCTCGCGCGCCGCCGACTCCAGCTACGACGCAACCCGCCTGCCATTCACGGATTTCCGTTTCGCCAACAATGGCGCAGACGAGCAGCACATCGAATTCAACGCCAGGCGGAAGCGGTTCACCTGCAACATCACCCAGTACTCGTGCACCATCGGGGACACGCTGCCCAGCCTCACACCCTACGTGCGATCGCCCGACGGGAAGTGGGAGGCGTTCGTCCGGACCTACAATCTGTACGTGCGCCCCGTGGGCGGCGGACCGGAGACACAGCTCACCGCCGATGGCGTGTATCTCTACGCCTACGGCATCGTGGCGCCCGGTCCATCGGCCATTCGCAACCGCACCGTGCCCCGCCCCACGCTCCAGTGGGCGCCCGACTCGCGGAAGATCGCTGTCGCGCGTCACGACCAGCGCGGGGTCGAGATGATCCCTCTCATCTCGATGACGCCGCAGCGGCCGCGCCTGTACCAGTATCCCTACTCGCTGCCCGGCGACTCGATCGTCGCGACGGTGGAGATTCACATCATCGACGTGGCAACGAGGTCCAACGTGCTCGTCCAGGCGCCGGCGAAGACAACGACCGCCGTCGCCGGCGGCGCCGCCGCGGACGCTGGATGGACCTCGGTGCGGTGGTCGGACGCCTCCGACCGCCTCTATTACCTGCGCAACGATCGGGCCCCGAAGTTCTTCATGCTGTTGGCTGCCGACGCTGCGAGCGGGCGATCAACTCCGATCGTCGGCGACACCAGCCGCACATACGCCGAAATGAATCTGCTCTCGGGTGGTGCACCCAACTGGGCAGTGATCAACAAGGGCGCCGAGGTTGTCTGGTTCTCCGAGCGCGACGGCTGGGCGCACCTCTATTTGTACGGCGGCGACGGAAAGCTGAAGACCCAGATCACTTCGGGCGCGTGGACCGTCGGCACGCTGCTGTACGTGGACCCCGTGGGGCGGTGGGCGTACTTCACCGGCCGCGGACACGAGCCGGGGCGCGGTCCCTACCGCACGCACTTCTATCGCAGTCATCTCGACGGCACCGGGATGGAGCTGCTCACCCCCGAGAACGCCGACCACACAATCTCCGTCGCGCCCTCGGGAAAATATTTCTTCGATATCTACTCGGTCGTCGACGCGCCACCCGTCAGCGTTGTACGCTCGATGGATGGAAGGCTCGTCCTGAACCTCGAGAAGGCGGACGTCAGCAAGCTGCTGGCCATCGGGTGGCGTCATCCTGAGCCGTTCGTCGTCAAGGCGCGCGATGGCGTGACCGACCTGTACGGGGTGATGTACAAGCCGTCCAGATTCGACAGCACCCGGAAGTATCCGGTGATCGACCAGATCTATCCCGGTCCGCAGACCACGTCGGTCCCTCAGTTTTTTGTGCCGACCACGCATCCGGGAACCAATCAGGCCACGTTCGGGCAGGTGCAGGCACTGGCGGAGCTCGGGTTCATCGTCGTCCAGGTCGACCACTTCGGAGGGAACCTGCGCTCGAAGGCGTTCCACGACGCGTGGTATGCCAACATGGGTGACAACGGGATTGCCGATCACGTGACGGCCATCAAGCAGCTCGGCACGCTGCATCGGTACGTGGACCTGGACCGTGTCGGCATTTACGGCCATTCCGGCGGCGGATTCGCATCGACCGACGCGATCCTCAGCTTTCCGGACTTCTACAAGGTGGCCGTGTCGCTGTCGGGGAATCACGACAACCGCTCGTATCAGGCGGCCTGGGGGGAGAAGTACCAAGGGATGCTCGTGCGCGACACCCTCCGCAGGACGGACAACTACGAGAACCAGGTCAACTATCTCAAGGCGAAGAATCTGAAGGGGAAATTGTTCCTGATGCACGGCGACCTGGACGACAACGTGCACCCCGCGAACACGATCCAGATGGTGAACGCGCTCATTGCGGCCAACAAGTCATTCGACCTGCTGATCCTGCCGGACCGTGCGCACGCCATTCACCAGGAGCCGTACGTGGTCCGGCGTACGTGGGATTATTTCGTGCGGAACCTGCTTGGAGTGGAGCCGCCCCGGGACTACGAGATCACGGCGCCGCCGCCGTGATTCCTGAAGGCTTCGATGACAGAGTCGCTGCGGCGGCGGCCGCAGGACTGCGCGACACCGTGGGGTGGTTGCGGGTGAATCCAAACGGCAGGTCTTCGGAATAGTACAAGTCTGCGTGTCAAGTAGTGTTCGTGAACCAGACAGTGGCGACGATGGTGTCGTGAGGGCGAACGGTCGTGCGGTGAGGGCCATCGGCGGTGCGGTGAGTCCCTTCGGTGGTTCGCTGAGTGCCTTCGGCGTTGCGGTTAGAATCCTCTGTGCTGCAGTGAGAGTCCAAGGTGCTGTGATCAATGGCGTCTACGACACGCGAGCTCGGCTCGGTGGTGCGAGAAGTGGTTTCGATGGTGCGGGCAGAGGCGACGGAGGCGCGCGAAGAACCAATCGACTTGTAGCGAACTGCTCCTCAGCTCGGCGAAATCTCTTTTCCGGTACGCGTAATCCCCAAGGAGGCACGAGAAACGGGTTCCATGCTCCGAGAAATGCATAATATGCCGAAGAAGCGGACACCAAGGTACGCGCATTCAGCAGCAAGGCACGAGAAGTGAGCATTGAGGCACGCGCAGTGAGTACCATGGGCTGAGAAACGGACGCCGAGGCCCGACGAGTGGGCTCCATGGCACGACGAATGAGCGTCAAGGTCCGGTGAGTGGACGCCGAGGCATGGGAAACGGGCGCCATGGTATGCGCAGTCTGCGCCGCGGCAGGCAAAACGGATGTCATGGCTCGATGAGTCCACACCGAGGCACAGTGAGCGGGCACGGAGGCACTCGTAACGGACACCGAGGCACACGCAACGGACCTTTCGCTCTCAGTAGTATGCACAGCGAGAGTGCGGGCCTGTTGCTGACCATCACTGCTCCCACCCGTTTGCCATCACAACGCGCGCTACTGCTTCTCGAACACCGCGACACTGTGGATCTTCTCGCCCTTCGCGTTGATGCCTGTCATCGTGCTCGTCAGTGATTTGCCGTCCTTCGTGACCACGAGAACATAAGTCTGGACGACCTTGCCGTCCTTTTTCCGCGTGATCTCCGACGTATTGGCGTCGATGCGCTTGAGCGAGACCATGTCGTAGGCCGCCGATCCGGTGGCGGGATAATCCTTTCCGTCGTAGTTGGCCGTGTACGTGACCCGGATCGGCTTCCCCTCCGGATCCACTCCGCTCAGTGTATTTTTCCTTGCCTGTCCGGCGGCCTCGATAGTGATCGTCATGCTCTTCGGCCCCGGACCTGGGTCGTACGTGGACTTCGCCACGTTGAGCTTCCACGTGCCGATGTTCGGGTCGGCGGCCTGCGCCGCAAGACCTGGGGCAAGCGCCAGCGTGGACAGCAACGATCCCACGGACAGAGCGCGCTCGAGTGTTCGCATGGCATTCCTCCTTCCTGCGGATAAGGGTCGGGCGTGACGTTCGTCGGGCCGGACAACGCGCCGGCCGGGCAGATCGTACTCGTGAACCTCGCACGACTCCGGGACCGGCGATAGTACAGCCATCTCTTGGCGCTGAAGGGACATTTTGATCAACTCCGCCGACACGCGGGCGTCTTGTCGGCGATGTCGGCCATGCCTTTCATCTCCGCCATGTCGTGCGGATGACCCGCGTCACCCGCGGAGCTAACGAGTTCCGCATAGTCCTCAAGGAACAACGGGTTGGCCGGATCGACGGCCGGCCAGCGTCGCACGTCATCGGGAATGAAGGGGCCAACCATGAACGCCATGGCGCCGGACGGGATCGTCGTGCAGGTCGGATTGTCGTAGACGCTCACCACGCGATAGCGCTGGTTCGCTGCGAGGTGCAGTCCGCGCCATTTGAACAGGAACCGATCGCTGCTGACGCCCGTGATGCGGCCGGTGGAGTCGCGCTGTGCGGTGATCCGCGCGAGCACTTTGTTCGTCGCCGCATCTTCCAGCCGCAACTCGACGGCGTAGTCGTGCACGTGTCCGCCGACGGCGCGTAGATATCCGCCCGCGGGAATCGTGAACTCTGCGCTCGTAATGGATACGCCCGGCGGAAGATCGAATGACCGTGCGCCCCCGACGGCTGGATTTGCATCGAGTGAAAGCGGGAAGACGTTACGTGGGCCTTTCGCGCGGTCGGGGGTCCACGCGATCGAGATGCGCAAGGTGGCGCCGTCGATGGCGGCGGCTGCCGGATTGACGAGCATGTAGTAGAGCACAAGATGCTCGTCGGGGGTCATCGGGACACCCATCGACGCCGGCAACATGAGCGCCGGCGTCTCGCGCCCCGCCGCGAACAGCCGCAACGGCATTGGGTACGGGAGCTGGCGACGATCGAGATCGGCTATTCCGGCGTGATGCAGCACTTCGCGCGGCAGCGCGCGCCCCACGGAGTCGAGCACATCCACGCGATAGCCACGGGCCCATCCCCGCACGGGCCACAGGAACTGGAGGTACGCCTCCGCGTGCTGATGGCCGTAGTACGTGCCTTCGGGAATGTGAATGCGGCGCACGGTCACCACGACCTCGTGATGCGCGGAATCAACCCGAACGTCCACGCCGGCGGCGGAGTCGGCTCGGGCTGGTTCGCGTGTCTGTGAACCGGGTGCGAGGGCGAGAGACGCGATGGCGAGACAGGTCAGCATGGGCGGCTCCGAGCGGGTGAGAGGACCGTGTTGGTCACTTGCGATCACGTTACGGAGCCGCGAGAGGGCGATGCATCGGTCAGTTGACGTAGGCGCCACTCCATTTCGACGTAGGAAGCGGACGCAGCTGGCCTATGTGCAGCCGGGCGGCCGGCGGTCAGGGGGCGCTGTGAACAACGTCCTGTTCAACGACAGCTAGCGGGCCAAATCCGATCTGTTAGGTTATCGAACACCCGCCACCCCGGCAGCCACCAATTGGATCTGCGGGACCAGCTGCAAGCGACGCTCGGTACTGCCTAGGCGAAGGGCGACCGCGCGAAGGCCCTGCAGCACTACACGGCGTTCGTTGAGTTATGGAAGCGCGCCGATCCTGAGCTCAGGCCGAAGGTGTTCGAAGTTCGCCAGAAGATCGCGCGGTTGAGCAAGGTGGAAGGGCGCTAGCCGCGGGTTGCGAGCGCATCCCGAAAGGTGTGACGTGGCTGCCGAGCGTGCCCGTCTCGACTAAGCCGCCGAATATCCGCCGTCGACGGCCAGCACCACGCCGGTCACGTAGGATGCTGCGTCGGACGCCAGAAAGACAACCGGTCCAACCAGCTCGTCCAGCCGCGCCCGGCGTCCCAGTGGCGTGCGCGATCGAACGGCAGCCTCCTTCGCCGGATCGGCATGGATGGCTTCGGTTCCGGCCATGAGATTCTCCAGGTATCCGGGCGCAATCGCGTTCACGCGAATGCGGTAGGGGGCCAGTTCGACCGCCAGTACGCGGGTGAGCTGATTGGATGCCTGCCTTCGCCGCCCCATACGCTGCCAGCTGTGGCATGCCAACGAGTGCCGCGATGGCATCGCGCCGGGGTTCGTGCGCTCCAACCCGGGGACCGAGCGTCAATGGGAGTCGTACGGCGCCGAGGGTCAGCGCGCACTCGTGGAGCGCATCGCGGTCAAGCGACCGGGTACGCCCCGACGACATCGTCAATGGCGTGCTCTTTTTCGCCTCCGAGCATGCCGGCTGGTGCCGGGAATCACGACCAGGTTTCGTGCCGGGCTTCAACGTCACCGTCAGCGACCCTTCCTGGCGGGCTTCAATCTCCCGCGATGCCTCGTCGACACTATCGCCCAGCACATAAGAGCCGTGGATCATCGTGCTGGAGTTCTTCACTTTGAAGGTGACCGGGTCGGCTTGCACCGTATCGTGCCCAAGCGTAACTGGCCGTTCCGAAAACGTCACGGTGACCCCTTGTGCCTGGGCTACCGACGAAGAGGTGGTCAGGTGCGACGATGAGAATGCAAGTCATGTGCAATCCCTCAAGTGGGGGTCCTGTTGGCGATGGAGCGCCTCTAAAAGCGCTGGCGAAGACGTTCCTCCAGATCGCGGCGACGCCGCCGTGGCAAACGCAACTGCGTCCCGTCGCGCAGCACAACGATGTAGTCGCCCCGAAACGCCGGCCGCATCTCGCGAATGCGGCTGAGGTTGACTATGGCCGACCGGTGCAGCCGGACAAACCGATCCGGATCTAGCCTGGCTTCGAGCGATGAGAGTGTCGCGTGCAACAGCCAGGCCTTGCCGCCGCCATGCACCTTCACGTAGTAGTCCGCCGCCTCGATCCAATCAATGTCTTCGACTGCAATGAGAATGGTCCTTTCACGCTCCCTCACCGCCAGTCGCGAAAGGAATCGGTCGGCCGCATGATGCAGTGTATCGCCGGCCGCAACGTCAGCTGAATCGCTTGACTGTCGGGTCCCCTGAAGGAGCTCGATCAGCCGTTCGCTCGTTGCCTCCAGTGCACCGCGATGCACGGCGCGCTTCGCCCGCGCCATGGCGGCGGCGAACTGATCGTCGTCGAACGGCTTCATCAGGTAATCAACTGCGCTTGCCTTGAACGCCCTGACTGCGTACTTGTCGTGCGCCGTGACGAACACGATCGCCGGCATCTTGTCGACGCCCACAGCGTCCACAACGCGGAAGCCATCGAGGTCGGGCATCTGCACGTCGAGGAGCACCACATCCGGACGGCCCGAACGAATTGCCTCAACGGCACTCTTCCCGCCGCGGGCTTCGCCGATCCACTCCAGTTCGCCGTCCTGCTCGACGAGTTTCCGCAGGCCGGAGCGGGCGAGCGGCTCATCATCCACTACCAGTACGCGAATGCGGTCGAGGGGACGGGCGGCAGCGCGACGGACGGACTTCATCTCGCCGGCTCCGCCGCCGGAGAGACCCTATACGGAATCGCCAGGCTGGCCACCGCGCCGAACGCCCCGGGAATGTCCGACAGGCGAAAGCGTGGCGCATCGCCGTAAAGCTCGCTCAACCTCTCTTCCACGTTTCGCAATCCCGTTCCCTTGCGCGGCGCCGCCGACGCGAGGCCGCCGCCGTTGTCGCGGATGGCGAGGCGAATGTCATCGCCTTCGCGGCGTGCCTCGATCGTGATCGTGCCCGCGCCCTCGCGCCGCGCAATCCCGTGCCGAATTGCGTTTTCGACGAGAGGCTGGAGGATCATGAACGGCACGTACGCATCCTGCACAGCGTCAGCCACATCCACATCGATCCGCAGCGGAACGTCGAACCTGATCTGTTCGACCGCGAGATACTTGAGCGCGAACGCCAGTTCGTCGCGCAGGGGCACCTCCGGCGGAACGGAATCGTCGACAGCATCGCGAAGCAGGTCGCTCAATCCAGTCAGGAAGCGCACCGCGTGCCTGGGCCGGTCATCGCGAATGAGCATCGCGAGCGCATTCAGCGCATTGAAGAGGAAGTGCGGATTGAGGCGCGCCCGTAAGGCGCGGAAGCGTGCCTCGGTGACCTGTCCTCTCAGCACTTGCGCCAGCTCGCGCTCCTCCATGGCTCGCTGGCGGTACCTGTCTGCGGCAATGTAAGTGCCCATGAGCGTGTAGACGAGCACCGAGAGAAAAATGAGGCCGGCGTTCTGGCGCAGGCTGACCACGCGGCTCAGGTCCCACCCGCGGCCGAGTGCCATGGACACCGGCGCGCGGACGAGGTCGAAGAGAACGCCGTGGATGGTGATCACGAGAGTGCCACCGATACCCTGGAGCGCCACGCGTGCGAGCGTGGCGGCGTACGACGTGATGTGCTCCTGGAGGCGCAGCACCAGCGGGTACAACATGATCCACGCGAGCCAGAACGGAATCTGCATCGCCAGAAAGGCCCGCATGTCGGGGAGTTGGCCCCACGCCACGAGCGCCGCAGTCAGGGCCGGCTGCAGCGCGAGGAAGGCAAAGAGCCAGAGCGTTCTCCATGGTGCCCTGCGCCGGAATCTCGCGTCCATGGCGAATGAATAAGGGGGCGTGCGCGCGGGCAGCGCCATTGCCTGAAGCGTGCGACCCAGCTGTCCATCACGCGACAACGGCCATTGGGCCCGCTTGAATCGCCAGTGGGCGCGCTTTTCGAGCCGTCGGCTGAATATTCCTCGCATCGCGCGCCCCCGGGCGCCACCCTTCGCTCACACCTTCTCCACGAGCGATACACACAATGAACCAGCATCTCGCGCGCACACTCGGCATCGGGGCAGCGCTCTGCTGTGCGCGCATGGCATTCGGCCAGGCGGCCAGTGCGGGCCAGCCCACTCCCGTGGCAGCGGGAACGCCCAAGGTTTCGCCGGACGGCACCGCTATCCTCTTCTTTTCCAATCGTGACGGCGGCCGTGCGTTTTATGTGATGTCGCCGACTGGCGAGAACCTGCGCCGCGTGACGCCTGTCGATCTCGACGTGATCAGCGCCGCGTGGGCAGGTGACGCCGGGCACGTCCTGGTGATCGCGCGCGCAGCGCACACGGGCATGGACTCAACGCGGCTCCTGCTCGGCGATCTCGCGGCTGGAACGTGGAAGCAGATCGCCGGTGGACGGCTCATCAATTCGGCGGCGTCGCTGGACGGACGGCGCGTCGTCTTCAGCGCTATTGATCGCGCGGCGCAGACGGGCGACCTCTATGTGGTTGGCGTAGCTGGCGCGGAGGTGCGGCCCCTGACCACCGGTGCAGGACTGAACTTCGGGCCCGCACTCTCGCCGGACGGGCAGCGACTGGCCTTCATCAGGGCCGAACTACCTGAACGGAAGCCGAGACTGTGGATTGCGAACGCGAACGGATCGGGCCCACACCCGATCACGACGGGGGATCAGGTGGACGAGCAGCCGTCGTGGTCGCCGAGCGGAGAGTGGATCGCCTTCCAGACTTCGGTGCGCGGAAAACCGCGCGCCGACATTGCGCTCGTCCGGCCAGACGGGACGGGGCGGCGTACGATCACGCTGCAGCCTGAGGATTATCTGATCGAGACTCCATCATGGTTCCCGGATGGAAGGCGACTCGCGGTTCAGAGCAACCGGGACGGGACGATGCGGAGCTACGTGATCGATCTCGCGGGGAAAATCCTGGCGACACTGCGCTGACCCGGCGCGAGGGCCGTTCTTGAACGCTCTTCTGTCACGGGCGGCTGACCGACTCCGCCTTCAGCTCTGCGATCGCAACGCCTCCGACGGTGCGATGCGCGCCGCGCGCGCCGCCGGCACCAGGCACGCCGCGATGCCGATCGCGGCCATCAGGACCGCAACTCCGGCAAGCGTCATCGGGTCGTGCGGCCCCACGCCGAAGAGCAGCCCGGAGATGAGCCGCGTCAATGACAGCGCGCCCACCACGCCGATGGCCAGGCCGAGCACCACGAGGAGTCCGCCCTCGCGAAGGATCATCGCCAGGACCTGTCCCGGCTGCGCGCCCAGGCTCATGCGCACGCCGATCTCGCTTGTGCGCGCGCTCACCGAGAACGCCAGCACCGCCGCAATACCAATTCCCGCGATCACCAGCGCCAGCACGCCAAACGATCCGACGAGCATGGCGTTGACGCGCCGCGGGCCGACGCTCTCGTCGCGGATCGCATCGAGGGCGAGGATCTTCTGAATCGGCTGCTCGGGCGCAACTGAGCGCACCACCTCGCGGGCCGCGGCCGCGAGGCCCAGCGGATTCACTTCCGTCCGAATGACCAGACCGCCCGTCGGGAAATCTCCCTGCGCGAACGGGAGGAACACCGCCCGCAGGGGTCGCGCATCGAGGCCGCCGTCCTTCGTGTCACCGACCACGCCGACGACGGTCTTCCAGTCGTCCGACAGACCAATGAACTTGAGCACCTCGCCAGTCCACGCTATGCGGCGCCCGATCGGGTCCACTCCCTGGAAGAGAAGCTTCGCGAGCGTCTGATTTATGATCGCCACACGACCGCCGTCTTTCCGGTCGGTGGCGTCAAACTCGCGTCCCGCTACAAGCGGGATCCCTGACGCCCTGAAATAACCCGGATCGGCCGTTCGGTACTCCGCCTGCGGTTGCGGCTCACCGACGGCGAGCACACGCCCCTCACCTTTCACGTCCAGCTGAATCCCGGACGTCCGCAGCGGCACATTCGACCCCAAGCCGACCACCTTTACGCCGGGGATCGAGGTCAGCTCGCTCGTCATCCGCTGGTACATCGCGATCGCCGCGTCGCGATTCTGGATCGCGGCGAAGTCAGCGGGCACTTCCATCGTGAGGACGTTCCGCGTGTCGAGCCCTGGATCAACGGCCGCGAGCTGTCGCATTGACCTCACGAGCAAGCCCGCGCCCGTGAGCAGCACCACGGACACGGCGATCTGCGCGACCACCAGCCCCTGCTGGAGCCGGCGGCGGCGCACGCTGCCCGTCGAGCGCGTGTTCCCCGCCACGAGGCCCGCGCCGAGTTGCTGGTCGCTGCCCACACGCGGCGCGAACGAGAGCAGCACCGCAACCACGACGGCCAGCAGCAATGTGAATCCGAGCACCGCCGCGTCCACGCGAATCTCGCCTGCGCGCGGGCTGAACCGCGAGGCGAACGTCGAGAGGATGCTCACCCCTCCGTATGCAAGCACGAGGCCCAGCGCCGCACCCGCGAGCGCGAGCGTCAGGTGCTCGACGAGAAGCAGCCGCCTGAGCCGGCCCGTGCCGGCGCCGAGCGCCGCGCGCACCAGCATCTCGTGCTCGCGCCGCACACCACGCATCAGCGTGAGGTTGGCGACGTTCGCGCAGGCGATCACCAGCACGAAGCCCGCCACGCCCATCAGAAGCCAGAGCGTCAGGCGCGCGTCCTTCCCGAGGACCTCCTTGAAGGGCGTGAGTGTCACCTTGTAGCCTGACGCCGCGTCGTAGGTGCCCGGGTTGTCCGCGTGCACTCGAGCCGTGATCGCGGCGACCTCGGCGCGCGCTTCCTCAACGGTGGCGCCGGGCGCGAGGCGCGCGATCATCTCCGTCATGCGATGCGTGCGGCCCTGGATCATCAGCGCACTCACGTGGTGCGAACTGATGGACATGTTCATGATCGCGTCGATCTTCTGTGGAAAGAACGGCGCCGGCTGGAGCACGCCGACCACCTGCGCCTGCCGCCCGCCGATGCGCAGCGCCCGCCCCACGACTGCGGTGTCTCCGCCGAAATGATTCAGCCAGTAATCGTGGGCAAGCATGATCACCGGGGCCGCGCCGGCGCCATCATCGCTCCCGCTGAAGGCGTGGCCGATGACCGGCGCCAGGCCCATCACCGCGAAGTAGTTGCCCGTCACGAGACCCACATTGATCTGCGATGCGTTGTCGGCTTCGATCAGATTCAGCGTGAGCGGCGAGTACTCGGCAATCTGCGCCAGTGTTTTCGACGCCGAGCGGAAATCGTTGATCTCCGGAACGGAGAACGCGATGTCCGCGCTCCCCTTGGCCTCGGCGGACTGGCGAAGATACATGAGACGGTCGCCGTCGCGGTGCGGCAGGGGGCGGAGCAACACGCCGCGGACGGCGCTGAAGATCGCGGTGTTGGCCCCGATCCCCAGCGCGAGCGTCAGGACGACGGCCGCGGTGAAGCCGGGGGCGCGGGAGAGGCTGCGGACGATGTAGCGGAAGTCGAGAGGCATCGGGGTACTCTGCAGGCTCAGGGTGTGTTCCGGTATTTCACTGACGATGTCGCGTCGTCGAACTATCCGCTCTTCAGGTAAGCCGACCGAGCAGCTCGGGCTAGCATCTACTTGAATTTGACTTTAGCGATTTCGGGATTCGGCGTGAACCCCTCACCGAAATCCTCGACGTCCATCAACTTGCGGATCTCGATCTCCACCTCGCCGTTCGGAAAGACGTTCGGGGCGCGCTTCACCCACTCGATCGCTTCTTCCAGCGACTTCACCTGAATGATCGAGAAGCCCGCAACGAGCTCTTTCGTCTCGGCGAACGGGCCATCGATGACGGTGCGCTTGTCGCCGCTGAACTTCACACGCGCACCCTTGGAGCTCGCGGCGAGCCCCTCGGCGGCAAGGAGGATGCCAGCCTTCACGAGCTCTTCGTTGTACTTACCCATCGCTTCGAACTCTTCTGGCTTTGGCAGAACGCCCGCTTCGGTTTCCTTCGTTGCCTTGACCATGATCATGAAACGCAATGTTTTCTCCAGAATTCGGTTCGTGTCGGTTGCCGCGCTCTCGCGCCCTCATCAACACGTCGAACGGGACTGGTCAAAATCGACACGAGCTTGGATAAAGGCCTAAACTATCGGCCTCAAAGAACTTAGCGGCAAACAAGGCCGCCGCTGCGCGCGATCCTGGCGAGAGTGGGCAGGAGCCGGGCGCGATCCGGACGAGCGCTTCCTCAAAACCGTAGTCGTGCTGCTGCATCACCCTAACGAACGACAAAGCTCAACAGCGGCGCGGCCTCGGAGCCATGCACCCTGGGAAAGCCATCGTGCCCCGCCGTCGGCTGCAGCGCCTGGTTCGGATACAAGCGACAATCAATCCTTGCGACCGTACTTGTTCGTGATAAAGCTCACACCGAAAGGCCGCACTTGCGCTTGAAATACAAAGGCCTTTTCCCTGACTCCCTCCAACGTAGGAAAAGGTCGTGGCGGAGTCGCAAGAGGACGACATAGGCTTCAATTCTCTGTTTGTTCCCCTTCGCATACACCGTTGGCGCTTCGACGCGGGGCGCATTTTGCGACCACGCGAACGGGGCAGTCGACACTCCCCAGCGCGACGATGCTCGCCGCCCAAATTACAAATCTGACTTTGCGGCGTCCCATGTTGTGTTCCTCCGTGACTGAACGATGATTAGACGCATGTCATTCCGTCGTCACCCTTAGCGGAGCGCGTGCGCCAGATCTTCCGCGTCCGCAGGCTCGAGATTCCACTGCCGCTGGACGACTCGAACGACGGGCGTGCGGTAAATGCGCACCACGCGCTCAAAAGCGATCGCGCGGACATCGGCGTCGTCGCTGGAGAGCGCGTGAACGAGCGACACGTACGTCGGCGGGGAAAGTGACACGCGAGTAAACTGTCCGCGCCATGAGGCCCGTGCAAGCGGAATCGCGACACTTCGCTCAGCCCTCATCGTAGGCCGCGCGCAGCCATCCGATTACAGCCCGGTCCACGGAACGGTTGGAGAATGCCGGCGCCGCCGATCGATCAGTTCGCACTCGAGCGTGGCGAAGAAGCTCTCGGCCATCGCGTTGTCATAGCCGTCGCCGATCGAAACGAGAAGGACGCGACAGAGCGTCGCCACCGGAACGTGGCCTGGTGATCCTTCGCGAAGCCGTAGACCCGTTGGGTCTCTCCGGAATCGCGTCGGTCTCTCGTGCGAACCAGGCCGCGGCTCTTGACCACCAATCCGCAAGCAAGTCCGCCGCGCCGCCGATGACGATCCCGATCGCCGTGATCATCAGCACCTGACGGACAACCATCACGAGCACGTCGAGTCGCCGCGCGTCGAGGGCGATCGCGGCGAAGATGCCGGGGATCAGCATCGAGAACTTCGCCTGCGCCACCGTGGCTGTAATAAAGCCGTCACGTACGACCGATACACTTTTGGGACGCGGGATTGGCATCGCGATTTCTCGTTCCGGTCGTACATGTCGAAATCAGAGTTCATCATATCAGGCTCGACCCGCTCCCTGGCGCGGTCCTTCATGGCCTTGGCAGCCCTCGTGGCCGTCCTGGCCGCCTCCGCCGCCGCCCAGGGGACGCCACCTACACGAGCACGCGGAGAGATTCGCGGTCGCGTGGTGAGCGCGGAGACCAAGGCCCCGATCGGAGGCGCCAGGGTCGAGCTCACCGCCACGGGATCCGCCGACTCGCTCAGGCGCGCTGCCGCAGGAACCGACGGCCGGTTCCGCGTGCAAGCACTCCGTCCCGGCACGTATCAGGTCCGTATCTCCGCCCTCGGGTTCACGCCGCGCGCGCTTGCGCAGGTCATCGTCGGCGCCGCGGCACCCACCGTCGATGCCGGCACCGTTGAGCTGACCCCGGCGGCGGTTGACTTGAACTCGGTGGTGGTACGGGGCCGGAGGGCGGACGTGGAACTCGCTCCGGACCGGAACGCCTACGTCGTCCGCGACATGCCGACCACGCGCGGCGGCACTGCGCTCGACGTGCTGCGCAGCGTGCCTTCCGTCGACGTCGACATCGACAACATCGTCAGCCTCCGCGGCGACACCGGCGTGATTGTGCAAATCAACGGCCGGCCGAGCCCGATGAAGGCGGCGCAGCTCGGCAACTTCCTCGCGCAACTCCCCGCTGATGTCGTCGACAAGGTCGAGATCGTCTCCAACCCGTCGGCCAGGGAAGACGCCACGGGAGTCGCGGGGATCATCAACATCGTGCTCAAACAGGAAGCCGACGCCGGGACGAGCGGCGGTCTCACGATTGGCGGCGTCACCACCGGCACGCAGAACATCGGGGGGAACTACGGCTACGACCATGGTCCGCTGTCATTGTTCG
>DASZZO010000284.1:0-17540 GCA_035544915.1 Gemmatimonadaceae bacterium | reverse complement strand
TCCCCGAGCGCCTGGCCGCCTCGCCCGAGGTGCGCGAGCGCTTTCTGCGCGAGGCCCGGATGGCGGCCAAGTTGTCGCATCCGAATATCGTGCCCATCTATCGCGCCGATGAACTTGCCGGCGTGGCGTTCTTCGTCATGGGATACGTCAATGGACCCTCGCTCGCCGACCGGCTGGCCCAACGCGGCGCACTCTCCGCCCTGGAGGCGGCGCCGCTGCTCCGCGATGTCGCCCGCGCACTCGGCTACGCCCACGCCCGCGGCGTGGTGCATCGCGATGTGAAGCCGGAGAACATCCTCATCGAGCCCGACCCCGAGCGCGCCCTCGTCACCGATTTCGGCATTGCGCGCCTTGCCGAAACGTCGCCGCTCACCGGCACCGGCCAGGTGCTCGGCACGGTGCACTACATGAGCCCGGAGCAGGCGAACGGAGAGCAACTCGACGGGCGCAGCGACCTCTACTCGCTGGGCGTGGTTGCGTTTCGCGCGCTCACGGGCCGCCTTCCGTTTGACAACGAGAGCGCGATTGCGGTGCTCGTGGCGCACGCATCCAAGGCGCCGCCCCGGGTGAGGGACGTGAACCCGGCCGTGCCGGAGTCCATGGCCGGCGTGATCGACCGATGCCTCGCCAAGGATCCATCGGCGCGGTACCAGACCGGCGCCGAGCTGGCCAGCGCGATCGACCACGCCGCGGGCGAGATCGCCGGCGATCCCGCGGCCCTGATGCGTGCGGTACCGGTCATCTCGGAACGCGAGGCGCAGGCGCTGTGGGCGCGCGCGGCACAGTTTCAGGCCGAAACCGGGGTGCAGCCCGCCGCGCGCGCCCCGGCAGTCCAGCTCCCGCCGCCGTCGGCGCATGACCGGCGGTCCCTCACGGCAGGCTATCGCATGAGCGCTGTGGTCGAAGCGGCCGAGGAGGCCGGAATCCCGCAACGGTATGTCGTGCGTGCGGCCGAGGAGCAAGGGCTGGCGCCCGCGCCAGTCGATGCGCGAGGGATCGGTACGTTGGCGGTCGTCCCCGCAGACCTGTCGCCTGCGCCGAACAAATGGGCGGGCGGAGCGATGAGCATCATCCACGAAGTCGAGGTTCAGGGAGAGGTACGCGATACCGACGTTGAATCGCTCGTCAATCTCATTCGACACCGGCTGGGCGAGCTTGGGATCGTCAGTTCCATGGGACGCACGCTGCACTGGAGCAGCAACGACCGGAAGCGGCAGTTGCAGATCTCGATCATCTCGCGTCGCGGACGTACGACGATTCGCGCGGATGAGCGCATGCGGCCGATCGCAGGCGGCATTTTCGGCGGGGTCGTGGGCGGCGCAGGCGGCGGCACGTCCGGCCTGACAATGGGTCTGGGCTCGAAACTCCTCCACTCGGTGGTGGCCGGCTTCGCGCTCTGGGGGGTCGGAATCGGAGCCTGCTATCTGCTGGCGCGCCATCTCTTCCGGAGAGCGCGCGACAAGCGCGACCAGGAACTCCGCGCGCTCGTGACGGAACTGGCCAAACAGATCACGCCCTAGCCGCGTTTATCAGGGCGGACGAGATTGTCACCGGGGCCGCCACGCGCGGCGCGGCAAAAGATGTTCCCACCAGCAACCACCATCGTCAGGAGATCTCATGAAGCGCCTCGGCACGGCTCTGGTCTTGTCGCTGTTCGTCGTCTCGCCGATTGTCGCGCAGGCACCGGGGCCAAAAACCGACCTCGTCGAGTTCGAGATGATGACATGGCCCGAAGTGCTCCGTGCGATTCATGAGCAGGGGAAGACCACCGCGCTCGTGTACAACGGCGGTACGGAACAACGGGGGCCGCAGAACGTGAATGGAGGCCACACGCTGATGGGCCGTGCGACCGTACGAGCCATTGCGCTCAAGCTCGGGAACGCCATTGCCGCGCCGGTGATGCCGTTCTCGATGAACAACGCCAGCCCGACCTTGCCCGGCACCATCGGCCTCAGCAGTGCGGCCTTCGCGTTGATCAACGAGGAGGTCGCCGAGCAGCTGATCAAGAGCGGTTTCACCACTGTCATTCTCATGGGCGACCACGGCGGAGGCCAGAAGGAACTGGGTGAGGTGGCCGCCCGCCTCGACGCGAAATATTCGCCGCAGGGCATTCATGTGTTCTTCTGCGACGAAGTGTACGCAAAGGCGAACGGCGACTTCGATGCCTGGCTCAAGGAGAACGGATATCCATCCAGCTCGCATGCGGGAATTCCCGACACATCCGAGATGCTGTATCTGGGTGGTGACAGCGGATGGGTGCGCAAGGACCTGATCGCAACGGCTGTTGGAGATCCGGTGCAGCCCAGAGGAGCGGCGCGCGACCCGAATGTCAAGCGCGTCAACAACGGGATCACGGGTGACGCGCGGCCATCAACCGCCAAATTGGGCGAACGCATTTTCCAGATGAAGGTCGATTATGCCGTTGCGCAGATCAACCGGCTGATGGCCAATGCGAAGAAGCCCTAGGCGGTTCGTTGGCGCCGTCCTGCTCGCGGCAATCGGGTCTGCTCTATCCGGCGGGCCGCTCGTCGCGCAGCGGGCGCCCGCGCATCGCGGCGTAACCCCCGAGGACTACTTTGCGTTCAAGTTCGCTGCAGACCCGCGCCTCTCCCCTGACGGGGGACACGTGGCGTACGTGGTGTCTCGCGTGGACCGCGAACGGAATCGTCGCGTGCCGTCAATCTGGGTGGTTGCCACCGATGGGACCGGCGCACCGCGGCAGCTCGTGGACGAGTCGTGGTCGGCGAGCGGGCCACGCTGGTCGCCGGATGGAGAGACGATCGCATTTACGTCGAGCCGGGCGCCCGGTGAAAGCTCGGGTGCGCCGTCACGCCAGGCCGGCGCGGCCCTGCGGCCCCAACTCTGGACCGTTCCGGCTCATGGCGGCACGCCACGTCGCGTCACCAGCGTTTCGAACGGCGTGTCGAACTGCAGCTGGGCGCCGGAAGGCACGCGGTTCGTCTGCCTCGTGCGCACGGGGCCGAGTGATTCTCTCAATACCGGTCCGGACCGGAGCGATGTCCGGCACTACAGTCACAGCGGGTACAAGTTCAACGATACGGGATGGTTCGACGACAAGCGCACGCATGTCTGCGTGATCGACGCCGCCACCGGCACGGCCCGCCAGATCACCAGCGGCGATGACTGGAACGATACGGACCCGCAATGGTCGCCGGACGGCATGCGCATCGCGTTCGTCTCCGATCGGACCGGCAAGGAATTCGATGAGGGGCAAAATACCGACGTCTGGACCATTTCCGCGGCGGGCGGAGCACTCACGAAGATCTCCACCAGCGAAGGCCGCGACGGTTCGCCGGCCTGGTCGCCCGATGGCAAGACGATTGCCTTCGTGAGCAGCCCGAACGACGACGATCCGCCGCAGATCTACCTCGCGCCGAGCGGCGGCGGCACCGCCAAGCTGGCAGCGAAGAACCTCGACTTGATACCGGGGGCGCTCCAATGGGGCGAGAACGGCCGTGCGCTATTCTTCGAGACTGGTGTGCGCGGCGAGACCCACCTGTTCCGCGTGGACATCGCTACCGGCGTGCTTCGCGCGGTCACGACGGGCCCGCGTGGCGTGCATGCGGTGAATATCGGCGCGACGGCCGGCCAAATGGCCTTCCTCGCCAACGACTTTCAGCATCTGGACGATGTCTACAGCGCAAAGATCGACGGTACGGCTGAGAAGAAACTGACCGACGTGAACGAGGCACTGTGGAGGACCCTTGACCTCGCTTCCGTGCAGCGCATGACGTTCAAGGGCGCTGACGGCTGGGATGTGGACGGCTTTCTCGTGAGGCCGCTCGGGTGGGTCAGGGGGCGCAAGTACCCGATGATCCTCAGCATTCACGGCGGTCCTGCCGGCCAGTACGGCGTGGACTGGTTCCACGAGTTCCAGGTGGACGCCGCAAAAGGCTACGCGGTGTTCTTCACGAATCCGCGCGGGTCAACCGGCTACGGCCGCAAGTTCCAGCGCGGCATCGTCAACGAGTGGGGTGGCAAGGACTATGTGGACGTGATGAACGGCGTGCGCAGCGTCATTGCCGCCAATCCGTGGATCGACACCACGCGGCTCGGCGTCACCGGCGGGAGCTACGGCGGCTACATGACCAACTGGATTGTCGGGCACACGGGCGTGTTCAAGGCGGCCGTGACACTGCGCTCGATCTCCAACTTCATCAGCGACGATGGTACGCGCGACGGCGCGTACGGCCACAAGGCTGATTTCGGCGGCGACATCTTCGACAAACACGATCTGTTCTGGGACCGCTCGCCCATCAAGTACGTGCAGAACGTGTCCACGCCGATCCTCATCCTGCACTCGGACAACGACTACCGGGTGCCGCTGGAACAGGGCGAGCAATGGTTCCGCGCGCTCCGGCACTTCGGCAAGACGGCGGAGATCGTGATGTTCCCCCGCGAGAACCACAACCTCACGCGGACTGGAGAGCCCGGGCATCTGGTCGAGAGCCTCAACTGGCAGCTCTACTGGTTCGACCGGTATCTCAATGGGAATGGGAGGGCGGTGGCGCCGGACCGGAGATCGGGGAGCGTCACGCCGTAGCGGGCGCCCGGCTGTCGGAAAGCCCAGCGGCTGGTTGCTCGCCGCTCCAGCCGCCGCCGGCTTGACGAGCCAACCATTTGAAGATATAGTTTGTCTATCCCATAGACAAGATATGTCATCCATGGCCAACGATCCCCGCCTCGATCTCCTGCCCGGCACCCTCGACATGCTCGTCCTGAAGACGCTCACGGCGCAGCCGATGCACGGCTACGGGATCGCCCAGCACATCCAGCGTCTCTCGAAGGATGTGATCCGCGTCGAGGAGGGCTCTCTCTATCCGGCGCTGCAGCGCATGCGGCAGAAGGGATGGATCAAGGCCGAGTGGAGCCGGACACCGAACAACCAGCGGGCCCGGTACTACACCATCACGGTTGCCGGCCGCAGGCAGCTGGGTGAGGCCAGTTCCGGGTTCGGTGCGCTGATGGCAGCGATCGGCCGTGTCATGCGCTCCGCGTGACGGCAAACGGGCGCGTCACTCCGAGACGAGGCGGCGATGCGAGAACTCCTGAATCGCCTGCGCGACTGGCTTCGCCGCGACCGGCTTGACGCCGAGCTGAATGAGGAGCTGCGCTTTCATCACGCGCGACTCGAAGGCGACGCCCGCGCCGCCGGCGCAAGCGTGGACGAAGCGCGGCACGCCGCGCACCGGCGTCTCGGGAGCCCCACACGCGCCCGCGAGGAGGCCCGCGACCGGTGGTCGCTGCCGTGGCTCGAGCATGTGTTCCAGGATATCCGGTACGCGCTCCGGGGCCTGCGCAAGTCGCCGGGGTTCACGGCGACGGTGCTGGTCACGCTCGCCCTCGGCATCGGCGCCAATGCCGCGATGTTCGGCATCATCGACCGGCTCATGTTCAGGCCCTTTCCGTACCTGCGCGATCCAGCACGGGTTCACCGCGTCTACTTCCAGACCACCGAGCGCGGCCGCGACGTCACCATGGGCTCGGGCGAGGAGTATGCACGCTACCTCGATATCAAGAACGGAACGAGTTCATTCTCGCAATACGCGGGATTCTCCACACGGCCGCTCGCCGTCGGCACCGGTGACGCCGCGCGCGAGCGGCAGGTTGCTGTAGTCAGCGCGACGTTCTTCGATTTCTTCGATGCGCGCCCTGCGCTTGGCCGCTTCTTCACCGCAGCCGAGGACAGCACGCCGCGCGGCGCGGACGTGGCTGTGGTCAGCTACGAGTACTGGCAGCGGGAGCTGGGCGGCCGCTCCGACATACTGGGCACGACGCTGCAGGTGAACAACGTGACGTCCGTAATCATCGGTGTGGCGCCGCGAGGTTTCGTCGGCATAAACGACGATCGGCCGCCCGACGTGTTCTTCCCCATCACGACGTACGCTGGCGCGCAACCGGATGTGGAAACGGCGACCACGTACTTCACGCGGTACAACTGGGGATGGATGGCGGTGCTCGTGCGGCGCAAACCTGGCGTCAGCATCGAGACGGCGTCGGCGGACCTGAGCAACGCGCACCTCCGAAGCTGGAACGCGGAACGCGCGCTCGAGCCCAGGGTCCCATCGGCCGCGATCGCGCACCCGCGAGCGGTTGCCGGCCCGATCAAGCAGGCGGCGGGGCCTAATCCGGGCCTCGATGCTCGCACTGTCCGATGGGTGACCGGCGTGGCGCTCATCGTCCTGCTGATCGCGTGCGCGAACGTCGCCAACCTGTTCCTCGCCCGCGCGCTGCGCCGGCGCCGGGAGACCGCCGTGCGCCTTGCGCTCGGCGTGAGTCGCGGCCGGCTCATTGCGCAGTGCCTCACCGAGAGCATTCTGCTGGCGCTGATGGGGTGCGTCGCCGCCGTCGGGCTCGCGCAGTGGGGTGGTACCGCGCTGGAGCGGCTTTTCGTGCCTGACGGTGCGCCGCTACACCTGCTGACCGACTGGCGCACCATTGGTGTCGCGTCCGCCCTCGCGCTCCTTGGTGGCGTGGTCACCGGGCTCGCGCCGGCGATCCTCTCGGCGCGCAGCGACCTGGCGGCGTCGTTGAAGGCGGGTGCGCGCGAGGGGACATACCATCGGTCACGCGTGCGCGCGGCTTTGCTGGTCGTGCAAGGCGCGCTCTCCGTGTTGTTGCTCGTCGGTGCGGGGCTGTTCGTGCGAAGTCTCGAGCAGGTCCGTGCGATGCGGCTGGGCTACGACGTGGAGCACGTCCTGCTGGCGGAGCGGAACCTGCGCTCGATGAAGATGAGCGACAGCGGTCAGGTCGCGCTCGGCAAGCGGCTGCTGGAAACGGCGCAGGCCATTCCAGGCGTCGAGCACGCCGCATGGGTCAGCAGCATTCCGTTCTGGAGCACATCGTCAACGGATCTGTTCGTCGCGGGCATCGACTCGGTGCGCCGGCTTGGCCGCTTCACGTACCAGACGGCGACGCCGGACTACTTCCAGACGATGGGAACGCGAATTGTGCGCGGGCGGGCCTACACCGAGGCCGACCGGGCGGGCACGCCACTCGTCGCGGTCGTGAGCGAGGCCATGGCGCGCGCGCTCTGGCCGGGAAAGGAGGCCATCGGGCAATGCATGCGTATCCGCCAGGCCAGCGGCAAGCTGAACCCCGACACGCTGCCATGCACGACGGTGGTCGGAATCGCCGAGGATGCGGCGCAGAACAGCCTGATCGATGACCTCCGGCTCCGGTACTACCTGCCAAGCGATCAGTTCCGTCCCGTCAACGGGTTCGCGCTGATCTTGCGCATGAGGAGCGATCCAGCGCTCATTGCGGAAAGTGTGCGGAAGGCACTGCAGCGCGAGATGCCCGGACAGACTTATGTCACGGTGCGACCGATGCGCGAGCTGGTCGATCAGGAGCGGCGATCGTGGCGCCTCGGCGCCACGATGTTCGTCGCCTTTGGCGTGCTCGCGCTTCTCGTCGCCGCTGTCGGCCTCTATGGCGTCATCGCCTACAACGTCGCCCAGCGCATGCAGGAACTCGGCGTCCGGATCGCGCTCGGCGCGCAGTCGGGTGACGTCGTGCGCCTCGTGGTATTGCAGGCGCTTCGCTTCGGCCTGGCGGGCGTCGCGGTAGGCGGTGCACTAGCACTCGCTGCCGGCCGCTGGATACAGCCGCTTCTCTTTCATGAGAAGGCGAATGATCCCGTCGTGTTCGGTGGCGTGACGGCGCTTCTCCTCCTCGTCGCGCTCGCGGCGAGCGCCGCACCGGCGCTCCGCGCATCACGCGCGGACCCCAACCTCGCACTGCGGGGGGACTAGCTACCGGACGGCAGGAGCCGGAGCCGCCATCGCCCACGCCAGAAACCGCTCGGTGTGATAGAGCGCGAGCTGCGAGCTCGGTCCGTTGAACACCTCGTCGAACGCGTGATCCGCCCACGGAATATCGAGCAGCACCGCTGTCGTGCCGGTCGCGACGAGCCGATCGCGCAGGCGAACGGCATACCGGAGTTCCACGATGTGGTCGCGACTGCCATGGACCAGGAGTGTCGGTGGGAGCACGCGGGTGGCGTACGTCAACGGAGATGCCGCCCGGTACGCATCCGGCATGTCGCCTGGGGTGCCACCGAAGAGCGTTTCTTCCACCGTGCGAATTCGCAGCGGATCGGGATGCGGCGGATGCTCGTATGCGTCCACGAGATCCACCGGGCCGTAGTAACTCACCACGGCGCGCACCGGCACCGGGCCGTCCGTGTATGCGGCGAGAAGCGCGAGGTGAGCGCCTGCGGAGCGGCCAATGAGGGCCATGCGCGACGTATCGGCCTCGTATTCGGAGGCGTGGTCGCGAATCCACGCGAGCGCGAGGCGAACGTCATCGAGCTGTGCCGGCCAGCGTGCGCCAGGCGCGTGACGATAGTCAACGGCGAACACTACGTATCCGCGTGTGGCGAGCCATTCGGCGAACTTGCCGTTATCGGCGGGTTTGCCGCGTTGCCAGGCGCCGCCGTAGATCTGCACAACCGCCGGATACGATCCCGGACGCGGTGGGCGATAGATGTCCATGGTGAGGGGCGTCGCCGTTATCGTGCTGAACGGAATGTCGCGCGCAAAGCGCGCGCCGACGCCGAGGTCTACGTGGCCAAACAGCTCGCCGATGTTGAGCGGCCGCGCGCGCATGTGCGCGCGAACCGCTGGAGGGACGTCGCGCAGCGGATCGCCGCCGAGTCCGGCGCGCATTGCCGCATCGAAGCGACGGGCGGTGAAGGGAAAGCGGGCGAGCGGCGTCAGGGACATCATGAGTGCCATGATGGCGGCCCCGAGAATGAACCTGCCCGTGAGCCGCTCGCGTGCGTCCGGAATCGAGAGAAGCATCGCCGCGAGCGAGCCCAGCGCGAGCCAGGCACTCACCTCCGGCGCTCCAACGCTGACCGGCAGCCAGAAGCGCGTAGGGGCGTTGATGAAGATCCAGCAGGCGAGATACAACGTGCCCATCGCGAGAACGAAGGCCAGCGCGCGCCGAACGGCAGAGCGCCATCCAACTGACCTGCTCTGGCGCATGAGCGGCTCAGCGCCGCCGCTGTGCCACCGCCTTCTCGACAAGCCGCCGCAGTTCCTTGATCGGCTCCGGGTTATCATCGACCTGCAGCCGAAGAACCGTGTCGTTGTGCAACCAGACACCGCCGTTCTTCTTCACGATGAGCATTGCTGCGGATTGCATGCCACGCTTGTCGCCGCCGGCGAGCTGGCCGGCCTCGAGCGATGCGAGCAATCGGAGCGAGAGCTCGCCCTCCGTGCGCTCGAACGCCGCTACCATGCTGTCCACCACGCCGGCTCCGGCCAGGATGTTTCCCTGCGCTGTGCAGAGCGCGCCCTGCGCCACACACGGCTTGTTACCGGCCCAGGCAGTCGCCTTGGGCCCCGTGTACGCGGCGACGTTTCCCTTTGCATCGATAACCGCGAACTGCCTTCCCTCCTTGGGCCAGTCCTGCGGGCGCGGATCGGGATCAGCGTTCCAGATCTGCTTGATGACGGAGTCCGGTGCGACACCCTTTCGCAGGAGACCAATGGCGCTGGGCCCGTACCCGACGTCTACGATCGCTTGCGTCGCGGCGGCGCCCACGCCGGCCTCCGCCCAGAGCACGCCATTCCCAACGGAGAACACGCGTGATTGCACGGCTCCGCCCACCTCCCCGGTCGCGGGATCGTAGGCGAGAATCGAAAAGGTCGCGACAGGCGGCCAAGGGGCCTGCGTCTCGTGCGGCTTACCCTCGGGCTTGGTGGCCTCGATCCGGATGGCTTTCAGTGCTTCGGCGTCGGACGACAGCTCGGCCGTGCCCGCGGGGAATCCATTGAAATTGAACAGGTAGGTCACGACGTCGGTCACCTGTTGCCGGTTCAGCGTTCCCGCGCTGTCAGACGGCATGGAGGTGAGCACCTTGTCGTGCAGTTCGGCCACCGTAGAACCGTTCCAGTTGGCCAGGAATGCGCGGCCTGTGAGCGCCGGCGAGTCGTTGGCGCCAACGAGCGTGGGCGTATGGCAGCGCGAACATGTCCTTTGATACAGCGTCTCGCCGCGCTTCGCCTGTTCCGCCGTATACACGCTGTCCCACACCGAACGCGACCGGTGACGGACGCGCTGGAGACCGTAGCGCGGGGAAGACAACTCCGAGCTGTCCGTCGCGTAAGCGTTGCCCATCACAGTCCCGAGTGTGACGGAAGAAACTGCGATCGCCAGCACGCTGCGATTCATCATAGCTCTAACGTAGCGGCGTAAAGCGCGATGCGCACCGGTCGCGGAGTCGCAACGGTGTTGCCGATCCGTCCCGCGAATGCTATTACAAGGTCCGTCACGCCTCCCGTCGAATCCGGGTCCGCCATGATCTTCCGCAGCCGTTTTCCAGACGCCGAGATTCCCGACAAGACACTGCAAGCCTACGTCTTTGAACACGCGGACAACTGGCCGGACCTTCCCGCGCTGATCGACGGACCGAGCGGACGGGCGCTCACCTACCGGCAAGTGCGGAAGCTGAGCGAGAGCGTAGCCGTTGGACTGACCGCTCGTGGCTTCAGGAAGGGTGACGCGCTCTGCATCTACAGCCCGAATCTCCCGGAGTACGCCGCGGTGTTTTTCGGCGTTGCGATGCTTGGCGGGCTGAATACCACGGCGAATCCGATGTACACGGCGGACGAACTCGCGCGCCAGCTGCGCGATTCGCGTGCGAAGTTCGTGGTCACGATTCCGATGCTTGCCGAGCGCGCGCGTGAAGCGGCGACGCCGGTCGGGGCGGAAGTCATCGTGTTCGGCGATGCGCCGGGGTGCATGGCGTTCACCTCACTCGTCGCGACGGGAGGAGCACCGCCCGCGGTGGACATCGATCCCCAGGATGTCGTGGCGCTCCCCTACTCCTCGGGAACCACCGGACTGCCCAAGGGCGTGATGCTCACGCACCGGAACCTCGTGGCGAACCTCGCACAGTGCGCGTTCATCGATTCGAGCGTGGCTGGGGACCACATGATCGGCGTGCTGCCCTTCTTTCATATTTATGGAATGGCCGTGGTGCTCTGCATGATGCTGCGCCGCGGTGCGTCGGTGGTGACCATTCCGCAGTTTGACCTGGAACTCTATTTGCGGCTCAGCCAGCAATACCGCGTGAAGGCGGCGTATCTCGTGCCGCCCATCGCCCTCGCCCTCGCCAAGCACCCGCTGGTGGACAAGTACGACCTGTCATCACTCGAGATGATCACGTCGGGGGCCGCTCCGATGGGCCCGGAACTGGAACGGGCGTGCGCAAGCCGGCTCGGATGCTTCGTCAAGCAGGGCTACGGAATGACCGAGGCGAGCCCGGTGACGCACTTCACTCCGAACGATCCCGCGCTGATCCGCTCCGGGTCATGCGGCCTGCTCATTCCGAACACGGAGTGCAGGGTGGTCGATCTCCAGACCGGGAAGGATCTGGGGGCAGGTCAGCATGGGGAACTGCTGATCCGCGGACCGCAGATCATGGCCGGATACCTGAACCAGCCGGCCGCGACCGCAGAGGTGCTCGACAGCGATGGCTGGCTGCACTCCGGCGACGTAGGATATGCCGACGCGGACGGCTATTTCTTCATCGTGGACCGGCTGAAGGAATTCATCAAGTACAAGGGCTACCAGGTAGCGCCTGCCGAACTCGAGGCCGTGCTGCTCACGCACCCGGCCGTTGCTGACGTCGCCGTGATTCCAGCCGCCGATGCAGAGGCGGGGGAGATCCCCAAGGCGTTCGTCGTCGCTCGGCGCGACGTCGGGGTGGAGGAGCTGATCGCATTCGTCGCGGCGGTGGTGGCACCATTCAAGAAGGTGCGTGCCATCGAGTTCATCGAGCGGATCCCCAAGTCCCCCTCAGGCAAGATTCTCCGGCGGGAACTTATCGCGCGCGACCGCGCGAAAAAGCACGCCGTAACGGGCGCTCCCGCCGCCGAATGATCAAGTACATCGGGTCTAAGCGCACTCTCGTCCCGCACATCGTCGCGCTCGCGCTCGCCATCCGGCGCCATGCCGGTGCCGCCACCGTCTGCGACCTCTTCACGGGAACGACACGCGTGGCCCAGGGGCTGAAGAAGGCAGGGTTCCTCGTAACGGCGAACGACCTTGCCACCTACGCAGAGGTCCTCGCGCTCACATATATCGAATGCGACGGTGGATCGCCGATGCCTGCGGGATTGGCCGACAAGCTCAGGCACCTGAACGTGCTCCCCGGCGTCACTGGCTATGTCACGCAGACCTTCTGCGTGGAGGCGCGATACTTCCAGCCGAAAAACGGGATTCGCATCGACGCGATCCGGCACGAGATCGATCGAATTGCCGCGGATCGCCTCGAGCGCGCTATCCTCCTGACGTCGCTTCTCGAGGCCGCTGACCGCGTAGATTCGACAGCCGGACTTCAGATGGCGTATCTGAAGGATTGGGCCCCCCGATCGTTCAACCCGCTCGAGCTCCGGATGCCCGAGCGGCTGCCCGGCAGGGGAAAGGCAATGCGTGGTGATGCAAACGTTGTAGCGGGGACGATGGACCCGGTGGACATCGCCTACCTCGACCCTCCATACAATCAGCATTCGTATCATTCTAACTACCACATATGGGAGACGATCGTGCGCGCCGATGTGCCTGAATGCTATGGAGTTGCGCGCAAGCGCCTGGATTGCAGGACGGTGAAGAGCGACTATAACTCAAAGGGTCGGGCGTGGCAGGCGTTCGAGTCGCTCGTTCGCACGGTCCCCGCGCGGCACGTCATGGTTTCCTTCAACAACGAGGGGTTTTTCGCGTACGACGACATTGTTGCCCTTCTCGAGTCGGTGGCGGGCGAGGTGGCTGTCGTGCCGGTGGAATTCAGGCGATATGTCGGCGCGCAGATCGGCATTCATAACCCGCGCGGGGAAAAGGTCGGGCGGGTGACCCACCTCATGAACCGGGAGTACCTGTTCGTGGCTGGGGACGGCGCGGCCTCGATTGTGGGGGGGGCGACGCGGGCCATGGCGGCTCCGGCGGGGTAATCCAACTGGATCGGCGATGCTCAGCTCTGGCGCTTCTGGCGTCGCAGCTCCCAATGGCGTCATTTTCGAGCAGCACTTGTATGCACACTCCCGACGAGGTCCCGATGTCGCGCTCCTTGCGCCTGCTCCGCGCCGCCGTGCTCACGGCGCTGCTCCTTCCACTCGCCGTTCGGGGTCAGGCGGCAGCCGCCAAGGTTGCCGATTCGCTTGGGATCCGCGACCTGCTCGACGTCTCGACGGCAACCATCTCCGACCTTTCAGCGGACGGAAAATGGCTCGCCGTCACGCTCAGCGCGCGGCGCGACGCGTTGGGGTTGGACTTCTCCCGCGATGGCGACCCGACCTACGTCCGCGTGCCGATGGCGCAGTTGTGGGTGATCGATACGCGTTCGGGCATCAAGCGGCTGGTGTGGCCCGTGAAAAAGGCGGTGCGCGCCGTGAGCTGGAAGCCCGACGGTTCGCGTCTGGCGATGCTCGTCCTGGAGGACGGGGCGCTGCACGTGACAACCTGGGATCGCGTAACAGGCGTCTTTGTCACGGCGAAGCTGCCGCCCGGTCAGTACGTAGCCGAAAACAGCGAGCTTCGCTGGACCCGCAACGGCGACCAAATCGCGTTTGCCGCCCGCAGCGATGTCTGGCGCGCCGGCGCCAAGGCGCGGTTCGCCGAGCTGACGAACGGGCCGATCGTGGCGCTTGATGGAGGGGGCGACTTCCTGGAGTGGGATGGGGTCAATCGCATGTCGATGATGCGGTCGATCGTGGAGTGGGATCCAACGACGGGCGGTCTGAAGACCCTGTATCCGACGACGCTGATCGGCCAGTGGACGGCTTCGAGAGATGGATCTGCGATCACGGTGCAGGAGGACATCAGCAAGAAGACCGATTACGATGTGATCGGCGGACGGGAATGGCGTCTGGTGACGAGGTCGGCGTCGAGCGGCGGCGCGGCGCGCACTCTGGCTGGTTCGCTCAAGGGCGTGACCCTCAGATGGGCTGAAGACGGACAGCGCTTCACCTACACACGCGATGGCAGGGTATTCGTCGGGTCGACCTCAGACAGCGGGCGTCGCCAGATCCTGGGACCCACGGGTGATGCCCGCACCGGCGCGAGTGCGGACACTAGTGCAGAGGCAAAAGAGCAGCGCGACAAGGAGGGTTTCAGCGCGGTGCGCTGGAGTCCCACAGGCGACGCGATCGTCGCGTCGAACCGCGACGGCCTCTGGCTTGCGGATGTCGCGACCGGGGCGAAGGAGATGATCGTCGCCCTCCCTGACTCCAACTCCAGGATGCCGCGCCCGCAACTCATCGCGTGGAGCGGGGACGGACGGTACCTCTACTTCAACGTGAACTCGCGCCTGCGCTGGGAGCGCGCGATTGCGCGCTACGACCGCCCAAGCAAGCAGCTCAAGGATCTTGTCAAGGACGGGCGCTTCTACACCGGCTTGCGCCTCTCGAACGACGGGTCGACAGCGGCGTTGGGGATCGCCGAAGGCAATCATGTGGCCGATGTGTACGTCGCCGATGCGTCGCTGGGCGGAATGAAACGGGTGGTCGAATCCAATCCGCAACTTGCGCAAAAACCGATTGCGAAGACCGAGCTCATCTCCTATCTCGACGCCGACGGGAGGACCCGTTACGGTGTGCTGAACTATCCCGTGAACTACAAGAAGGGCACGCGCTATCCCACCGTGTTCATCATCTACGAGGACTTCTTCGACGATACGTGGGACGCGATGGCGAACCTGCTGGCCGCACACGGCTATGCGGTGGTCAAGCCGAGCGTCGGATTCGAGGTGGGATATCCGGGCGAGGCGTGGCTCAAGAGCGTGACTGCGGCGGCCAATGCAGTGATCACGATGGGCGTGGCCGACAGCTCCAGGCTGGGCGTGCAAGGCACGAGCTACGGCGGCTATGCAACCAACCTCCTCATCACGCAAACCCATCGCTTCAAGGCCGCCATCAATATGAGCGGGAAGGTTGACCTCATTTCATTCTATACGGACAGCCCGCGCCTCGGCGTGCGCAACATCCATGCTGCCGAGAAGAGCCAGGACCGTATCGGTGCGACACTCTGGCAGCAACCGCAGAAGTATGTGGCACACTCGGCCATCATGTTCGCCGACCGGATCACCACACCACTGCTGCTGTTGACGGGCGGGCAGGATCACAACGTACCCGAGCTGAACGAGCGAGAGATGTACTACGCCCTGCGCCGGCTCGGGAAGACGGTGAGCTGGGTGAGCTACACGAATGGTGGCCACGGGGTGCCCAGCACCACCGAGAGCGATTTCATCGACTATCACCAGAGAGTTCTGGACTGGTACGCGAAGTATCTCGGGGACAAGAGATCGGCGGCGACATCGCATGAATGACAGTCGAGAGTTGAGAGTTGAGAGTCGAGAGTTGGAAGTTGGGAGTTGGGGGATCGGGAGTTGAGAGGCGGGGGTTGACGAGTCATGGGCGACCCCCCACTCTGACCCCCAAACTCTCAACTCTCGACACTCAACTCTCGACTGATGTCAAGCCCTCTCCGCCATCTCCGAAAGGTTGACCCCTCGCTCGCGGCAATCATCGATCGCGTCGGCCCGTACCGACTCACTCCCCGCACGGAAGGCACGCACTTCGACTACGTCGTGCGCTGCATCGTGGGACAGCAGCTCTCCGGCAAGGCGGCCTCGACGATCTACCAGCGCCTGCGAGATCTGTACGGCGGGGGCCCTCCCACGCCGAAGCAGTTGCTCAGGACGCCGGATGCCAAGCTGCGGGCCGTGGGTCTCTCGGGCCGCAAGGTGGAGTACGTGAAAGAGCTGGCGGCGCGCACTGAGGCCGGATCCATTGCGATTCTCGGAATTCACGAGATGAGCGACGACGAAGTCATGGAGACGCTCGTGAGCGTGCGGGGCATCGGACGCTGGACCGCGCAGATGGTGCTCATGTTTCGCCTGGGGCGTCCAGACATTCTCCCGGAGCTCGACCTGGGCGTGCAGAAGGCAGTGCAGCGACTGCACCGCATGCGGAAGCTCCCGACGCCGCAAAAGCTGCAGAAGATCGGGAAGAAGTGGGCGCCATATCGAACGATTGCCGCGTGGTATCTCTGGCGCAGCCTCGAACTGCCCGCCGAGGCGGACTGAGCGGGGTGCTGGTCGCTGTAACCGGTGCGAGCGGATTCATAGGAACCGCGCTGCTCGGAGCACTCCGAAGGGATGGGCACACCGCGCTGGCCATCGGCCGCGCCGGGTCAAACGCCATTCCGTGGAATCCGGACGAAGCGCGGCTCGATGGCGCATCGCTCGAGGACGTGGATGCCGTAGTGCACCTGGCAGGCGCGCCGATTGGCGAGCGGTGGACGGCTGCGCGCAAGGTCGCCATTCGTGAGAGTCGCGTACGGGGCACGCAACTGATCGCGAGGACCATTGCCGCACTTCCTCCGGGGCGGCGCCCACGCGTGCTGGTCTGCGCATCGGGAGTGGGATTCTACGGAAGCCGCGGCGATGAGTGGCTGGACGAAACATCCACGCCGGGCACGGATTTTCTCGCGACTGTGGCGCGGGATTGGGAGGCGGCGGCCGAACCGGCTCGCACGGCGGGGATTCGCGTGGTGCACCTGCGGAATGGGCTGGTCCTCAGTCCCCGCGGCGGCGCGCTGGCAAAGATGTTGCCGCCGTTCCGGCTCGGGGCGGGCGCGCGCCTGGGCAATGGCAGGCAATGGATGAGCTGGATCGCCCTCGACGACGTGGTTCGCGCACTGCAATTCGCACTGATAACCGACACACTCGCGGGCGCCGCGAATGCCGTGTCCCCGGCTCCGGTGACGAATGGCGAGTTCACGGCCACGCTGGCGCAGGTGCTGGACCGACCCGCCCTGGCCACCATTCCCCAGTTTGTACTCCGCGCCCTCTTTGGCGAGATGGGCGAGGCCACGCTGCTGGCCAGTCAGCGCGTGCGCCCGGTCAGGCTTGCCGCCGCGGGGTTCGAGTGGCTCCATCCCGCCCTCGCGGACGCCTTGCGGTTCGAGCTCCAGCGGTAGCGCGTGGAAGGGAGCCCGAAATAACTTCCGTTCATGTCTCACTTGGGAAGGCGATGACTCCCGGCATCACCGATTTTCACTGCCACCTGATGCCCGGCGTGGACGATGGGGCGCGGGAGCCGGCAGACAGTGCGCGGGCTCTCGCCTGCTTTCGCGCTGAAGGGGTCACGCAGGTCATCGCGACGCCGCACTTTCTGGGCTCGCTTACCCATCACGCCGCACAGCGCGACGCCCGGCTCGCAGAGCTCGACGCTGGGTGGGAACTGCTGCACAATGTCGTCTCGGCCGACGCGAGGCGGTCCGGAAAGCCACTCCTCGTCGAACGGGGTGTGGAGGTGATGCTCGACGTCCCGAATCCTGTGCTTTCCGATCGGCGGCTGCGCCTTGCGGGCGGTCGGTTCGCACTGGTCGAGTACCCGTCGCTCATGCTCCCTCCCGTGAACGCAGAGCTTGCACTCACGTCCATTCGCGCTGACGGCTGGATACCGGTCGTGGCGCATCCCGAGCGCTACCGCAACCTTGATGCCTCC
>DASZZO010000283.1:0-2016 GCA_035544915.1 Gemmatimonadaceae bacterium | reverse complement strand
GTCGCCTACGCTTCGGGCCTGCTGGCCGGGTTTGCGCCCGCCTTGGGGGTGCCCGCGCTCGTCACCGCGGCATCGGCGGCACTTGTCGCCATCCCGTTCGCGCGCCGCGGGCATGCAGTGGCACTGGCTTGCACGTTGTTGTTCGCCACGGGGACGCTCGTCGCAATCGACGCCCGGCGTGGCGATGCGGCATGCGCTGCCCGCGCCGCTTCGCTGCAGAACTGGAGCGCCGTGCGCTCTCCCACTCCGTGCGCCGCGCTCGAATCCGGGGGTGCGAATGCCGGCATGCTCGAGGGCTGGCGGGACCGAATCGGCGCGAGAATAGACACGTTGTTCGGCAGGGATGCGCCGCTCGTGCGTGCCCTCCTCATTGCCGACAAGAAGGCGTTAGACCCGCAGGTTCGTGATCGCTTTGCCGCGGCCGGGCTCATGCACATCCTGTCGCTCTCCGGTCTTCACGTCGCAATCCTGGCGAGGGTGCTTCTGCTCGCCCTCCAGGCGGCCTCAGTATCCCGGGCACATGCTCGGTGGGTGGCGTTCGCCGCCACCGCCCTCTATGTCGCAGCCATTGGCGCGCCGGCGAGCGCGCTGCGCAGCGCTCTGATGCTCGGTATCGGCACCTGCAGTCGGACATTTCAGCGCCCCGTGTCGCCCTGGGCCGCTCTGGCGCTCGGCGCCGGCATTCCCCTCGTCAACCCGCGCACGGTCACTGGGCTCGGCTGGCAAATGACCGTTGCGGGCTTTGCCTCCCTTACTGCGGCCGGCATCTGGTGCAAGCGCCATCTGCCGCATGAGCTGCGGGGATGGAAGCGGTCCCTGCTGCGCGACGTCATCGTCTCCACCATGGTCGTTGTGGTCACAGCGCCGCTCGTCGCGTGGGCGTTCGGGCGAGTGAGCCTCGTGGCGCCGCTCACCAACGTCGCGGCAGGACCCGTGATCGCCCTGCTGGAACCCGCCCTGTTTCTCGCCGTCCTGCTCTGGCCGTTGCATGGCGCGGCCAGTTTCGTGGCCGACGCCGCGCATCCCCTGCTCGCGGCCCTCGACCGTCTGGCGCAGGTTGGCGCCGCGATTCCGTTTGGTGCGCTGAGCGTTGCGCCATCGCTCGCGGTTGCCGCGTCGGCCGGCGTGGCGGCGGCTGCGCTCGTCGTCGCGGCAGTCAGCCGTCGTCCCGGGCGTCCGCTTGCCGTGGCGACCTCCTCACTCCTGATCTGCGCCTGGTGGCCCATCGCACCGACGGGAAGCGGCGAGGTGGAACTGCACGTGATCGATGTGGGGCAGGGAGACGCGGTGGCAATCCGCACGCCGCCCGGCCGGTGGATACTGGTCGACGCGGGGCGCACCTGGCCCGGTGGCGACGCGGGCCGCACCGTGGTGGTTCCGTATTTACGGCGCTTCGGCGGTGACCTGGCCCTGTTCATTCTCACGCATCCTCACGCCGACCATGTCGGGGGCGCTGCCACGGTGCTCCGGGCGTTGCATCCGCTCGGATATCGCGACGCGGCATTCGCGGGTGGCAGCGAATCGTACCGCCATTCGCTCGCCGTTGCGGGCGAGCTGGGCGTTCCATGGGCGCGCGTACATCCCGGCGATGCCCTGGTGATTGACGGCGTCTCGATCACGTTTCTCGCTCCCGATTCCGCGTGGACCGCACGGCTCACCGATCCCAACCTGGCCAGCACGGTCACGCTCGTGCGGTATCGCGACGTGCGCTTTCTGCTCACCGGGGATGCAGAGGCGCCGGAGGAAGCGTGGCTCCTCGCGCACCTGGCCGATTCCCTTCGCGCCGACGTACTGAAGGTGGCGCACCACGGCAGTCGCACCAGCAGCACGCCGGCGTTTCTGGACCACGTCCGGCCGCGCATCGCCGTTGTTTCTGTGGGCGTGGGCAACACCTACGGGCATCCGAGCCCGGACGTCATGCGCGCACTCCTCGGGCGTGGCACCGCCGTGCTGCGCACCGACCAGCTCGGTACGGTCGTCGTAGGCACGGATGGGCATGCACTTCGCGTTTCCGCA
>DASZZO010000282.1:0-4687 GCA_035544915.1 Gemmatimonadaceae bacterium | reverse complement strand
GTGGGAGTCGTCTCCGAAGGACATCTCACGCAAATCATCGAGCAGCCGTTGATGCGATACTACTTGCCGCTGGCTCAGTGGCCGCTCGCGACGCCCGGCGAGATCGTGATTCGCGTCGCGCCGGACCGCGCGGGCGCCGTGACCGCGCAGGCCCGAACGCTGCTGGCCGACGGGCTGGGGGGGTGGGCGCATCCGCGCTTCACGTCGATGCGGGAGCGGCTCGCTCCGCAACTTCGCCCATGGCGTCTTGGCGCGTCGCTGTTCGGCGGTGCCGCCCTGCTTGCCCTGCTCGTCGCCGCCGTGGGCGTCTATTCGACGACCGCGTACACGATCACCCAGCGCGCGCACGAGATGGGTGTGCGCGTCGCGCTCGGCGCGCGGGCGGCCGACATCCTGCGACTCGTCGTGGGGGAGGGAGTGCGCGTGGTGGCGTTCGGCGTCGCGATCGGTGCAGGGATTGCACTCGCGCTCGGCAAGCTCGTGACGTCGATGCTCTATGCAACGTCGCCGCGCGATCCAGTAGTGCTGGCGGGGACGGCGCTGACCCTGCTGCTCGTGGCGGTCGCGGCGTGCGTGATCCCGGCCTGGCGAGCCACGCGCGTCGACCCGATGACGGCGTTGCGCGCGGAGTAGGAACGACGCACGGGAGCATCGCGTCCGAGGTTCAACTCCTCGATGGCCCGATCGGTCGCGCAGAAGTTGTGGCAGCACTGGTCCGCCGCGGCGCAGGCGATCAGAATAGATGATCGCCGTCGCGAGCCGCGGCCAGACTGAAGGCACATCATGGATCGTTTGGCACAGGATATTCGTATCGCCCTTCGTGGCCTTCGCCGCGCACCCGCATTTACGGTGACCGCCGTGGTCATCCTCGCCCTCGGCATCGGGATGGCCGCGGCAATGGCGACGGTATTCAACGCCGTTCTTCTCCGGCCGCTCCCGGTGCGCGACCAGGCGCGCGTCGTGGCACTGCGTGTGGTTGACCAGGGTGGCGTATCACTTGGGTTCAGACCGGCCGAACTCGATCAGCTCCGACGAGAAAGCCGCACGCTGACGGACATTGCGGGCTTTGCGCATTGGGGCGCGCAACCAAGTGTTCTCGCCGACGGCGATCGCTCGCTCACCTTTCCGCAGGCAATGGTCACCGGCAATTTCTTCGACGCCCTGGGTGTGCGCCCTGTCCTCGGCCGCCTGTTGCGTCCGGACGACGACGTGAAGGGCGCGCCCAAAGTGATCGTGTTGAGTTATGACACTTGGCGGCGGGTGTTCCGGGGCGACACGACGATCGTCGGTCACCGGATTACCAATCCGATGTCCGAGTGGAGCCTCACGGTCGTTGGGGTCGCTCCCGCGGGCCTCGACTATCCTGCGCATGTCGGGGCCTGGATGCCCATCATGCCGTACGGTGGCGCCCTCATGGATGTGGTTGGGCGACTTGGGCCGGGCGTTACCCCATCCACAGCTCGGGCTGAGTTCCTCTCGATGGCGGAGCGGGTCGATTCGACGCGCTCTCACCCCCTGGGTTTCGCGAAAGCTGAAATTCTATCGCTACCGCAAGAAATACTCGGCGACGTGAGGCCCGTACTAGCCGTCCTGACCGCCGCAGTCGCGCTTCTGCTTGTGATGGCCTGCGTGAACGTCGCCAACCTGCTCGTCTTGCGCGCGGCGGCTCGCACGCGCGAGATCGCCGTTCGGCGCGCGCTCGGCGCAACGTGGAGTGACGTGGCGCGGCAACTCCTCACCGAGAGCGTCGTGCTCGCCGTGGCCGGTGGTGCACTCGGCTTGGCGTGCGCAGATGCATTGCTCAGAATGCTCCTCACCCTGGCGCCGACACAGCTGCCCCGCAGCGATGTCATCGGGCTCGCCGGCGCACCTGTGAGCGCTGTACTGGGCGTCACGCTCGCCGCCGTGCTGGTATTCGGAGTAGTACCGTCGCTCACGGCAGCGCGAATCAGCGACGCGTCAGCCCTTCAGTCGAACACCCGCTCGGGCCGCGCAACGCGCCAAGGTCGGCGCGTGAGACAATCGCTGGTCGCGTCGCAGGTGGCGCTCGCGCTCATCGTGCTCGCTGGCGCGGGCCTTCTCGTGCGCAGCCTCGAACGGCTCCAACGGCAGCCGCTTGGGTACGCAGCGGAACATCTCTCGATTCTCGAACTCTCGGTACCGTTTACCCGCTATGATACCCTTCCGAAATTCCTGAGCATGGTGGAGGAAGTCTATCCACGCCTGCGCGCGGTCCCCGGTGTCGTTGCGCTCACGCCGATCGTGATTCCCCCGTTTCTGGGGAAGAACATCTTTCAGTCCGCCATCGAGGTCGAGGGACATCCACGGCCCGCTTCGGGCGAGGTTCCTCTGGTGCCGTTCGAAGCTGGAGGTCCGGAGTACTTCCGTACGTTCAGAATCCCGATCCTTCGCGGTCGCGGATTCACCGACGCCGACCACGCGACCGCGCCGCGCGTGATGGTGATCAGCGAGGCGGTGGCGCGGCGGTTCTTCCCGGGCGAAGATCCCATCGGCAAACGTGTCAAGGGCTGGGGAGGGAAGGACTGGGTGACGGTTGTTGGGGTCGCAGGCGATATCCGGTTCCGTGTACTCCGGGAGGCCACGCCGACTGTTTACCTGCCGTGGCGACAGTCGTACACACAGGGATTCCTTGCCGTTCGAACTGTGGGTAACCTGGCAAGCGTTCTCCCGGCCATGCGACGTGTGTTGCACGAAGTTGATCCGCGCCTCGACTTCTGGCGCGCCAGCCCGATGGACGAGTATCTGGACGGACCACTCGCGCAGCCGCGACTTGGCGCACTTCTGCTTGCCGGATTCTCGATGGTGGCACTACTACTCTCTGCCGTCGGCCTCTATGGCGTAGTGTCAGCCACCGTGCGCGAGCAGACGCGTGACCTTGGTGTTCGCATCGCACTCGGCGCCACGCCCGGAAGGCTGCAACGCGAGGTGCTCGCTCGTGCGCTCGGCGTGACTGCGGCGGGCACGGCGATTGGGCTCATTGCCGCGCTCGCCGGCTCGCGAGTGCTCTCGTCGCAGCTCTTCGAAGTCAGTCCCACAGATCCGATCACGTTCGCCAGTGTGTGTGTGCTGCTCATGTGCGTCGGCCTACTGGCAGCTTATATGCCAGCCCGTCGAGCCATGAGGGTTGATCCGGCGCGGTCGCTGCGCGTGGAGTAGCGCAGGTCGCGAAGATCGCGGTGGTCGGCGTCTCCGGTCTGCCATGGCAGACCGCGCCACCTCACTCGAAGGAATAGTCCAGCGTGAACGGCACGTTCGGGTAATCCGCGTGCGTGGCGACGTACCGCGCTTCGCCCCGCAGCCCGCGCAGTTCTCCCGAACCGGAGTCCGGCACCACGCTGCAATCGGCCGTCGCCGTTCCCCCACGGTAGGTCCCGCTCACCTGGAGCACGAAGCTCCCCGCGCGTCCGCCGATGGCGGCCACTACCCGTTCGTAGCCCGCGAACACAGCGACCCTCCTTCGATCTCCTGATACGGCTTCTCGTCCCAGCTCTTCACTTCGAAGATTGCGGTCGCATGGTTGTTCATGACGATTCCTTGGCGTGGAAGTCCGCGGCGGCCGCAAGCCATTCCCCCGCCGCGATGACGGGTGGTCCGGATTGCCGTGACGCGTACGGAGACTCCAGGGTATCCATTATATCAATGCGAATATCAATGCGCTTCCGTGACCACTTTCGAAGAACGCCCGATGCAGCTTCTCCACTCGTCTGGAGTGTCGCGGCAGCCGTCGCGGCGTTTGCGATCGCAGCCTGCCATGGCGATGGAGCGCCGACCGGCCCGGCGAACCAGCGTGCCTTCACCGCGGTGAGTGCCGGCGCGGACCGGGACCACACCTGCGGAGTCACGGCCGCGGGCGCCGCGTATTGTTGGGGCGCCAACCGTGGCGGCCAGCTCGGCGACGGCACGACCTCCAGTCGGAGCGCGCCCATTAGCATCGCGGGTGGGCTGGCGTTCAGAAGCGTCACGGCGGGGAACGCACACTCCTGCGGATTGACCGCCAGCGGCGCCGCGTATTGCTGGGGAAGCGGAAGCCACGGCCAGCTCGGCGATAGTGCGAGCATGGCTCGGAGCGCGCCCGTAGTACCCCCCGTAGCGGTCGGAGGCGGGTTGACGTTCAGCAGCCTCACAGCTGCTCTATTCTACACCTGCGGCTTGACGAGTGGCGGTGCCGCGTATTGCTGGGGCTTCGATTCGACCGGCGCCCTCGGGAACGGGGCGACCGTGCTCAGGACGTCGCCAACGGCGGTCGCGGGAGGCCTGACGTTCGCGAGCATCACGGCGGGCACGCATCACGCATGCGCCCTGACCGCCAGCGGGGCGGCGTATTGCTGGGGATACACCGGACTCGGCGGGGTGGGCGACGGGACCGGACTCATCCGGCTGAGTCCGGTGCCCGTGCTGGGCGCGCTCAACTTCGCCAAGGTGAGCGCGGGCGGTAACCACAGCTGCGCCTTGACGAGCGCGGGCGTCGCGTACTGTTGGGGCACCAACTTCATCGGCCAACTGGGCGACGGCACCACGACCTCACGCATGAGCCCGGTACTCGTTGCCGGCGGGCTCGGCTTTGCCCAGGTGAGCGCAGGTGGTAGCCACACGTGTGGAGTGACGACCGCGGGCGCCGCGTACTGCTGGGGCTTCAACTATGATGGCCAACTGGGCGACGGCACCA
>DASZZO010000281.1:0-9907 GCA_035544915.1 Gemmatimonadaceae bacterium | reverse complement strand
ATGAAGGATTTCGCCGACTCGATCGGCGCGTTCTGGGCAGACGTGCTGAAAGGCAACGGCACCTACAATGTGACGCTGGTTTCAATGAGCGAGTTCGGACGCAACGTCAGGCAGAATGCCAACGCGGGCACCGACCATGGCCGCGGCGGCGCGATGTTTGTCATGGGCCATGCGATCAACGGCGGCCAGGTCCTGACCAAAAACTGGCAGCCCCTCGCGGTGGAGAACCTGCAGGACCGGCAGGACGTGAAGGTCATGATCGACCATCGCGACGTGCTCGCGGAAATCGTGCAGAACAGGCTGGGGAACGCTAACCTGAATGTGATTTTTCCGGGATACACTCCCACGACACTCGGCGTCACGAAATAGTCGTTACACCGCTTCACGCGCGAACGCGACGGACCGCCCGCTGTGGGTGTCCGTCGCTTTTCGCTGGTGCCGGAGAGCTGCCATCACACGATCGGCAACAATTCGCCCAATGTGACACCCTAGCACGCGGCGTAACGCCACCCGTCGACCATTGCCGGTGAATCGCTTGACGGCAGACGTTCAAGCAACTTTACTCAGGCATGGCAGAGTCCGCCGAAAGCGCCGGCGAATCAGTGGACCGCCCGGACGGCCGGCGCGCGGCACTCCAGGCGGGAGTGCTCGCCCTGGCCGGCCTTTTGGCGCCGGTCGTGGCCGGCGCACAGGGCGCGCGCCGCAAAGCGCCTGGCGATAACGTGCCGCGCCCTGGCCTGCCGCCGGCAACGATTTCGCCGGAGTTGATCGACGCCGCAAGCGGTTGGCTCTCGCCGGAGCTGCGTCTGGTCCGGCGCATCACGATGGGTCTCTCCGCCAGCGAGGCAACCCTCGCCCAACAGCTCGGGTACAGTGCGTATCTCGAGCGGCATTTGAACGCTGCGTCCATCGATGACAGCGCCGTGAACCAGTTCGTGGCGACGAACTACCCCACGACGGTCGCGAGCCTCGACACGCTGTCGACCAAGGATTCCGGCCTCGTGCAGTCAGAGCTCACCAATGCCATGGTCTACCGCGCCGCGTTCTCGGCGCGGCAGCTGCAGGAACGCCTGGTGGAGTTCTGGACCGATCATTTCAACATTTCGTTCGAGAAAGTCAAGTATCTCAAGGCCGTCGACGATCGCGATGTAATCCGGCGGTATGCGATGACGAGCTTTCCGCAGCTCCTCAAGGCCAGCGCGCATAGCGTCGCGATGCTCGCATATCTCGACCAGACGAGCAGCACCAGCGATGCGCCGAACCAGAACTACGCCCGCGAGATCATGGAACTGCATACGCTGGGCGTAAAAGGCGGATATACGCAGACCGACGTAGCCGAGCTGTCGCGCGTCCTCACGGGCTGGACGACAGAAGGAAAAGGAACGTTCGTCTTCAGCCCGAGCCTGCACGACTACGATGCGAAGACCGTGCTGGGTGTGAACATCCCGGCGGCGTCACCATCCACCGGCGCCGCGGCGGTGGCCGAAGGCGAGAGGATGCTGGACGTCCTCGCGGCCCATCCGAGCACGGCCCTGTTCATCTCGACGAAGATGCTCAAGTTCTTCCTGCGGTATGATCCTTCAGAGGCGCAGATCGCGGCTGTCGCGAGCGCATATCGGTCATCGCAGGGCAACATCAAGTCCATGCTCCGGGTCGTCCTGTCGCGACAGAACCTCGTCGCTGCGCCCGCCAAGCTGAAACGGCCGTATCACCTGGTGGTATCCGCCGTAAGGGCTCTTGGCGCGCAGGTGGCGGACCCGGGACCCCTGAGTGACCAGATTGCCAATGCGGGGCACCAGCCGTTCACGTGGCAGACGCCGGACGGATTCCCCGACAAGATCGAGTATTGGTCCGGCGACATCCTTCCGCGGTGGAACTACGCCGCGTTCCTTGCCAGCGCCGACGCAGCGGATTCGGTGCGCTTCGATGTCGCGAGGTTCATGACGGCGGGCACCGCGCCTGCCGTCGTGTCGAGCATCGATCGGTTCTGTTTTGGCGGCGAGATGCCCATGCATCTCCGCGAGGAACTTGCGGCGTACGTGGCCCCCGATCCCACTGATCCGTCGCGCGTACGCGAGGCAGTGTCGCTGGCGCTCTCGGCGTACACGTTCCAGTTCTATTAACCGGAGACCGCAATGGGCGACAACGGGCGTACCAACTGCGGCTGCCGCGAATACAACGAGCTGTCGCGGCGAAACTTCATCATCGGGTCGGCGGGTGCCGCCGTGTTCGGCGCAATCATGCCGGCGTGGCTGCCCAAAGTAGTGTTCGCCAGGAGCGCGAACAGCTCGCGCGACGTCATCGTGAACATCTTCCAGCGTGGGGGGGCGGATGGACTCTCGCTGGTGGCGCCGTACACCGATGCGAACTACTACGCGGCCCGCCCGACGATCGCGATTCCGCGGCCCGACAGCGGCAAGGTGCACCGTGGCACGGCTCTGGACGGAACATTCCAGTTTGCCGAGGGAATGCTCGGGCTTCTTCCCGCTTACCGGGGCGGAGAACTGCTTGTCCTGCAGGGTGCAGGCCTCAGCTTCTCGTCGCGATCGCACTTCGACGCACAGCACTTCATCGAAGTTGGCAAGGCCGACGATCTGTCGCTCTCTTCGGGCTGGCTGGGGCGTCACCTGGCGACCAGCGATCCCATGACACCGGGGGCGACGCTGCGGGGGGTTGCCGTGGCAAACGGCCTTCCGGACACCCTGGCGGGCGCACCGAAAACGCTTCCCATTCCGGATCCGGGCAATTTCTCCATTGACGGTAATGGCGACACGACGAACGCACGCACCGACTGGCTGGCAACCGACTATTTCCGCGGAACAGGGTTGCTGCGCTCGACGGCGCTCGACGCCGCGGCCACCATCGCCTTGCTGCGCTCGATTAATGTGGGCGGGTACATGCCCTCGAACGGAGCGCGCTACCCCGACAGCTCCTTCGGCACCAGCCTCCGCGCTGCGGCCGCTCTGATCAAGGCCGACATCGGCGTCGAGGCTATCCAGGTGGACATTGACGGCTGGGACACGCACACGACTGCAGATCCGCTTGCCGGTCAGCTGTACAATCTGATGAGCGACTTCGCCGACTCGGTCGGCGCCTTCTGGGCCGATGTGCTGCAGGGGAGTGGCAGGTGGAATGTGACGCTCGTGTCCATGAGCGAGTTCGGCCGCAATGTCAGGCAGAACGGGGACGCGGGCACCGACCATGGCCGGGGCGGTGTGATGTTCGTCATGGGGCACCACGTCAGCGGCGGCCGCGTCCTGACGCGAGACTGGCAGCCGCTCGCGACCGACAACCTCGAGGACGACCAGGATCTGAAAGTCACGATCGACCACCGCGACGTGCTGGCGGAGATCGTGAAGAACCGGCTCGGGAATCCGAACCTCGACGTTATCTTCCCCGACTACACGCCCTCAATGCTCGGAGTCACGAAATAGGCGGTCGCAGACGCGCCTAGTGCACCACGATTATTCCCGTCATCCCCGGATGGACCGTGCAGTCGTAGCTGAACGTCCCCACGGTGTCGAACTGGCGCGTGCGCGTGGTGTTGGAGAGGATGTCGATGTCCGGCGGCGCGCCCGGTCTTCCCCGTGCGAATATCACATTGTGCGGGTCGGGCGGAAACACGAATTGCACGCTGCCCGTGCGCGCTATGTCGGTGACGAAGGGAGAGTAGATGTTCCCTGGCATGTATACGGTTGCCGAGAGCGGGAACGTCCCGCCGGCCGCGATCACGTTGATCACGATTGGCGTCGCAGTCACAGATCCCGAGGCGGCGGTGACGCTCGCCGTTCCGACGGCGAGGCCCTTTACGACACCACTCCCATTTACGGTTGCCACTCCGCTGTTCGACGAGCTCCAGCTCACGGCAGCGCCGATGGTGTTGCCCTTCTGGTCACGGGGACTCGCCGTGATCCGGACGCTATCGCCCACTACGATCGTTCCCGCCGGCGCAATGAGCAGGATCGAAGTGACCACGCCGGGCGAGGTGCTGTCGCCGCCGCTGCACGCGGAGACCAGGGCGGCGAGCGTCATGGCGGCCGCGAATGAGAGGGAACGGGCTCGCATACCTCAAGAATAGCACGATCGGGGGCTCCAGCGTTGTGAGGTGGCGCACACCAGCGATGGGTTGACGGTTATCGGGTCACGGTGGTCAGTTATCACATCACCGCCAAGCGAGAACTGACCTCTGTGACCTGGATTCCCGGCCTCGTCCGAATCGCCGCCATCGTGGCGCTGGTAGCACCGGCAGTCGGCGCCCAGCGCCCCCCGATTCCTGCACCCGCCTCTATCCTCGGCTACGAGCCCGGCGCCGACCGCAAGTTGCCTGCGTGGAAGCAGGTGACCGACTACTTTCTCGCGCTCGCCCAGGCGAGTCCGCGCGTCCAGGTACGAACCCTGGGAAAAACCACGCTCGGCCGCCCGTTTCTCGCCGTCTTCATCAGCGACTCCGCGACAATCCGAACCCTCGAGCGATATCGGCAGATTCAGCGCAAGCTCATGGATCCCAGACTTCGCGGGAAGGCCGAACTCGAGCCGCTGCTCGCGCAGGGCAAGAACGTCATCCTCATCACATCCGCTATCCACTCGACGGAATCCGGCGGTTTCACCACGCCACTGGTCATCGCCGATCGGCTCGTGCGCGGAGATACGCCCGAGGCAAGGTCCATCCTCGCGAATACGATCGTGATCCTGGTCCCGTCGCAGAATCCCGATGGCGTGGACATCGTCGGCGACTGGTACCGCGCCACGCTCGGCACGCGGGCCGAGGGGACGCCGCCACCCGAGCTGTACCATCACTATGTGGGGCACGACGACAACCGCGACTGGTATGCGTTCACGCAGCTCGAGACGCGGTACACGGTTGACTCGCTGTATACACCGTGGGATCCGCAGATCGTGAACGACATCCACCAGCAGGGAGCGAATGCGGGGCGGATCTTCCTCCCGCCCTACATGGACCCGGTCGACCCTAACATTGATCCCATTCTTACGGCTGGAACGAATTCGCTCGGCATGACGATCGGATGGAGGATGATCGCCGAGGGGAAGACCGGCATCGCGTCGAATGCCGCATACGATGAGTGGTCGCCCGCGCGCCAATACTCGCTCTACCATCGGGGCGTGCGCATCCTCACCGAAACCGCGAGCGCACGTCTCGCGACGCCGATTGATCTGCCTTTCGAGTCCCTGGGTCCGGGGCGCGGCTACGAAGCGAAGACGGCGACGTGGAACTTTCCCGCGATCTGGCCGGGCGGCAAATGGACCTACGGTGACATCGTTGCATATCAGGTGAGCGCGACGTGGGCGCTTTTGGCCGAAGCCGCACGAGATCGGCGGGCGTGGCTCGAGAGCTACGCGGCGCTCGGCGATCGCGCCCTTGCTCCCGATCACCCCTGGACGCATGACGCGGTTCCCGCGGCATACCTGATTCCGAGGGCGCAGCACGACCCGCAAGCACTTCAGCGAATCATCTGGACCCTGCAACATGGGCAGGTGGAAGTCCGCGCAACCACGGCGCCCGTCAGCGTAAACGGGGTCGCCTATCCCGCGGCAAGTTATGTCGTGCTGACTGCCCAGCCGATGGGCGGCTACGCGAACTCCATGCTTTCGCGGCAGCACTATCCGAATCTCCACGACTATCCCGGTGGCCCGCCCAAGCGGCCGTACGACGTGACGGCGCAAACTCTGCCGCTGTTGTTCGGCGTGGATATCGGCGCAGTGGCCGTCGCGCCCCCCGCAACGGCCGCGCCAGTTCCTCCAATGCCGGAGCCGGCGTATTCGGTGACGGGGCTGAGCGGGATTACAGCGAAGCGAATCGGCATCTATCGCAGCTACGCCGCCTCGATGGATGAAGGCTGGACTCGATGGCTGTTCGACGTGAACCGGATCCCGTTCACGTCCATCCTGGACAAGGACGTGCGGTCGGGGAAGCTCAACGACCGCTTCGACGTGATTATCCTTCCGGACCAGAACGCCGTGCAGCTGACGCAGGGGCTCGGCGGTGCGTATCCCGATTCACTGCTGGGTGGGTTGGGGGCGCCAGGTGCAGCTGCGCTGGCGTCGTTTGTGGAGAATGGTGGCACCTTGCTCGCTTTCAACTCGGCGAGCGAGTACGCGATCGACATCCTCAAGCTGCCGGTGAAGAATGCCCTCGCGGGAGCAACGTCGAGCGAATTCTATGCGCCGGGCTCGATACTGGCGGTGGAGTTGAAACGCGACCATCCTCTCGCGGCCGGGGCGTCCGCACCGGTGCCTGCGGTCTGGTTCGAGAACAGTCCGGCCTTCGAGATCAGCGATCCGTCCCGGGCGGTGGCCGTGGCGACCTATCAGGCGACCGGAGATCCGTTGTTGTCAGGCTGGCTGCTGGGAGGCGAGAAGCTCAACGGGAAGGCCGCCCTCGTGGATGCGAGGGTGGGGAAGGGGCACGCGGTGCTTTATGGGTTCCGGCCGCAGTATCGCGGACAGGCGATGGCGACGCAGCCCTTGATCTGGGGCGCGATTCGATAGCACCACTGCCGTGAACAATGCGAATGCGAGGAGTGTCAGAAGGAGATGCGAGTTTTTCATTCGAACCGCCGCCGGTGGATGCGCCTGCGATACACCGCGCCAATTGTGCTCCTGGGAGCCACGGGGCCACTGGGCTGTCACAAGGGAACGGACGTCGTTGCGCCGGTAGTCGTGCGTGTGGCGAGCGTCACCCTTTCCTCCACGCTGGCCTCCGTGGAGGTGGGCTCCACACTGCAGTTGACGGCGACGCCAAAGGATTCGTCCGGCAAGGCGCTCACAGACCGCGTCGTGACGTGGACGAGCAGGGACACGAGCACGGCGACTGTCTCATCGGCGGGCGTCGTGACCGCCGTCGCCACCGGTTCCACCACCATTTCTGCAACGAGCGAAGGGGTCCGTGGCGCCGCCGAGATCAACGTGCCGGTTGCTGTCGGCAGTGTAAGTGTCGCGCCCGGGACCGCGTTCGTACTCGTCGGTGGAGCCCTCCAACTCACGGCCACTGTGAAGAACGTGGCGGGGCAAGTCATCACATCGCGACCAGTCACCTGGACGAGTAGCAACACGGTGGCCGCCAGTCTCTCCACGGCGGGGTTGGTGACCGGCCTTGCACCCGGTTCGGTGACGGTGACCGCCCAGAGCGGCGGGAAGACGGCGTTCTCCCAGATCACGGTGGGACTCACCCCGCCAGTCTCCACGCCCACCGTGACCGTTACGCCGTCCAGCGCAATCGTGACGGCGGGCGGCACGCTTCAACTGGTTGCGACCGACGCGGCCGGCAGCCTGCTGCCAGCCAGCTCCGTAACGTGGACGAGCGGCAACGCCAGCGTGGCGACCGTGACAGCGGCGGGGCTCGTCGTTGCCAAGTCTGCCGGCAGCGCGACGATTACGGCCACGAGCGGCACGGCGAGCGGGACCGTCACGATCACCGTCACGGCCGCGGCCGCGCAAGTCTCGTTCGCGTCGGTGAGTGCGGGCGACCGTTTCAGTTGTGGCTTGAGTGTTGCGGGCGCCGCATTCTGCTGGGGGAATAACGATGCGGGGCAGCTCGGAAATGGAACCGAAACGGGAAGCGCGTTGCCCGTGCTCGTCGGCGTCCCGGCGAGTTTCGCATCGATAAGCACCGGGTGGGCTCACTCGTGCGCGCTGACATCGGATGGAACAGCGTACTGCTGGGGAGACAATGGCAGCGGCGAAGTTGGTGACGGATCAACGGTGCGCCGGTCGACTCCCGTTGCCGTGGCGGGCGGACTTCGCTTCGCGAAGGTGAGCGCGGGCTACGCTCATTCCTGCGGTTTGACGTCGGTCGGGGTCGCGTACTGCTGGGGCAACAACGACGACGGACAACTCGGCACCGGCATGCCGAGTGGCAGTTCCACCCCAGCAGCAGTCGCCGGCTCGCTGCGCTTCGCGCGGGTCAGTGCGGGCTTCGACCACACCTGCGGGGTCACCATGCTCGGCGCAGCGTATTGCTGGGGGCGCAACACGGATGGCCAGCTGGGCACGGGTCCGTCGAGCGGCAGCCTGACACCTGTCCCGGTGTCTGGCGGCCTTGGATTCAGCACGATAAGTGCCGGCGTCGCGCATAGTTGCGCCGTGGCCGTGGAAGGCAGTGCGTACTGCTGGGGTCGCAACGACACGGGCGAACTCGGCACCGGCAAGCCAGGCTCAAGCGGAATGCCTGCGGGAGTGGCGGGCGGACTGGCATTTGTCTCCATCGCCGCCGGCAACCAATTCAGCTGCGGCGTCGCCGTCGGCGGGTCGGCGTATTGTTGGGGTGACAACCTCTGGAGCGAACTTGGCGCCGGCGGTCGCGCCAGCCGGAGCATGTCTCCCGTCGTAGTGGGGGGCGGTCTTACGTTTACCACGGCGATGACGGGCTATTACCATGCGTGCGGAATGACGTCGAGCGGCGTGGCCTATTGCTGGGGAGACAACGGACAAGGCCAGCTCGGCGATGGGACCGCGTCCATCGGTTCGACGCCGGTGAAGGTGGCAGGGCAGCCGTGAACGGGGTGTAGGTCGTCGCTTTCGACAGCAGGATCGACGGTCCCACACGCCGAGGGACCAGGGGCGCATCGCGACGATCCCGGGAAGGCTTGCAAGCTGGTGGGGAATGTGTGGCGACTGGCGGGGTCCTCGCGATTCTCCCAGTTCGTTACTAGAATGGCGAACCCTCCCGCTCGGCGCTTTCGCCTTGGATCCCCGCACCCGGTCACCGACGATGCACGCTTTCCGAGGTCTTCGCCTTGCCGTCCTGTCCCTGGCGCTCCCCGCCGTCGCGCTCCCGCCCGCTCGCGCGCCGCGCTCTGTGGACGCCATCAAGTACGCCCGCTACCCGCACATTTCAAATAGCGGCCACATCGCCTTTACGTACCAGGACGACATCTGGGTTGCTGATGGCGACGGTGCCAACCCGCGCCGCCTGACCAACAACATCGCGCGCGACATCAATCCGCGTTTCTCTCCCGACGAGAAATGGATTGCATTCTCGTCGAACCGGATGGGGAACTACGACGTGTACGTCATTCCCGTTGGCGGTGGCGAGGCAAAGCAGCTCACCTGGCACACGGCCGACGACAACGTCCTCTATTGGACACCCGACGGCAAGGAAGTGGTCTTCACCTCCAGCCGGAGCATGCATCCGTTCGGATCCCCGCTCTACAAGGTCGACCTCGAAGGGCACCTGCCGACCCCCATGCCGATGGACTTCGCCCGAAACGGGATGATCAAGCAGGACAACACGCTCGTCGCCTACAACCGCAACGGCCCGCCGTACTGGCGAAAGGGATATCGTGGCAATGCCGCGGCCGACATCGCGGTGCAGGATCTGCGCACCGGCGACATCAGGGAAGTGTCCTACACCGACATCAAGAAGTTCCGGTCGCAGGCCAGCGATGCGCAGCCCATGTGGGGCCCCGACGGCAAGATCTACTTTGCCTCCGAGCGCGACGGAATCTTCAACATCTGGCGATTCAACGCCGACGGGACCAGCCCGGAACAGGTCACGCACTTCAAGACCGGAGGGATCACCTTTCCCGCCATGAGCCCTGACGGGAAGAAGATGATCTTCGAGAATGAGTTCGACCTGTGGACGCTCGACCTGCCCGGCGGTTCTCCCAAGCGCCTCAGCATCCATATTGACGCGGAGCCGAAGGAAAATCCGGTGGAGTTCGTGAACGCCGATAGTCGGGCGGAGGGTTTCGACGTGTCACCGTCGGGTGAATACCTGACGGTGGATTATCACGGGGAGATCTTCGTGGTGCCCGCGGACGCAGGCTTCGGCGAGAAGATCCAGGTGACGAACTCCCCGTTCCGCGAGCGCTCGGAGCTCTACTCCCCGGACGGGAAGAAGATCAAATACATCTCCGACGAAACGGGCGATGAGGAGATTTGGGTATAC
>DASZZO010000280.1:0-9151 GCA_035544915.1 Gemmatimonadaceae bacterium | reverse complement strand
CGTGGCCAGCGTAGCCATCCCTCTCATCGAGCCCGGCGCTTTAAACTGAAGCGGGGAGTGGTTCATGCGCTCTCCGACCATCGCGATCCATTCTCGAAGCTCGAGCGCCCGTGCTCCGCCGATGTTGATCACCTGGCGCTGTGACCTTTCACGATCCACCACGAGCAGCACGGCGGAGACCAAGTCTGTGACGTGAGTCGGTTGGACCAGCATGTGGGCAGGACCATGTAACCAGAGGCGCCGTCGTGCCACGTTGCGGAAAAAGATCCGTGTCCCGAGCCGGTCAGCGGCATAGAGCTCGGGCGGCCGAAGAATCGTCCAGGGTACCCCAGAACCCTCGAGAGTAGCCATGAGCGTCTGCTCTGCCGCGAGCTTTGAGCGTTGATAAGCGGTCATTGGCGAGGGGATATCACTTTCCCGATGCGCGGCTGGCGTGCCACCATCGCCATAGACGCCCGCAGAGCTGATATGCACGAAGTGGCGGATGCCGGCATCCCGGGCGATTCTGGCCAGCATCGTCGTACCGTCGACGTTTGTATGCTCGAGACTTGCCGCTGTCGACCCGGTGTCCAGCGCGGCGGCGTGCACTACGGTATGGACATCTCGCAACGCGTCGCGAGTCGACGATGGATCGCCAAGATCGCCCTGAGCCCAAGTGACAGCATCGGGAAGCGCGGCGAGGTGCGGCGTGCGGCTCAGCACCCGAACGGGACGCCGATCGGCGACGAACTGCCTCGCGAGATGACGACCGACGAAGCCGGTGCCGCCGGTCAGGAGGATCACGATCCCACGCCGGCCATGGCCTCGTACATCGCCATCGCCCGCTCACGCCAAGCTGCGCGTCCAAACCGGGCGACAATGCGCCCGCGCATTCCCTCCGCCTGAAATGTGTCCCGCCGTCGCATCGCTTCCAGAATTCCCTCAGCGAATGCAGCTGGATCGTCCGGCGCGACCAGCACGCCGTCCTCCGTCGTCACGAACTCTTCGGGGCCGCCGCATCGCGTCAGAACGAGCGGTGTACCGCAGGCAAGTGATTCGGCGGCTACGGAACAGAAAGTCTCGCGCCGCGTCGACGATACGACAACGAAGCCGCATCGACGCATCGCCTCGGCGACAGCGGGCGGCTCGACACCAGCCTCGAACCGCACCGCGCCTTCGAGACCGAGCGTCCGAACCAGTTCGTGGATCTCCCGCACATCCCGCGCATAGGTGCGGTAAACGTTCGACGAGAGGATCCGCAGATGCAGTGCGGGTAGCACGTGGCGGGCCTCGGCGAGGGCTCGCAGCAGCACGTCAACGCGCTTCACCCTGCGAATCATGCCGACGTACAGCAGTTCGTGAGGATCGCGAGATCGCGCGGCCGCCGTGAATATCGTGTCGTCGAGAACGTTCGGCAGCACCTGTGTCTTTACCCGGCCCTTGGCAAACCCGTCGATGTCTTCACGCAAGAATCCGCTCACCGCCGTCACCAGGCGAATCTGGGGCAAGGCTGCCTCCACCTGTCGTCCAATGCGCGCCCGGTCGACCAGCCACGGCGTCCAGAGCGCGTGTTCGGAGGTCACGACCGGAATGCCGAGCGCGCGTGCGATGGCGCTCGCCACGACACCCTCTGGATATACAAAATGCGCGTGGATCAGGTCGAACGGGGCGGCATGATGCAGCCGTCGCGCGAGTGCGAGAACGGACGGAAGGGAAAGTCTTGCATCGATCCCGTCAGTGAAGTGCTCCACGGAGCCGAGTACACGCGGATAGTGTATCTCCACGCCCCCCCGCATCTCGCGCTGGGGGATGTGCCTGTACCGCGAGAGAGAGCGCATCGGCACGAGCGGCGGCACCCATGGCGTGGGTACGATCACCCGCACATCTGCTGCTGCGGCCGCCGCATCTACCATGCGTTCGACCCACAACCCCCGCAACGGGGCAGCGCTGGTCGGGTAGTGCCACGACAGCACGAGGATCCGCAATCGCCGTTCAGTCACGCTTCGCGTCCCCGCCGGGTCATGTCATGATGTCGGCGTCGGCGTCCTCGCGCACGTCGTCCGAACGTAGGAGCCGAAGGGGCGGCGTGAAGCATGCGATCCTAAGATGGAGCAACGCGGCAATGGAAGGCAAGCGTATTGGCCGTGCGCCATCTCATACCTCCTGCTGAACCTGGTCGTGATCGCGAATGGCATGCGAGGTATGCTCTCGGCGACTACATTCTTCCGGTGGCGCACGAGCGGTGAGACAGCCGAAGGCCGAGACTCCACCTGTGCCCCGCCGAGGAATCATTGACAGACGCCGGACACGCGCTCGTGACGGGAGGGGCTGGTTTCATCGGAAGCCATCTGGTTGACTCCCTCCTCGCGGATGGCTGGCGAGTCACGGTCATCGAGAACTTCGACCCTTTCTACGATCGCCGCGAGAAGGAGGCGAATCTCGCTCCGCATGGACAACGGGCGGGCTTGCGGCTCGTAGAGTCCGATCTTCGCGACGCGGAGGGACTGCGCCGGGCCTTCCATGACCCGTTCGAGGTGGTCGTGCACCTCGCCGCCAAAGCGGGCGTCCGGCCTTCAATCGAGAATCCACTCGAATACCAGGACGTGAATGTTCGAGGAACGCATGTTCTGCTCGAGCTGTGCCGGGAGTGGCGGGTGCGCCAGTTCGTCTTCGCGTCGTCGAGTAGCGTCTACGGCGTGAACCCGCGCGTTCCGTGGCGCGAGGACGACCATGAGCTGCTCCCGATCAGTCCATACGCCAGCACCAAGCTCAGCGGAGAACTGCTCGGGCACGTCTATGCCTCACTCTACGGCATCCGCTTCATCGCTCTCCGCCTGTTCACCGTCTACGGGCCCCGGCAGCGCCCTGACCTCGCGATCCGTAAGTTTGCAGAGCTGATGCGCGCCAACCTGCCGATTCCGGTATTCGGCGCGGGCGGTTCTCGCCGCGACTACACCTACGTGGACGATGTGGTCGCGGGTATCCGCGCCGCGATGGTATACCAGGAGACTCCGTACGAAGTCATCAATCTAGGCAATCACAGTGCAGTGACGCTCTCGCAGCTCATCACTGGCTTGGAGCAGACCCTGGGAGTCGAGGCTCGCGTGACCCGCCTTCCGGAGCAGCCGGGCGATGTGCTGCAGACATACGCCGACATTGAAAAGGCACGCAGGCTTCTGGCCTACGAACCATCTACGCCGTTCGACGCGGGTCTCGCGAAGTTCGCTGTCTGGCTTCGCTCTCGACGATAAGTGCGGTCAGCTCAGGCCGAGGCGACCTGCCGGAGGATGTCGAGGGTCTTGCTCGCCGTTTTCTCCCAGGAAAACGCGCGTGACCGTTCGAGACACCGGATCCCTATGCTCCGGCGGAAATCAGAATCCAGGAGTACGTGCCGGAGCGCCTCGGTCAGCGCCTCAACCTCCGGCCTCTCCAGCGTCACGCCATAGCCGTGCGCCATCTCGCCAAGCCCGGCGCGATTCACCGTGATGACCGCCGTGCCACAGCTCATTGCCTCGCTTAATGTCAGTGAGAACCCCTCCGACTCTGATGGAAGCACGAAGACATCCGCTGCGTTATAGACGGCCACCAGCTCCTGATGATCGGAGAACCGGCCATCCGTCTGGACGACGCTGTCCGCAATGCCCAGCTCGGCGGCAAGCTGCTGGAGGGGAATGTTCGCGCGATTTGGGCCGACTAGGAGGAGCGCGTGCGGGATCTTCGCCGTTTTCTTCAGGACGCTGAAGGCAGACATCAGCAGCGGAATATTCCGGCGCTTTGAGAGTCCCCCCACCAGGAGAACAAATGGGCGGTCTGCGCCCAGGAATTTCCGTCTGGTGGCGCTTAACCGTGAGTCGTCCGTTATCGGGCGAAAGGCTTCATCCGCAGCGAGCCACACGACGTCGATCTTCTCAGCGGGGACGCCGTACAGCTCCATGATGCCCGTCTTGACCGCGTGCGCATTGACGATGATCCGGTCGGCCTTTCTTGCACCAAACTTGTACTTCTGTTCGGCTGGCCAAACGCGCCAATCCGGGAACCGCTTTGCCACCTCGTCAGCACTGTGAATCGCGACGACGGTGCGACCCTTGTAGGTAAGCGGTACCGTGTAGCTCGGGCAAAAAAGCACGTCGAGGTCCTTTGCATGCCGGGGTAGCAACAGATTCTCCCACAGCGCATTCGTCAGACGGGGCCGGACTTCCTCGACGTTGAAACCCTCGAGGCCGGCCCGTTGGTTGGCGGATAGCGGCTCACAGACGAACACGGTGACCTGCTCCGATGGCGCGAGCATCCCGTGCCACCGCTTGACCACGTACTCGATGTAACGACTGACCCCGAGCGGCTGCCCGGACAGCCGCCAGCCACTCACACCTATCTTCACAGACCTGTGGTCCGTCGTTGAGGCGCCGCGTCACGCACGATCGTGCAGTATCCCACGGAGTAGTTCCTCGGTGAATGGATGCGCAACCTCAAGAGCCGTCTGGGGAAAGTCAAGACGTGCATCGCGGCGGTTGTGGCAGCGATCGAACACGCGTCCCGGCTCGACATGTTGCGGGCGCGCATCAGTTCAGCTCGTCTCGATTGCAGCACCGGCGGCGGCGGCGATGATGCGCATGACGATATCCGCAACGTGCGGAGGCGAGTTGGCGTGAACCGTTCAGACGCGAGGTAATCCCGCTCAGCATCGCGGTAGCGCTGTTCTTCGCGGCCGTGAGAGCGTGCAGGAACGTTCGCAGCTTGCCAAAACCTTTGAACATCCGCATGTCAATGAAGCACTCGGCCGGAACCCGGTCCAGCACATCGGGCGCGCCCCAGAGACGGGCACGGTGCTGGAGAAGAAGTAATCGAAGCGCATTCGCGTCATCCATCCCTTCAGCACCTTGTTCTCAAGACAGAGGGAGAACCGGTATCTCGCGAGCGTCGCCGATTTGGAAAGTGCCGGACCGGGGCGGCGCCGACGGCGGCGGCGATCGTGTACAAGGGGTCGGGCCAGTGGCGCTGTTTCACCCACGAGGCCCGGTAGGCGACTCGGCGCAACGCGCCCGGTATTAGCGTCTTCGAGGCTCGCGTGACCCGCCTGTCAGAGCAACCGGGCGACGTCCCCGCAGACGTACGCCGACATCGAAAAAGCGCGCCGACTTCTGGGCTACGAACTCTCTACCGATTCGACGAGGGGCTCGCCAAGTTCGCCGTGTGGCTTCGGTCGGCGAGTCCTGAGCATATCCTGACTCCTTTGACTCTCGACTCTCGGTTGTCGACCGCCTCTAATATTCCTGGCTCAGGGCAAAAATGACTACGATTGTGGCATTTGGATTGTTACAAAGAAAATGTCCATTTCGAGCACTGTTAAGGCAGAGGCCGTGATCTCGCGGATTTGAAAGATGAGGCCCTGGGTCGATGCGGCAGCCCGCCTGCGGGGACCCCACTGTTGAGCGCCCATAACAATGTCCCCTCCGTGCGCCGGTAGAACTGTCCCCTAGCTTCGGGCCTCCCACGAGGAGGGCGAAGTGGAGCGGACCGCCATGAGCGATCGAGAGTTCACACGCGCGGCGGTGTTGCGGCGCGTCATCGCGGAGGAGATCACGATCCAGGACGCGACGGTGGTACTCGGCGTGAGTAATCGCCACGCGAGGCGGTTGACGGCCGATGTCGCGCGGGGGGCCGGAAGGCCCTGGTCCACGGGAGTACCGGCCGGGGCTCCAATCGCGCTGCCGCTTCCGTATCGCGCGCAAGTGCTCGAGCTCGTGCGCGTCCACTACGGGGGCCCGGCGCCGCGCGGGCCCGGGCAGCGCTTCGGCCCGACGCTCACGGCCGAGCACCTGTGGACCGATCACGGGATCCTGGTGCCGGTCTCGACGCTCGCCCGGTGGATGCGAGCGGCGCAGGTGTGGGCGCGTGTGCGCCGGGCGCGGCCGAGCCATCAGCGCCGCGCGCGCAAAGCCCATGTCATGGAGCGCGTACAGCTCGACGGGAGTTTTCATGACTGGTTCGAAGGCCGTGGCGCCCGCGCGTGCGTGATGACGATGGTCGATGACGCGACCGGGCGCACACTGTTGCACTTTGGCGCTGAAGAGATCCTCTGGGCCGCTGGCGGCGTCCTGCAGGCGTGGATCGCGGCGCACGGCGTGCCGCGCGCCCTGTATACCAACCGGAAGAACGTCTATCTGCGGGCGCCGACGACCAACGAACTGGCGCGGGGCGACGCGCCACTCACGCACTTTGGCCGCATTTGCGCGAAGCTCGGCATCACGCTCATCGGCGCGACGAGCCCGCAGGCGAAGGACCGCGTGGAACGAGGCCATGGGCACGCATCAGGACCGCTTGATCAAGAAACTCCGGCTGCGCGGGATCCACGATCTCGACGCCGCGAATGCGTTCGTCGAAGCCGCGTATTTTCCCGCGCACAATGCGCGCTTTGCCGTCTTGCACGCGAGCGCGGTCGATCAGCATCGCCCGCGGGATCACCACCGCCGGCGCGACGCGGACGTCTTCTGCCTCGAGACCCCCCGCGTCGTCAGCCAAGATTACGTGGTGCAGTACCACCAGCGGAGTTTCCAGCTCGCGCGCGCGAGCCGGGGGCGGGTCCCGCCGAAGCGGCGCGTCTTGGTGCGGGAGACCGCGGACGGCACGATCCGCATTATCGATGTCGCACCCGACGGGAGTGAACGCGTGCTTCGCTGGAGGCCGGCTGTGGCGCGCGCGGCCAAGCCCGCTCCGCTCGACATGCCACCGCCACTCCCGATCGCCGCGCCACGCGGGCCACACCGGCCCGCGGCTGATCATCCGTGGCGGATCCAACACCTCCGGTGGCTCCAGCAAAGTCTCGAGCGCCGACACCCGCGAGCACTGCGACCGTCGGCGCAGTCGTCCGCACCCCAGCCCTATCCACTGCATCATCCTGAACCCCCACGCACCGCCACCACCCACAGGACATTTCTACCGGCGTAACTCAGAGGACATTTCTGATATGAAGCGACCCGTCAAGGGGGCGCGGATGTGGGCCCTGCACCTGCTGGTCCAAGAACGCGGGTCGCCTGGAACACGGTGGGACGCGGTGCGCGACGGCTGATCACTCTGATATGCGCGGGTTGGTCCGGAGACGTACCGCAGGATCGTGATCCGTCGGGCGCAGCCGCAGACTAAACACGCGAGTTGCACGCCCCGAAGGACGTGGGATCGCATAGAAATGTGGCGGGTGTGCCTTTCCGTGCCGGCCCACCGGCCCAGGCGACCGCATGGTACGGTGGTCAGGCAAACATAGGAGCTCCGACGTGTGCGGGTGGCGGTTCGACAGCATGGCCAATGGCCCAGACAAATCCGAGCAGCTCCCGCGCAAGCAACGTCGCGACGGCGAGCGGCGGCTTGCCCCGCTCGAGAAGCCGTCGATAGCGCGGACAGAGGCGCTGCTGGGCTTTCGTCGCGATCGCGATGATGGGCGCGGGCTGTCCCTGTTGCCGCGCGCGGAGCAGCCCGCTCGCCGGGTTAGGGCGGTGTCGATACGCCCACGCGGCTTCGACGAGCACCCGGCGCAGATGCGCATTCCCCGTCTTGGTGATCGCCCCGCGGTGTACGCCGCTCCCACTCGAATGCTCGCGGGGCACCAGCCCCGCGTAGCCCATGAGCTGCCGCGCGGTCGCAAAACGGCGCAGCGTCCCGAGCTCGCTGACGATCGTCGCGGCCGTGACCTGCTGGACGCCCCGCAAGGTGGCGAGCGCGCCGACCAGGGCCTGCTGTGCCGGGGCGAGCGTGACGAGCGCCGCCTGGATCGCGCGCTCGAGCCGCGCGACGCGATCGGCGAGGAGCGCGAGCGTCGCCCGATATTCATCGAACACGATCTGCAGCGTCGGCAGCGCGAAGCGCTGCTGCGCGAGCCACTGCGCGTGCTTGAGCGTCCAGGCGCGCATGCCGTCCGGCCGCTGCCGCCCGTGGCGCAGCAGGAACTTGCTCACCCGATGGCGTGCGCGGAGCTGATCCTGCTTGGTGCCTTCCCGCGCGCGGACGAGATCCCGCAGTGCCTCGGTCGCCGCGTCTGGCACCCACACCGCCGTGAGATCGCCAGCGCGGTAGCAGCGCGCGAGCTTCGCGGCATCTTTGCGATCGGTCTTCACGCGATCCCCAGCCTTGGTGGGAATCAAGCTCGGCGCGATCACGTCGCAGTGGACGCCGAGCGCGGTGAGCTGCCAGTAGAGCGGGTAGCCGGTCGGCCCGGCTTCGTAGCAGACACGCAGCCCTGCCGCTCCACCGAGCTTCGCGATCAACTTCCGCACGGCCTCCGATCCATTCCGAATCGTCCCCAGCTCCCGCACACTGCCGTCCGGCTCGGCGACCGCCACCGCGATCGTCTCCGCATGGACATCGAGACCCACATACCGCATTTTCTTTGGCATAAGCGACCGGCTCCGTCGTGTTGTGGCTCTGACCAATCGGCCTGTTCCGACTGGCTAACCCACGTTACCGCGACTGCGAGCCGGTCGCTTCATTCTGACTAATGGCGTTTGACTCCTGCGGGGACCCCACTTGACTTTGGCCTGTTTGGCTGGCGTTAACATAGTAAGACCCTTCGTGGCCAACGGGGCGCAGTGAGCGACCACCGCGAATCCCGCCTTGATCGCAAAGGCCCGCGAATACCGCGCCATCTCCCTGACAGGCGGCGTGCTCCGACGGCACTCGCGATCTGCCCGGCACCGATGCCCGCGCCAGCCGAGCCGGTTGGAATGCAGTGTCCGGCATCACCCCTGTGCCGACTTGAGATACGATCCGGGCGCTGAGCCATCGGAAGATCACAGCGCGATTGAGGCCTGACGACCTGTAATCGCTGTCCGTCCTCTGGTTATCGAAAAACGGGCTGTTGTAATGTCGTCGAGGTCCGGCTTATGGTCCTACCGGGGCGTCGCTTCGCCTGGTCGGGCCGGCGCTGGGTCCGACGGGTCCGGCGTCTTGCACCAGTGGGCCGACGATCCCCACGGAGAATCCGACAGGCAGCACGCGATGGCCGGCCGTGCCTGCCTCCGGCGCGGATCCACGGACCGCGCACCCGCGCGACAGAACCGTGCACCCACACGCTTTGACCGCCAGAGCGTCGGCACCGCCAGCGGCCGGCACGCATGAATCGACTACCCGCACGGCCTTACCCGTTACGCCGTCCCGATTTCTGGCGGCTCGCGGGGACGACGCT
>DASZZO010000279.1:0-18191 GCA_035544915.1 Gemmatimonadaceae bacterium | reverse complement strand
ACGCCTGTCAACGAGAACCCCCAGCCGGGCGGCGCCGTGAACGGATAGTGCGCGAGGTCCGGCGACTCGAACATCCAGTGCACCGCACCGTAGCGCGCGTAGCACACGGCGACCGCGAGGAGGTGCAAGAGCGAGAAATGCACGATGTAATAGAAGAGCGGCACCTTGCCGTACACGAGAGCGGGGCGCAGCACTCTCGGCGCCCCGCGGTCCACGGACCAGAGCAAGAGGAGGGCAGGCCCGAGGGTCATCAGGAGGAACAGCAGGGACGGCGGGTACTTGTTCGCATTGAGAAAGGAGAGCACGGTGAACGCTGCCGTTTTCTGTGCGGTCCAGCGGCCGGGATCGCCGTAATAGTTGACGCCCCGCAGGATGAGGAACGCCGCGGTCAGGCCGAGTCCCAGGCGCAGGAGAAAGGCCCGCCGCCGATCTGGAGCCCAGTTGTAGACCTGGCCGAGCCCATATCCCACCGCCGTGACGCCGACCCATGGGATGAGCGGGTATGCTGCGAGCACAACATGCTCTGGATTTGCCAGGACGATGCCCGGGCGATGCAGGATGGACCAGAATGGATTCGCCCAGCTGATAGCGTCGAGCAGATTGTGGGCGGCGATCAGCACGACACCGAACGTGGTCACCAGAGCTGCAGGCAGGCGCACGAGCGCTGCGAGCGTGATCATCGACCAGCCGAGCGCCCAAAGGACGAGGAGAAACGTGACACGGTAGTCGAAGTTGAATTGGTAGCTGAAGCACCGGAGCACCACCAGTTCCAGGAAAATCAGCCAGACGCCACGCGTGAACAGGAAACGGGACAGGTCGCGCGTCGATCGCTTCCTCAGTGAGAGGTACGCGCCCGTACCCGTGAGCAGAAAGAACACGGGCGCACAGAAATGGGTAACCCAGCGCGTAAAGAACAGCGCGACGGTGGTCTGACTCATATCCGTGGGATTCACCCCGGGCATGCCGAAGAAATCGCGTGTATGATCGAGCGCCATGAGGATCATGATCACGCCACGGACGACGTCCACCGATTCCAGGCGCGGGCGCGACGGGGCGACCGCTTCGCTCATGTCTTGGTCATTGTGTTCATGCACGGGCTCCCAGGACGGGCTCCCAGGACGGGCTTCCTTCCACAAAGGGTGAAATGTTCGTGAAGCCAGGTCAACTTCAACATTCAGGCCAATAATAAAATCGTTCTAGGGCCAATTGTAGCTCGCTTCATCCCTGTCGGCGGAGCCTCCGGTTTGCCCCCTTGACGTTCTAAGGAAGCCGCGCGACCTTCCCAAAGACATCCTAAGGGAGCCCCCCGTGCCCGCATCCTCCGTTGCCCTCCTCCAGGGCAGCCTCGACGGCATCGTCCTCAAGACGCTCTCCTGGCGCCCAATGCACGGCTTCGGCATTGCGCGCTGGATCCAGCAGCTCACCGACGACGCGCTGCAGGTAGAAGAAGGATCGCTCTATCCCGCGCTCTACCGCATGGAGAATCGCGGGTGGATCAAGGCGGAATGGGGCGTCAGCGAGAATAATCGCCGGGCCAAGTACTACCGCCTCACCGCGGCGGGGCGGCGGCAGCTCGCGCAGGAATCCGCGACCTGGGTTCGCCTGGCGACGGCGATGACGAAGGTGTTCACCGCCACCGACCAGCCGGCCTGAACGCAGGCGTCTCTGGTTGCCGCCGGAGTCATCCGGGGCCTCGCACCCCGGCTCTGCAATTCGGCGGCTCCTGAGTCTCTGGCGCTCCAATCCTCGACGCCAGCCCTCCGTTCTACCTGAGCGGCGGATTCGGTGCGGTAAGCGGTCACGACGTCGAGACGAATTCCGGCAAGCCGAGAGTCTCCGGATGGTGGCAAGCCCAGGTTGCCGTCCGTACGCCGATCCATGAGATCGCCCCATTCGTGCAGATTGGCGGCGCCACGGCGAGCGGCTCGAAGACCGAGTTGATGATTGGGATCGCACATCGGTTTGCTCCGCATCACTTTCACATGTTCTGACGAGACGTGAAGTCCTGGACGTCCGAGCGGGCGGGGCGCCGCGCCCCGCCTGCTTGCGCGGGCAACTGCCGGGTATGAGTGCCTCGCGTCGGAGGCCGTCGGTTGTGCCCATCGCCGATGATCGGCTATAGCTTACGATGTGGTGAATGTCGTCGGTTCACTCATGCCCATGCAGACAGAGCGCCGCCGCTCGTCCGAGATCCACCCTTGAAGAAATGGAGCCCCCATGTCCCGGTTCCGCCTCCTCGCTACGCCGCTCCTGCTGCTGCCCTCGCTGCTCGCCTCCCCGCTCGCCTCCCCGCTCGCCTCCCCGCTCGCCGCGCAAACCACCCCGCACTACCACGTGGTGAAGCGCGTTGTGATCGGGCCCGTTTCAGCCGACTACATCATCGTGGATCCTGCGGGTCGCCGGCTCTACGGCCTGGGTGACAGGGTCTTCGATATCGACAAGGACACGGTGATCGGCACCATCAAGGATGGCGGGGGCGGTTACGTGATTGCTGCCGATCAGAATCGCGGACTGGTTCGCAATGGTGTGCTGTTCGATCTGAAGACAATGGCCGTCACCGGGCGCGTGGATGGCATGAAGGCCGATGGCGTCCTCTACGACCCGGTCACGCATCGCGGTTTTACCTGGGTCGACAAGGACACGTGGGTCGTCGACATGACGACGGGCAAGCTGATCACCAAATCCACGTCGCTTGGCGAAGGGCTCGAATCGGGCGTCGCCGACGGGAACGGGAAGCTCTTCATGAACGTCGAGACCAAGGGGTTCGTGCAACGGGTCGACGCGAAGGCGCTCAAGGTCGACACCGTGTATCACATCGCCGGGTGCAAGCCTCCGGCGCAAGGCTTGTCCATGGACAAGAGCACGCGGCGGCTCTTCATGGCCTGCGACAACATGATGGTGGTGGTGAATGCGGACAACGGAAAAGTCGTCGCAAACTTTCCGACCACTGGCCGCGCGGATCAGAACTGCTTCGACGCGAGTGCGAAGATGGCGTTCAATCCGAATCGGACCGATAGCACCCTGACTGTCGTGCACGAAGACTCGCCGGACAAGTTCACCGTAGCGGAGACCGTGCGCACCGGCGGCCCGTCGCGGGCCTGCGCGGTCGACGAGAAAACGCACAAGGTGTACCTGTTCTATTCCGAGAACAGGCAGCTCGTCGTGGCGGTCCTCGCCCCCTAGATCCGTTGGCCGCGCGTGCGTTGGCGCGCGGCCAGTGGTTGCAGGCGCTGGGCGTGTGCAGAACGAGCCGATCGCGAGGGCGCGGGGGACGCGATGCGCGGGAGGGGAGCGACGGCAGCACGCGCCGCCACTCCCCTCCGCTCTACCCGGCTCGGACTACTTCTTGCTTATCGCAAAGAACCACGCACCAATAATCGGACCGCGCGGTCCACGCCCACCTGCCGGCGCGCCGGCCGCAGGCGCCGGTGCCGGGCCGTACTCGGGCTGGAACAGATAGATCATGTGCTTCACCGGATCCACGGCGATGGTCTTCGCACCCTTCATCGTGGGGACAGTCGCGACCACAGTGTACTTGTCCGGTCCATCCTGGTGCACGACCGTCACGTTGCCGGCGTCTCCGGCCGGGATGTAGATCAACTTTTCCTTGTCGTCATAGCCCAAGGCATCAACGCCGTCGCCGTTCTTGATCTCCGCCACGATCTTGCCCGTCTTCGCGTCCAGTACCACCGAAGTCTTCCCGCAGCCTGCGAAGATCCGGTTCGTGGGGCGATCGATGGCGATTCCCGTCGGGCCCTCGCACGGCGCCGTCGGCCATGACGCGAGCACCTTCATCGGCTTGTCGTCGATCACCTGGATGGTGTTCTTGCTCTCGTTATTGACGAACAGCTTGCCCTTTCCGTCGCTGGCCGCGCCTTCCGGTGCGTTGTCCTCGAGCTCGGCAGTGCCGACGATGTCGCCGGACACGGGATCGAGTGCCATCGCGGTGCCAGGCTTGCTGTGGTTCGTCAGGATGATGCGGTCGGAGTAGTCGTCGTACATGATGCCGTCGAGACCGCCGACCTTGATCGGGATCTTCTTGATGAACGCGAGCGTCTTGAGGTCGAACATCGTCACGCTCGAATCGCCGCCGTTCGTTGTGAAGCCGTGATTCGCTTTGGGCGCCAGCGCGATGCCGTGCGTGCGCGGCGTGTTCGGAATGTCGCCTATCACCTTTCCGGTGGGACCGTCAACCACCATCACGTGCATGCCGCGTGAAATGAAGACGCGGCCGGTGCCGGGCTCGGCGGTGAGGTAGTCAGTGCCGCCTTCGCCACCGATGTTCCACTTTTCGACCTTGTACTGCTGGGCCTGTCCCGTATTCGGAAGGGCAACGTTTGCGACAATGAGCAATGCACCTGCGGTGAGCGTGTGCCTGGTCATGCGGACCTCGATGGGTTTTCGTGGGCGCGGGGACTGCGCGGTCGCGCGCGGCGCTACAACTGCGTAGCAGCGAATATTCGGCGTCGAATATGTCGGCAGCATGACAAGTTACTGCGCCGGGCGGCTCGCGCAGTGCGCCTCTGCTATGGTCGCCGCGCCCGGTTCCGAGGGACTTCCTCGAAATGTGATGGTTTTGACTTCCGCGAAGACCAGTTTTCAAAGAGGAAAATGCGCTATCGGCACGATTGCGTCCGTTTCGTGTGCCTTGGTGTCCGTTTCTCCAGGAATAGAGCGCCCTGCGCGTCGCTCAGCCCACGCTCCTGAAGCCTCGGGCGTCAATAATCAATGCGTTGCCGCCACTCTGGGCAGCACCGTGCTGAGTTTTCCTTTGGTTCTCCCCGATACAGGCCCCGCGAGCGCCCCTGACTGGACCGCGGCCGTCTCTCTGCGCGCCGTATCCGCGACTTATGGCGCCACAATGGCAGCTCTGGGCACCTCGGCGCGCGCTGCCTGTTGCTCGGGCTATCACATTCCGAGCGAAGGGTGCGCTTCACCTGCCTTGGAGCCCATTTCGCGTAGTAACAAAGAACTTGACCAAAGCGATGAAGAGAATTCGCGGAGCACGATTGCCGTGACGCCCATGAGACAAGGAACTCACCCGAGCGTGATTGATCGTGCGTGCACCGGAATAGAAAATCGGCTCAGCCTGATTGGCGCTCGTCGCTAAATCGAAGCTTCTCCGCGCTGCGCTGTTCGGACGTGCTGCGGCGCGGTGGGCACTCCGTCCACCGTCGTTGGCTCTCCGCCAACCATCGTGGACTCTCAGTTGGCCGTGGTGGACGCCGAGCGGACCATCGTTGGCACTCGCTGGAGCGCAATGGTCAATCGCTACAGCACTGTGGGCTCTTCTCTGGGCCGCGCGTTGACTCACCCTGCTCGCGCCGGTAATTTTCGCGGGCTAGCATCGATTCCTGGACAGGTGGCCGAGTGGTTGAAGGCACCGGTCTCGAAAACCGGCATACCGGCAACGGTATCGTGAGTTCGAATCTCACCCTGTCCGTTCCGGGATTCCGCTGTTGCGAGGACGGGTGGCCGAGTGGTTTAAGGCGCACGCCTGGAAAGTGTGTGTACGTCGAAAGCGTACCGTGGGTTCGAATCCCACCCCGTCCGTACATCCGAGAAACGTGATGGGCCGCTGAGACTTAGTGTCAGCGAGGACGAAGTCCTTGCGGATTTCGCCCGGCTGACGCGAGACGACAGCCGACAACGAGCCTCTTGCCGTTCGACTACGGCGGCGAGATGCGGTCGATCCAGCTGTCGCCCGTGTACATCCGCATCGGGCGGCCGGGCTCCTCGACGAATCGCACCACCTCGCCGACCACGCCACCACCCGTCGGGGCTGTGAAGCGGAATCGGCCGCCGCCGAGTGGAACGAGCTCAACCGGGTTGTCCACGTTGGGGCCGTTTGGCGTGATGATGACGAGCTTCTGGTTGAGCAGGACAACATGCGAGTCTGCGCCCCGGCCCCGATAGAGGCCCGCGAACCGGGCCCACGCATTGTCCCACGCGACCACCGCCGGCTTCTGCGCCGTCGCTTTCGCCACTGCCGCCCCCACCGTCGCGATGAGCTGCCGCGCGATGTCGCCGGGGTTCGAATCGTTCGTGTTCGTGAGGACGATGACGCCGACCTTGTCGTCGAGCTGGATTAGCGTCTGCGTCGTATTGCCAGGGTAGCCGCCGCCGTGGCCTGTCCACGTGCGATTGCTGATCCGGCTGATGTCGTATCCGAGCCCGGAGCCAGACGTCCAGTTCTCCTCGACCGATCGCACCCGGTGCATCTCGCGCCACGATCCGCTGCTGACGACCTCTGCGCCGCCGCGCGCCCCCCTGCGGAAGTTCGCGGAGACGAACTTGGCCATGTCGTTCAGGTTCGACGTGACGCCGGTGGCGGCAGTCATCCCGCGCGCATCCACAAAGGGCAGCACCTCGCGCGTGCCGTCGGGCATCCGGCGGCCGTACGGGACGGCGAGGCCGCCTACGTTCTTGTCCACGCTCGATGACGTCATCCCGAGCGGCTGGAAGATGTTGCGGTCGACGTAATCCGCCCATTTCTGCCCGGTCACCTGTTCGATGACCATGCCGGCCACAGCGTAGGCGAGGTTCGAGTATTTCCAGCGCACCGACGGTGCGAACGCCGCCTTCCGGTCGGCGTAGAGCCGCTTGAGCTGGTCGGCTGTCGGGAACTCAAGCGACACCCAGTGGTCGCCGGCTTCGCGCTGGAGCCCGGAGCTGTGCGACAGGAGTTGCTCGATGGTGATTGGCCCGTCGTCGTCGCCCGCCGGCGCGGCCTTGAACCAGGGCAGGTATTTCTCGACGGGGTCGTCGAGGCGCAGCTTCCCATCTTCGCGGAGCTGCATGATGGCGATTGCCGTGAAGAGCTTGCTGTGCGATGCCATGCGAAACTTCGTCTCCGGCGACATCGGGATCTTCGCCTTGACGTCCGCGTAGCCGAATCCCCTGGCCCAGACCAGCTGCTGGTCGCTCACTACGCCGACGACGATGCCGGGGAGTCCGCGATAGGCGATCTGCCCGTCCATCCACGCCGAGAAGAGGCGTTCCGCGCCGAGGACGTCGGGGTCGGAGGCAACCTTCGTGGCCCACGATGCGGGCGCGGGCGCCTGCGCCCGCGCTGCAAGGGCCGACGACGCGACGGCGACTGCGGCAGTGAGGACGACGCCGCGAATCCCCAGCGGGGTGCGTCGGCCGTGAACGCGATTGCAAGTCCGCATGATGGCTCCGAATGGCAGGGCGGTGAGTGGCCGAAAGCTTCGCGCCGATTGCAGCGGTGAGCAAGGCCCACGCCGCCCTCGCCGGCCGCCACGGGTGACGTGCTCGCGCGGTCCGACGCCGCGCGGCGGGCCGCTACACCACCGCGCGTGGGGACCCTTGCGTGAGGGGGAACTGGTTCGGTACGTTATCGCGCCAACGCCGCGCAGTTCATCGGCCAGGTGCAGGACCGGCGAACCGGTCATCCTCACCCAGCACGGCCGCAGCGCGGCGGTCCTCCTGGACCTCGAGTCGTACGAGGCGCTGATGGATGAGCTCACTCCGCTTCGCGATGTCCGCGTGGCCGAGAAGACCAGACTCCGCGTGCTCTCGTGATTTGCACCCGGCGTTCATTCCTCGGCGTCGTAGCCGTGTCCGCAATCGTCGCTTGCAGCCCCGCGAAGGAGGTGGACGACGCGACGCTGCGCCTCGCAGACGCGGACACCGCGAACTGGCTGACCCACGGCCGTACTTACTCAGAGCAGCGCCACAGTCCACTGCGCCAGGTCAACGACTCCTCGGTCACGCGACTGGGCCTCGCCTGGTCCGTCGACATGCAGACGCTGCACGGACTCGAGGCCACGCCGCTCGTGAAGGACGGCGTCCTGTACCTCACGAGCACGTGGAGCGTTGTATACGCACTCGACGCTCGCACCGGCACGCTGCGCTGGCGATACGACCCAGCTCCCCCAAAGGACCACGACAAGTTCATGTGCTGCGGCGTCGTCAATCGCGGCGTCGCGCTCTACCGCGGTCGCGTCTACGTCGGCACGATGGATGGGCGCCTCGTCGCGCTCGACGAGCGCTCCGGCAAGCCGGTGTGGACCGCGCAGACCACGCCGGTTGACTCGCCGTACTCGATCACGGGCGCGCCGCGCATTGCCGCGGGCCGGGTCATTATCGGGAACGCCGGCTCCGAGTACGCCGTGCGCGGGTACGTGTCGGCCTACGACGCCATGACGGGGGCGCTCGCGTGGCGCGCATACATGGTACCGGGCGACCCGTCCAAGCCGTTCGAATCGGAAGCGCTGCGCCGCGCGGCGGCCACATGGTCCGGCCAGTGGTGGAAGGGCGGCGGCGGCGCGAGCCCGTGGGACCCAATCGTCTACGACGCCGCACTCGCCTTGATCTACGTCGGCACTGCCAATCCGTCGCCGTGGTATCCCGAGCTGCGCGGAACGACAGTGAGCGACAACCTCTACGCCTCGTCCATCGTCGCACTCAACGCGCGCACGGGTGACGTCGTGTGGCACTACCAGACGACGCCCGGCGACGCGTGGGACTACGACGCCACACAGCCGATCGTCCTCGCGGACCTCACGATCGACGGCAAGCCGCGTCGCGTGCTGATGCAGGCCAACAAGAACGCGTTTTTCTACGTGATTGATCGCGAAACCGGCAAGCTCATCTCGGCGAAACCGTTCGCGCACATGACGTGGGCGACGGGCATCGACAGCTCGGGCCGGCCGATCATCGCGCCGTCTGCCATGCCGTCCGCGAAGGGCATCGTGGTCACGCCCGCCAACTTCGGCGCGCACAACTGGAACCCCGTCTCATTCAGTCCGGCCACCGGGTTCGCATACTACGCCGTCGTCGATGAAGGACTCGACCTCCACGTGGTCGATCCCAAATTCGAGCTGCGGCCAACCGACCGCACCTTGGGGCGCGACCCGCGCTATCGCGGACCGCTGCAAGCGCAGGTGGCGGCAGCCAACCCCACAGGTCGACTGATCGCCTGGGACCCCGTTGCCGGACGCGAGGCGTGGCGCGTAGCGCACCCGGTGGTCCGTAGCGGCGGTACGCTGAGCACCGCGGGCAACCTCGTGTTCCAGGGTCGCGTCGACGGGGTGTTCGCCGCGTACCGCGCTACCGACGGAGAGAAGCTCTGGGAGTTCGATGCCGGTGTCGGCATCGCGGCCGGGCCGATGACATACGCGGTGGGCGATACGCAGTACGTCGCCGTGGTCGACGGCACGCCCGCCCTCTACTCCGACCCGGCCTCACGCGCTGGTCCGGGGCGACTGCTCGTGTTTGCGCTTGGCGGCAATGCAGCCCTGCCACCGACCATTGCGCCACGCGGGCCGATTCCCGCGCCGACGATCCATCTGGCGTCCTCGGATGCCGACATCGCCGAGGGTAGCGCGCTGTTCAGCTCATACTGCAGTCGCTGTCACAGCTTCTCGTCGAACCTCGTGAAGGGTGGCGCCGTCCCCGATTTGCGGCGGACCACCGCGGCGACACATGCGACGTTCGAGGGCATCGTCATCGGCGGGGCGCGCAAAGTGCTCGGCATGCCATCATTCGCCAAGGACCTGAGCCCGCCGCAAGTGCGCCTGATTCAGGCATACGTGTTGCACCAGGCGCAGCGTGCGTTGAGGCCGCCGAGCGTTCGTCCATAACCACCGGAGCGAAACCGCCACGGGGAATCAGTCAATTGATTCCGCCGATGTCGGCGGTCATTTGAGAGCTTGCGGTCGCCCAGCACTACTTCATCGCGATCACGTGCGCCACGAACTGATCGACGGCGATCTCGGTTGACGTGGAAGGCGCGTCCACGCTCGTTCGTCCGGCGGTCGCGCGCCTGATCGACGAGCCCATCGCCCGCAGTGGCGTGCCGTTCGCGCGCGCCGGCAGCGGGTCGATGGTCATTCGCTACGAAGCGACCCGCCGACCGCGCAACGCCTGGACCGCGAGGATAACCGAGAACGCGCCGGTCACTCCGAGGACATAGAGCGTCCAGACGAACAACAGGGCGCCGCTCTTCTCGAGAAACTCCGGGCGCAATCCATTCCGCATGTGCAGGGGCAGCATCCCGGCGGCCATCACGCCGCCCAGTAGCATGATCACCTTGCCCGACGGCCCTTCTCGCAGTAGTACGGCGCCGCAGACAACGACGAGCAGGATCGCGACGCCGACAAGATGATTGAGTCCCGCGCGGTCGAAGCCGAAGACGATGTCCTGCGAGATGTGCAGGGCAAGCAGAAGCACGGAGAGTATCGAGGTCACGCTCAAGAGGTCGTTCTGCTTCACAGGGGGCGCTCCGTGAGAGTCCTATGGTGTATCCGTACGCGACCTGTTCAGCCGGGTTTCAGCGGTGCAGGCAGTGGATCTGAACCGCCGCAGCACAACAGGCGGCCAGTCTCGCGGTTGCCTTGACGTCCTCCACGGCTTGACATATCCTCGGCTTCCTGCCGCTGCCTGCCCCCACCTGTCGGAGCGCCAAACATGCCGATTGATTAAGTGATGGAATACCAACGGATTTGGATTGAGGGGCTCAATCATGGCGACGCGTCGGCCGCCGATGCGGCCTTCGTGCCGGATTGCATCGTCCATATCACCGGGGTACCTGAACCGTTCCGTGGAGTCGTTCCGTGGAAGGAGTTCATTGCCGGCTTTCTGCGAGCCTTTCCCGATCTGCCTTTCACCATCGAGGATCAACTGGTTCAAGGGGCCTTGGTCGCGTTCCGTTGGCGCGCCACGGGGACGCACATGGGGCCTCTTGCCCGGTCCCTGCGACGGGCAAGCGAGTCGCAATCGACGGGCTGATCATCGACCGGGTAGTCGGCGGGAAGGTGCAGGAGCGCTGGGAGCAATTCGATCAGTCGCTGATGCTCCAGCAGCTTGGGCTTGCCTGATCTGCGGCGCGGTCGCCCGAATCACACGCAGGCAGGCCGGCTAACACGAGCTTGGAGCCGAAAGCCGCCCGTATTCGTTGAGCGCTCGGATGGGTCGCGGCGGCTTCGCAGCTCAAGCTCAAGTCGTTAGGCCGCAGAAAACACACTCTCCCTCACCACCACCGACCTCGGAGCTTCTATGAAGCGAGTCACTGGCATTGGCGGCATCTTCTTCAAAGCCAAAGACGCCCCGGCACTACAGGCCTGGTACAAGCGGCACCTCGGAATCGATGTCCAAGCATGGGGTGGCGCCGCTTTCGACTGGACCGACGGTGAAGGTAAGCCGGTTGCCGGAACAACCGCCTGGTCTATTGCTTCTGCGAAAAGTGACCAGTTTGCGCCCAGCACGGCACCTTTCATGGTCAACTACCGGGTGGAGGATCTCCACGGCCTGGTTAAAGTCTTACGCGAAGAAGGTTGCAACGTTCTCGAGAAGATCGACGATTCCGAGTACGGGAAGTTTGCCTGGGTCATCGATCCAGAAGGAAACAAGGTAGAACTTTGGCAACCGCCTGCCGGCCAATGACCCAGAGCGGAGGCGGCGCTGAACAGTGCTGCTTCCCAGCCCATTCGACATCGGACCGAAACGATGGCACCTGCCGATTCTCGTGTCACGATCCACATGGTAGCGAGCCTCGACGGCTTCATCGCTCGAAAGGACGGGAGCGTCGACTGGCTGGAGACCTCAGACGAATTCCTAGACGGTGACACGCTGGACCCGGGATTCGTCGAGGCGTTCCTCAAGACGATCGACTGCTACGTCATGGGCTCTCGAACCTATGAGACCGCGGTGAAGTTTGAGGCCAAAGGAGCGGGGTGGGCGTACGGCGACAAACCCACCTTCGTGCTCACCCGTCGCGAGTTGCCGCGCATTCGGGATACCGTCGAGTTCCACTCAGGCGATCTCGCGCAGTTCGTGAACGGGCGCCTCCGGCCCATGTTCCGCACCATCTGGTTCGTTGGCGGCGGTGCACTCTCCGCCGAATGCCTTCGTCTCGAACTGGCCGACGAAGTTCGGTATTCGATCCTGCCCATCGTGATTGGTGATGGCCTCCCGTTCTTCGAGAAGCTCGACCGGGACATCGCGCTCCATCTGGCGGAGGTCAGAGCCTACAGGAGCGGCATGGTGGAGCTTCGTTACGGGGTACGACGATAGTGGCGGGTTGAGGAACCAGGGCTGGCGGGCGCCTGGATCGCCAAATGGCCAGAGTGAGGCCGCAGCGTCCGATTCACGAATTCTTCACGCCGAAAACATCGAGTCTTAACGACAACGCTAGCCGCCAGCAATCGACGCGCCGTATGCTCGGTGCGACCACACCCCGTTGAGGCGTACGACATGTCGTTTGGTGCCCACAGGCGTCAGCCCCGGTGGACGTTTCCCAAACTGATCGCATGTGCGGTGCCGGTCACACTGGTGATCGGCGCGATCTACGTTCGCGCATCCGAATGGCAGGATCGCCGACAATTCCCGCAGGCAGGTCGGTCCGTCGACGTCGGTGGTCGTTCGCTCAACATCTACTGCTCGGGCAGTGGGAGCCCGGCGGTGGTATTTGAGAGCGGCTACGGTTTCCCCGGGTATAGTTGGATTTTGGTGCAACCAGAGGTCGCCAAGTTCACTCAAGCGTGCTGGTATGATCGTGCCGGCAACGGGTGGAGCGAGCCGGCGTCTGGCTTGAGGTTTAGTGACTCAGTCGCACACGACCTCCATGCGCTGCTTCGTGTAGCCGGCATCCCGGGACCGTATGTACTCGTGGGCCACTCGATTGGCGGATTTCACGTCCGTGTGTTCAATGGCCTCTACCCGAAAGACGTCGCGGCGCTGGTTCTCGTCGATCCTTCGAATGAGGACATCGCCACCAGGATTCCCGATATGCCGCGCTCGCGACCCCCGAGCGCCCCACCAGCGGTCGTCCACGCGGTCGACGAAGCTCTGCGCCAACTTGGCGTTTGGCGCTTGTTGACGCGCGACTTGGGTCCGAAGCCTGCGCTTGTCAGCGCTGCGGATTGGCGGGCGATCTCCAGCCTTCGGCGATCGATCAAGGCACAGCGCGCGGCCGCGCAAGAAGCTCCTGAGAGCGGGAGCGCCGCGATTGCGCGAGGAGCAGCCGGACTGGACAGCGTTCCGTTGATCGTCCTGACTCGCGGACTACGCTTCCCGTTTTCCGATTCTACATATGGGAATCGCCTGCTCGCTCAGTGGGTCGCGCTGAGTGGCGACTTGGCGCGGAGGTCGATGTTTGGCAAACAGGTCGTCGTCGCAGGGAGTGGCCATTTCGTGCAGCTGGACCAGCCCGGTGCAGTGATCGCCGCCGTTCGTGAGCAAGTGGAGAGGACTCGTCAAGCGGCGACTCGACCTCGATGCTGCGGCCGGTCAGTCCGCAGCAGGCGATCCGAACCAAGTCGTTAGCGCGATGGCGAGCCCAGGTTGGGTCAGGTCTCCCACCCAGGCCACATATCCGTCAGGCCGAATCAATAGGGCGGTGGGAGGAGGGACCGCCCCGAGTGCCGGAAGCTCCCACCTAGCATCGTATTTGGCGTCGATCAACTGAACGCGATCTGCCCAGGGACTGATGTCGAAGCCGCCGGGCTCACCGAGGTTGAGTAGCACCGGCCGGGCATCGTGCAGCAGCGCAAAAACCCGCAGCGGGCCATCGGCCGTGACCAGGTCGAGATCGGGCATGCGGCGTCCGAGCAGCGGGTGTCCCTCGCCGAAGTCGTAATGGATGTCCAGACCGGACATCATCGCGGCGAATCGTTTACGCGGCTCGTCCATGCTCAGCAGCTCGGACACGGTGTCGCGCAATGCCTCGATGCGATCGTCGACACGTACGAGCGCAACTTGCGCCATCGTGGTGCGCAGCACGCGTGCGGCGACAGGGTGGCGCTCGGCGTGGTAGGTATTGAGGAGGCTTTCCGGCGATATCCCTTTGACCACCTGCGCCAGCTTCCAGCCAAGATTCACGGCGTCCTGCACTCCGGTGTTGAGGCCCTGTCCACCGACCGGGGAATGCACGTGCGCCGCGTCGCCGGCCAGCAGGACCCGTCCCTTGCGGTAGGCCGCGGCCTGCCGAGTCATGTCGGTGAACCTGGTGATCCAGGTGGGACTGTGGATCCCGTAGTCGGTCCCGTATACGGCGATCAGCCGCTCGCTGACATCGCGAAGCGTGGGCTCGTCCGTGTTTCCGACCTGCGACTCGGCCAACATGACCCCCACCGTCCCGCCTTTCTTGTAGATCACCTCGCCGCCCTTGATCTCGTACTCCACCTTCCCAATGGCATGCATGCCTGAGGAAGTTCGCCGGATGCCCGTTTGCGGCTCCTCGGTCATCTCGACCTCGGCCCGCAGGGCGCTCGTCGTCGCATCCCAGCCGGGGAACTCGATGCCGGCTACTTTACGGACCAGACTGCGTCCTCCGTCGCACCCGACGAGATATTGCGCCCGCAGCGACTGGCCGTCGGACAGCTGGACGTCGACGCCAGTGTCGTCCTGTGCGAAGCCCGTCACTTCACGTCCGCGGTAGATCGGCACCGCCAGCTCGCCGACCCAGCCGGCCAGTATGCGCTCGATGTGATTCTGCCACAGCCCGAGCCCGTAGGGGTGCCGGGTGGGGAAGTCGCTGATGTCCAGACGGACGCTGGCGAACCCCGCGACCTGCGCCTTTTGTCCCTGCGAGATGAACCGATCCGCGATTCCGCGCTGATCGAGGACTTCGATAGTGCGTGAGTGCAGGCCGCCTGCGCGCGAGCCGGGGAGTTCCTGGCTGGCGCGCCGCTCCACAATCGCGACGTCGACCCGCGCCAACGCCAGCTCGCCCGCCAACATCAGCCCGGTCGGGCCGCCTCCAGCGATCACCACCGCGTGTTCGGTCATCGCAACTCCTGGTTCAGCATGAGCGCGAAGTTTGAACTCGCACGGGGGCCTTGCCGCAAGCCCTGGCGTGCGTGATAGTGTGAACTGGCGCACAATGCTTGTAGGGCGATGCCAAGCTGGCTGCCCGTACGGCCGCGTCGGGCGGCTCATGAAGATGGAGAGCTGGCATGGTGAAGCAAGCAAAGAATACGATTTGCCTTTGGTACGATGGCGACGCCGAGGACGCGGCGCGATTTTACGCCAAGACCTTTCCCGATTCATCCGTTGGCGCGGTGCATCTCGCGCCGGGAGACTTTCCTTCCGGGAAGAAAGGGGATGTGTTGACGGTCGAGTTTACGGTGATGGGAATTCCCTGCCTTGGGATCAATGGCGGACCCGCGTTCAAGCACAGCGAGGCTTTTTCGTTTCAGGTCGCAACTACTGACCAAGCCGAAACTGATCGTTACTGGAACGCCATCACTGGCAACGGCGGCGAAGAGAGCGCGTGCGGCTGGTGCAGGGACAAATGGGGCCTGTCCTGGCAGATTACGCCGCTGGCCCTGACGAACGCGGTGACCGATCCCGACCCGGGTGTCGCCAAGCGCGCGTTCGACGCGATGATGCAGATGAAAAAGATCGACATCGCTGCAATCGAGGCGGCGCGCCACGGGAGCTCCAGCGCATGAACTCAAACACGACCGCCTCACAACGCGCAGACCCCGAAAGCCCGGAGGGAGCGACAAGAAACCTCGCTTCAATCAGTCCGTTCTTCATCGTGAAAGACCTGCAGGCCTCGATCTCCCACTACATCGAGCGCTTCGGCTTCAAGCTGGATTTTCAGGGTCCACCCGGCGACGTGTACTATGGCCACGTGAGCCGGGACGGAATCGGCATCATGCTCAAGACTATCCTTCCCGACGTGCTTCCATGTCCAAACCACACCCGGCACGAATGGGCTCGCTGGGATGCTTACGTCTACGCGCTGGACCCCGACGCGCTGTTCGACGAGTTCAAGCAGCGGGACGCGTCGTTCGTCAAAGAGTTGTCGATCATCGATGATGGCCTGTGGGGCTTCGAGGTCACCGATGCCGACGGATATGTTCTTGCCTTCTTTCGACTCGCCATAGATGACGACAAGAACATGAGCAATCTCGCATCACCATCGACGCCTTCCGACGCCAGTTCGCGACGATTCTACCATGGCACCCGGGCGGCCCTGAAGCCCGGAGACCTGATTCAACCCGGCTATTCCTCCAACTACACCGAGCGGAGGTCCCCCTGGATCTACTTCACCGAGACTCTGCACGCGGCGACTTGGGGAGCGGAGCTGGCAAAGGGCGAAGGTCCAGGCCGAATCTACCTCGTGGAACCGACCGGCTCGTTTGCGGATGACCCGAACCTGACGAACAAGAAGTATCCCGGTAATCCGACGAAGTCCTATCGCTCCCGGGAGTCGCTGCGGGTCGTGGGCGAACAGCTCGATTGGCAGGGACACTCCCCGGAGGAAATCCAGGCGATGAAGGACGGTATCGCGGGTAAGGAGCCCATCGACGACTGAGCTCCTTTCCGCGAAACTGACAATCCCTTGCGGCCTGACTCCATCATTAGGCGCCACGAATCGCAAGCAACTCGCCCCAACCCGCAGGCTCGCATAGTATGGAGTAACCCGATTCTGGACCCGGCAATGATCTCTCCCGGCCCCATCGCGCGTGCCCTCCTGGCCGTGACCACCGCGGCCGTGCTCTCCAGGCCAGGTACGGCTTTCGCCCAGGCCCGCCCGCTCAAGGTTTTCATTTCGGTGGACATGGAGGGCCTCGCCGGCGTGATCTATGCGACCGACGTGAACCCCACCGGCCCCGATTATCCGCGCTTTCGCGCGATCATGGCCGGCGAAACCAACGCCGCGATCGAGGGCGCCTTCCGCGCCGGCGCGACGGAGGTGCTGGTCAGGGACTCGCATGGCAGCAAGAACAACCTGCTACCCGAGGACGTAGATCCGCGCGCCCGCCTCCTGCGCGGCCTCAGCACCGGCCCCAAGAACATGATGGAGGGGCTGGATTCCACGTTCGACGCCGTCGTGTTCGTCGGCTATCACGCCAAAGCGGGCACGCCGAACGCGATCCTCGAGCACACGTCCACGGGCAACGTCGTCGACTTCTCGATCAACGGCATCTCGTTGCCTGAGGGTGGCTACAACGCACTCGTCGCCGGGTATTATGGCGTACCGGTCGTCTTCGTGGCCGGCGATCGCGCGGTGGTCGAACAGATTCGCGGCCTGCTCGGTCCGATCACGGGCGTCGCCGTGAAGGGCGAGATCGAACACGCGTCGCTGGGACTCTCGCCCAAGCGTGCGCAGGACGAAATCCGGGCCGGGGTCGAGCAGGCCGTTCGGGGCCGCGCCAAGGCGATAGTCTATAGAATGCAGGGCCCCTACACGATGGTCCTCAAGGTCAAGACCGGACGCCCGCTGTACCCGGGGTCACAACGGATCCGCGAGGGCGAGTTCACGTTTGCCAGTTCACGCCTGTTCGAGATCCTGAACGCGTTCAACGCGATGAAATGAGAGGCGCGTTCCTCAGCCCAAAAGTTGGCGTGCGATGATGTGAGGTTCGTCATCTTCGTATTGAGAACCTTACAGTCGAATACTTGTTAGCCGGATGACGATGCATTCTTGGACCGCCGAAGAATCAGCAGTCCTTGGGCGACTGGAGCGAGATATCGAGCACACCGTTGGTGCTGTCCATCGCGGCTTGGTGCGCCAGCGGGCGGAGGAAGAGTGCAGGGCCCTGCAGCACAACGGTGTTCGTTAGCCGAACGAGACAGGTCACGCTATTATTCGGGTATGACCAAGGTCGAGCAGCTCGAACAGGCCCTCGAAAATCTCTCGCTGGATGAGCGCGCGAGCTTTCGGGCGTGGTACGCGGTGTTCGATGCGGCCGAATGGGATCAGCAGTTCGACACGGATGTCGCTGCCGGGAAACTGGACCGCTTGGCTGATATCGCTCTCACTGAACACAACACCGGGCGCACCCGCAAGCTTTGAACCATGACGCCGCCACCAGCTTCTGGCGGTGTTACGACGCGCTTCCCGCGCCGATCCGCAATCTCGCGGACAAGCAGTTCGAGCTCCTCAAGGCGAACCCAAGGCATCCGTCGCTCCATTACAAGATTGTCGGCCGGTTTCGGTCGGCGCGGGTCGGCCAGCTTTATCGCGCGCTCGGAGTGGATGTTGACGATGGCGTCGTTTGGTGGTGGATCGGAACGCACGCCGAGTACGATCGGCTCGTCGGCTAACCGTGAGTTGGAGCTGACGCGGCGTGCGGCGGCATCATGATTTGCCCGCTCCGCCATTGGCGGCCATGCTTCATTGCTGTTTGGGCACAACAGGCCGCGCAGCTCAACTCAAGCGCCTTAGGAGACACAAGAAAACCATGCAGTACTTCGATCAATCGCTGGCA
>DASZZO010000278.1:0-2356 GCA_035544915.1 Gemmatimonadaceae bacterium | reverse complement strand
GGGCGCCGGGCCGCGCAATGAGCGGACTTCGGGAACGTGCCATCGCTGCGAATGGTAGGAGCATTCAGTGGGCGTGGCTCGAAGCAGTTAACCACTGTTTCACCCTCGTTGTGAGAATGTGAGAACGTACTTCGTAGAAATAATAGAAAGCCGGAATTCCGCACGACGAGCCATTGGCAGTTGCAGCAGCGCCGGGTCTGGCTCGGATGCCAACGTCAAGACCCCGCGGACGATGTCCTTTGACGGCGCTGCCGCTCCGCGCCTAGCCGAACTTAGCGGATTCAGATCGTTTTTCGGATTGTTGCGCAATGTAACCGATTGGTTTTTCGGAGTGCGAGGGCTGCGGATGGCGCCGAACTGGCTGTAGTGAAGACCTTGCCTATGGCGCGCGGCGAAGTTCTGTGGATAATCGAGCGTCGAGATGTTTCTGCGCGCTACGACTCGGAAGAAGGACGGCAAAGAGCACCGCTACTTCAGCGTGGTGGAGAACCGGCGGGTAAGTGGTGGACGCGTGCTGCAACGGCACGTGCTGTATCTGGGGGAGATCAATGGCTCGCAGGAGCTCGCGTGGCGCCGCTCGATCGAGGTGTTGGACGAAGGAACCCGAGCCGCACGAACGCTCGCGCTATTTCCCGAGGATCGTTGTGAAGAGGTAGTCGCGGACGAGTCGATCGTGCGCCTGAAGCTGGCGCAGTTGCGGCTCGAGCGGCCGCGGCAGTGGGGCGCCTGCTGGCTTGCGTTAAGGCTGTGGCAGCAGCTCGGGCTCGACGAGTTCTGGAGCGCGCGACTGGCGCCTTCGCGCAAAGGCACGCGCTTTGATCAGGTGCTGTTGGTGCTGGTGGTGTATCGGCTGCTGTCGCCGGGTAGCGAGTGGCGATTGCATCGGCACTGGTTTGAGCGCAGCGCGCTCGGCGATTTGCTGGGCGCAGATGCTGCGCTGGCCGACATTCACGCGCTCTACGCCTGTCACGACCGGCTGCTCGAGCACAAGGAGGCGGTGTTCGATCATCTGGTGAGTCGCTGGCGGGATTTGTTCAATGTGACCTTTGATGTGCTCTTGTATGACCTCACGAGCACCTATTTCGAATCCGATCCGCCGGCCGACGATGAGGATAAGCGCCGCCACGGCTACTCGCGCGACCATCGCCCCGACTGTGTGCAAGTGGTCATTGCTTTGGTGGTGACCCCGGAGGGTTTGCCGCTCGCCTACGAGGTGCTCGCGGGCAATACGCGAGACTGCACCACGCTGAAGGATTTCCTCGCCCGCATCGAGCGCCAATATGCAAAGCGCGCCGGGTGTGGTGCATGGATAGAGGCGTGCCCACGGAAGCGGTACTGGCGCAGATGCGGGCGAGCGATCCGCCGGTGCAGTACCTGGTCGGCACCCCGAAGGGACGCCTAACCCGGCTGGAACAGGCGCTGCTCGACCAGCCGTGGCACGCTGCCCGCCCCGGCGTACAGGTGAAGCTGCTGGCGCAGGACGATGAGCTCTACGTGTTTGCCGAGAGCCGCGATCGGGTCGCCAAGGAGCGCTCGATGCGCCGTCGGCAATTGAAGTGGCTGTGGGCGCGGCTGAACAAACTGAGCACGATGAGCCTCACGCGTGATGCGCTGCTGATGAAGCTTGGGGCCGCCAAGACGAAGACACCGGCCGCGTGGCGGCTAATCGAGGTCGCAGTGGCCACGCGCGATGCCCGCTTCACTTACCAGCTCGATCGTCAGAAGCTCGGTGAAGTTCGCCGGCGTGAAGGACGCTATCTGCTGCGCACCAATCTCATCGCGTCCGATCCGGCCCAGCTCTGGCAGTTCTATCTGCAGCTCGTCGAGGTCGAAGCCGCTTTCAAAACGCTCAAAGGTGATCTGGCAATCCGGCCGCTGTTCCACCAGCAAGAGCGGCGTATCGAAGCGCACATCTTTATCGCGTTCCTCGCCTACTGCCTGCACGTCACGCTCGGCCAGCAACTGAAGGCGCTCGCGCCAGGCCTCACCCCGCGCAGCGTGCTCGAGAAGTTCGCGACCGTGCAGATGATCGACCTTTACGTGCCAACGACCGATGGCCGCGAACTGAGCCTCACCCGCTACACACAGCCCGAGCCCGAGCTGAAGCTGCTGCTCGACAAACTCAAGCTCACCTTGCCCGCCCAAGCCCCGCCGAAAATCAGCGCCGCTCACGCCGCCACAGCAACGCTCGTGTAGTGCAGACCTTTTGAGGTCCCCTTATGATTAATCAACCACTTGGTCGCCTCGCACCCCGCGAATCCGCCAAGTTGGGCTAAGTACGCTCCCCGATCTCGCCTTGAAACTCGTGCCGTTTCAAGTGGTTTGAATTTTTTGACCATACGAGCTTGCCATCCGG
>DASZZO010000277.1:0-8634 GCA_035544915.1 Gemmatimonadaceae bacterium | reverse complement strand
GCGCCGGTCGGTGCTCCCGGCGCGGACGTCGGTGCTGCCGGCCGGCGCGTCGGAACTGGCGGATCGCGGGTCGGAGCTGGCGGATCGGTTGTCGGTCCTGGCGGACGGCGCGTCAGGGCGGCCGGCTCGGTCGTCGGGATCCGCGGCTCGCGCGTCGGAGCGGTCGGATCGGTCGTCGGGATCCTCGGCTTGCGCGCCGGATCCAGCGGAGCGTCGGTCGGAAGCGTCGGCTCGGGCGTCGGAGCCGGCGGATCGGTCGAACATTCCGACGGAACGGGCGACGATTCCGACGGCGCGGTTTTCGGTCGTGCCGGAACGGACGGCGATTGCAAGTCGCCCGGCCTCGGTTTTGCTGCCGTCTCCTGCGGTGTCAGCTACCGAATCAGTGCTTCAAGGCGTGCCCTGAGGTCACGCGGCGGAGGGCGGGACGATCGTCTGGCCACGCACGGCGATCAGCGGGGTGAGAATCGGAGTCGCCGGGGAAGTGCGTCGCCGTCCGGCGACACCTTACGGAATTCGTGGGCGCCTCCGCGAGGATAGCAGGCATCCGGCACCAGCTCCGCCTGCCTGGTCAGCCCACGAGTCATCGCACCCCCTCATATATACCACGCCAGCCAACCAGGCCCTTGTCAAGGGGGGGGTGCCTTCGGCGGGTCTCCATATCGAATATCAGACCCATCGGCAAGAACCGACGAGATGAGAGCCCCTACCTTAGGGCGTTTAAATGGGGGTGTGCGCAAGAGGCAGAGCAAATTCGCGCGGCCATAGTCATTTTCTCGCATTCCATCGGCTATACAGGGGGGGTTAAGGGCCGTTGAGAGTTGAGAGTTTGGAGTTGAGAATTTGGAGTTGGGGGGGCTCCAGTCAGGAGGGTATTGGCACCGGCTCAAGCCGCGGCGCCAGCGGGCGGATGAAGACCCGGCAAAAGCCCTCTCGCGCTACTTGGCGCGTGCCATCTCGAGATGGGCCCGCGAGCCCTTGCCGTTGGGCATCACGTAGGTCCAATCCTCGGTGTGATGATCGGCGTCGATGAACGTGAATAGCGCACGGTGCATGTGCCCCCGGGTCGTTTCGCCCGTGAGATCGAGAAAATCGAACTCCACTGACTTGCCGTCCGGCGACACCTTGGCCGTCATGCGCGGCCGGTTCTTGCCTATGTCACAGTAGTGCGTCAGCATCAGGCGATCGCCGTCGAGGTAAAACATGGTCAGGGGATCATCGTCACCGCGAGCCGGATCGTCGGCTCGTCCCTCCGGCGTCATCTCTTGCATCAGCGCGTCGCCCCCCGAGGTGACACGCAGCGATACCTGGACCGGGTAGCTGTCGGGCGTTGGCCCGTCGGTATTTGCCTTCCCCTTCCAGCGTCCGGCCAGGCCTTTCAGGTGGTCGAACGATGCGCGGACGCCGGACTTCGCCACCTGCGGCGTGACCGTAGCGGATTGCGCCGCCGCGAGTGCAGAGACGGACAGCAGCAGCAAGGCGGGTACCGCGACGCGACGATGTTTCATCGGTTTCTCGGAAAAGGCCGAGCGGAAGAAGTGCCACTGACGACATACGTCCGCGGTTACGTGAAATGTTTCGAGGGGCAGGCCTCCTCAGGCCACCCGCGGCGCCGCGAACATTGGGGCTGCCACGAGCGCCGTAGCGCCGCGCAGGCGCGGATAGGTCCCCAACTCGGGTGAAACCGGCGTCCCGGCGGCGCGCGCGGTGAGTGCCCGTGTCTCGATTTCGCGCCGGATCACGGGTGAAATCCGGTCCCACACCGCCGTGATCTCGCCGCCAACAAATATCTGATCCGGGTTGAGCGCGTTGATGATCACGGCGAGCCCAATGCCGAGATACCGCGCGGTCTCCTCCAGCGCGCGCGTCGCGCGCTCCTCACCCGAAAGCGCCCGCGTGATGACGTCCGCAATAGTGAGCCCGGACTCGATCATGAGCGTCCGTGCCGATTCGGGCGAGAACTCGTTGCCGAGGTAGCGGCAGAGCGTGGCGAGGTTGGAGGTATACGCCTCCAGGCATCCGCGCGCGCCGCACAGGCAGCGGGGTCCGTTGAGCTCGAGCGGTACGTGGCCGAACTCGCCGGCCGAGTTGCCGTGTCCGCGCACGACTTCGCCGTTCACCACCACGCCCGCTCCGACCCCATCGGACACGGTCACGTATACGAAGTCCCGCGGCGACTCCAACCCCCGCTGGCCCAGCCACATCTGCGCCAGCGCGCACGCGATCGGGGCGTTCTCGATATGCACCGGGAATCCCGTAGCCTTGGCCAGCGCCGTCCGGACATCCACGTCGCGCCAGGCGAGCTGCGGCGCGTTGAGCACGCGCCCTGTCTGCTGATCGACCATGCCGGGCACGACGAGGCCGATGCCGTCGCACTTGCCCGCCGCCCGGTGCTGCTTGAGCAGGCGCGAGATCCGCGCCTTCAGTTCCGCGACCAGCGCCCTGGGATCGGCAATGGTTTCGAAAATCTGCATCGCGATCGGGGTGCCGGCGAAATCGGTGAGCATCAGCGAGGTCTGGCTGAACCGCACGTCAATGGCCACCGCGAGGCGATCCCGCGTGCGGACGAACAGCATCCTGGGACGTCGCCCACGCGGCGCGTCGACAGAGGCGCCTTCGACGATCACCCCGACCTCGAGCAACTCGTCCACCAACGCGGTGACCATCCCCCGCCCCACGCGAAGGCGCCGCGCCAGGTCTGCGCGCGAAATAGGCCCGTGCTCGCGCACCAGGTTCAGCGCGATCTGGCTGTTGATCTTCCGCGCCGTGGAACGCGTGGCCCGGACGAAGCTCCGCGTATCGATCTTTCTCATGAAAGGCTCATGAAAGGCTAACGATTTCCGTATTTTGTTCGTAGATTGAACAAATGTCCCGGCTAGACAATACTGCGGCGCCCACCGTGCGTCCATCGGGAGCACGCAGCGCGGGTGGGGGACCGCTCAATCCCGACCGGTATTTCGACCCCGACCCGGCCATCCGTACGGCCGCGCGCGCGCTGTTCGACGAGACCCAGCGCCTCCCGCTGATCTGCCCGCACGGCCACGTCGAGGCGCGCCTGCTGGCCGAGAACGAGCCATTTCCTGAACCGACGGCGCTCATCGTGACGCCGGACCACTACATCTACCGGATGCTGTATTCGCGTGGCGTGCCGATGGAGGCGCTCGGAATCCCCACGCGCGACGGCACGCCCGCCGAGCGCGATCCGCGCCTCGTCTGGCGCCGGTTCGCCGATCACTATTATCTGTTTGCCGGCACACCGACCGCAGCCTGGCTCGACCATCAGCTCAGCGAGGTGTTCGGCATCACGACCCGGCTCACCGGCGAGTCGGCGCTCGCCATCTACGACGAGATTTCGGAACGGCTCGCGTCGCCCGAGTTCCGGCCGCGCGCCCTCTTCGAGCGCTTCAACATCGAGTCGCTGAGCACCACCGACGGTGCCACCGATTCGCTCGCGCATCACCGGGCAATCCGCGATTCGGGGTGGACCGGGCGGGTGATTCCGACGTTTCGACCCGACGCACTGTTGCGCATCGCCGCAGCGGAGTGGCGCGCCGAGCTGCGCGCGCTCGAAGCACTGCACGGGTCAGCGCTGCCAACCGCGGACGCGTTCACCGCTGCGCTCGCGCAACGGCGCCGCTACTTCAAGGCACAGGGCGCGACCGCCACGGACCACGGCGTGCTCGAGCCGTTCACGCAACGACTGAGCGACGCCGCTTTGCAGCATCTCTACGCGCGTGCCCTTGCGGGCGACGCCACCGCCGCGGACCAGCGGGCCTTCGAGGGGCACATGCTCATCGAGATGGCGCGCATGTCCGTTGACGACGGGCTCGTCATGCAGATTCATCCAGGCGCATGGCGCGACCATAATCCGTCTGTCGCCGCGAGGTTCGGCCCCAACACCGGCGCCGATATCCCCATCGCGACGGAGTTCACGCGCAACCTGCGCCCGCTGCTCGAGGCATATGGCAACGACGCGCGCTTCACGCTCATCCTGTTCACGCTCGACGAATCGACGTACTCCCGCGAGCTGGCGCCGCTCGCCGGCCACTATCCGGCGGTGCGGCTCGGGCCCCCATGGTGGTTCCACGACTCCGTCAATGGCCTCCGGCGGTTTCGAGAGCAGACGTTCGAGACCGCCGGCGCATGGAACACCGCGGGTTTCAACGACGACACACGCGCGTTCTGCTCGATACCGGCACGTCACGACCTCGCGCGCCGCGTGGATGCCAACTTCCTCGGTGGTCTCGTGGCGCGCCACGTGATTGACATGGATGACGCGCGCATGCTGGCGCGCGCCCTCGCCTACGACGTGGCGCGCGAAACCTACAAGCTCGACCGGACGGCGAAGGCGGGAGCGTGAACGCTGCGAGCCCGCCCATCCTCCGCATCGCCCCCGGCGACGACGTCGGCGTGGCCCTGCGACCGCTCGCCGCGGGTGAGGTGGTCACACTCGAGGGAACGCGCATCACCGTCGCGCGCGACGTGCCGGCAGGACACAAGATCGCGCTGCGCGATGCCGAACCCGGCGAGGAAATCCGGAAATACGGCATGGCTATCGGTGTTGTGTCGGCGCCGGTTCGCGCGGGTGACTGGGTCCATGACCACAACCTGCGCACGCAGCTCTCCGGCACGCTCGACTACCGCTACGAGCCGGCGCGCCGGGCGCCGCCGCCAGCCGTCACGACGATGCCGACCTTCGCCGGCTACCGCCGCAAGAACGGCCGGGTGGGAACGCGCAATGAGATCTGGGTGCTGAACACCGTTGCGTGTGTGAACCACGCCGCCGAACGCATCGCGAAAACGGCGGCGGACAAGTTTGCCGGCCGTGTGGATGGTGTGTTTGCCTTCCCCCATCCTTACGGATGCAGCCAGCTCGGTGACGACCTCGGTCACACGCAACATGTGCTCGCCGGGCTGATGGCGAATCCCAACGCCGGCGGGGTGCTGATTCTCGGGCTGGGTTGCGAGAACAACCAGCTCGATGCGCTCATGCGGCTCGCCGGCGACATCGACCGCGATCGCATTGCGTTCTTCAATACGCAGGACGTGATGGACGAACTCGAACAGGGCGGCAGCACGCTCGCCGCGCTCGCAGAGCGCGTGGCGTCGGATCGCCGGACGCCCTGCCCAGTCTCCGACCTCGTGCTCGGCCACAAATGCGGCGGGTCCGACGGCTTCAGCGGCATCACGGCCAACCCGCTGCTGGGCCGGATCGCGGACCGTGTAAGCGCGCAGGGCGGCACCGTGCTGCTTACCGAGGTGCCGGAGATGTTCGGCGCGGAACGTGAGCTGATGGCACGCGCCGCGAGTCGTGAGGTGTTCGACGGGATTGCGGCGATGGTGAACGGCTTCAAGGAGTATTTCATCCGGCATGGCCAGGCCGTGTACGAAAACCCGTCGCCCGGCAACAAGGCCGGCGGCCTGACCACGCTCGAGGAAAAAGCCATCGGCGCCATCCAGAAAGGCGGCCACGCTCCGGTCACGCAGGTCCTCCGGTACGGTGAGCGCGTTCGCGCGCCGGGACTGGCGTTGCTCGAGTCACCCGGGAATGACGGCGTCTCGTCCACGGCGATGGTGGCGAGCGGCGCAACGCTGCTGCTGTTCACGACCGGACGCGGCACCCCACTGGGCTTCCCGGTGCCGACGGTGAAGGTGTCGTCCAACTCCGACATTGCGCGCCGCAAGCCGCACTGGATCGACTTTAACGCCGGCGCCCTCCTCGATGGCACCGCGACGATGGCACAACTGGAGGAAGAGCTGTTTGCCCTCGTGCTCGCGGTGGCGTCGGGCGAACGCCTGGCCAACAACGAGAAGAGCGGATACCGCGAAATCGCAATCTGGAAAGACGGAGTGACGTTGTAATTGGAAACCATCGCGCAGTTCGGCACCGGCGCCTTTCTCCGCGGATTCATCGGCGATTTCGTTGACGAAGCCAACCGCGCGGGGCGCGACATCGGCTCCATCGTAGCCATCGCGTCAACCGAGAGCCCGCGCGCCGCGGCGTTCGCGGCCCAAGGGGGGCGGTACACGCTGATGGAACAAGGCGTGTCCGACGGTGCGGCGTTCCGCCGGCGGCGCGCCATCACCGCCACGAGTCGCGCGCTCTCAGCGGGCACAGACTGGCCGGCGGTCCTCGAGCTGGCCCGCGCGCCCGCGCTCAGGCTGGTGGTTTCCAACAGCTCGGAAATAGGGATCGCTACGGACCCGGCCGACGGGTTCGATGGACAGCCTCCGCGATCGTTCCCGGCCAAGCTGACCCGCTTTCTATATGAGCGGGCGGTGGCCTGCTCGTTCGACGAGCGCCGCGGCGTCGTAGTGCTCCCCTGCGAACTCATCGACCGGAACGGCGACAGGCTCCGCGCGCTCGTCGTGGAGCTCGCAGTGCGGTGGGATCTTGACGCACGGTTCCTGCGGTGGCTCGAGGCAAGCTGCCGGTTCTGCAACACGCTCGTGGACCGCATCGTCACCGGCCGGCCCGCGCCCGCTGATCTTGCGCAACTGACCGCCGACATCGGGTACGAGGACCGGCTCGCGACCGTGTGCGAGCCCTACCGGCTGTTCGCCATCGAGGGCGACGCAACGCTGCGCGATCGGCTGGGCTTTGGCGATTCGTGTCGCGGCCTGGTCGTGGCGTCCGATATCACGCCGTTTCACACGCGGAAGGTGCGCATCCTCAACGGCGCGCACAGCGTGATGGCGCCGGTCGGGCTCCTTGCCGGCATCCGTACGGTACGCGAGGCGCTCGAGGACAAGGGCGTGGGCGGCCTCGCGCGCACGGCGATCTTCGATGAAATAGTGTACGGGCTCGAAGTGGAGGGCGGAGAAGCCTTCGCGCGCGACGTGCTGACACGCTTCATGAATCCATTCATTCGCCACGAACTGGCGGACATTACGCTGCAGGCAACCGCCAAGATCCGCGCGCGGATCGTGCCATCGGTCCGGGCGTACGCGGCCCGCACCGGTCGTGCGCCGTCGTCACTCGCGCTCGGCTTCGCGGCGCACCTGCTCCTGGTCTGCGAACATGGGCCCGGCGACCGTCACCCGGTGAGCCATGCGGCCGACGCTGCAGCCGGCCGCATTCGTGCCGCCTGGGAGCTGGCGGACCGCTCGTCAGAGGCAGGCCTCCATGCGTTCGCGCATTCCATTTGCGCGGACGCAGAACTCTGGGGTGAGGATCTCGCGCGCCTGGGCGGTTTTGGCGACACCGTCGGCGAGCATCTCGCTCTGGTCAGGCGGGACGGGATTCGCGCCGCGCTCGATGCCCGGCCGGTGGCGTCGCCGGCGCTTGCGCGATGACGCGTCTCGAGACGCGGCGGGATTTTGTCCGCCAGATCGGCGCGGGAGCGGTGTCATCGCTCGTTGCGCCACTCGCGCTTGATGCGTGCCGGGCAGGCCGCGCCGCGGGGCCGGCAGCGGGCACGTTGCCGCCGGGTGCGTCCGGATGGGCCCTCGTACCGGAGATTCTGGGGCGGATCCGGCCGCCGCAGTTCCCCGAACGTGCGTTCGACATCTCACACTACGGCGCAGTGGGCGACGGTTCCACCGACTGCACCGCAGCGATCACGCGTGCCATCGCCGATTGCACCAGGGCTGGAGGCGGACGGGTGCTCGTGCCCGCGGGCCGGTTCCTCACCGGCGCCGTCCACCTCCGGAGCCGCGTGAACCTGCACGTCGCGCGTGATGCCACACTCGCGTTCAGCCGCGACCCGCGCGCCTACCTGCCAGCGGTTCGGACCCGGTTCGAAGGCACCGAACTGATCAACTACTCGCCGTTCATCTATGCGTTCGAGGCCGAGGACGTCGCGATCACGGGCGCCGGCACGCTGGACGGACAGGCGGACAACGACAACTGGTGGTTCTGGAAAGGGAGCGCCGATTTCGGCGGCGGTGGCGGGCGGCCCGACTATCGCGCTGCCCGCACTCGCCTGCTCAAGATGGCCGAAGATGGGGTCCCCGTTGCGCAGCGCACCTTTGGCGAAGGCGACTACCTGCGGCCGAACTTCATCCAGCCGTATCTCTGCCGAAACGTCCTGATCGAGGGCGTCACCATCCGCAACTCCCCGATGTGGGAGATCCATCCGGTGTTCTGCACCAACGTCATCGTGCGCGGCGTGACGATCGAAAGCCATGGCCCGAACAACGACGGCTGCGACCCGGAATCGTGCCGTGACGTGCTCATCGAGCGGTGCACCTTCAACACGGGCGACGACTGCATCGCGATCAAGTCGGGACGAAACGCCGACGGCCGCCGCACCGCCGTGCCCGCCGAGAACGTCCTCGTCCGGGGCTGCCGGATGCTGGACGGCCACGGTGGCGTCACCATCGGAAGCGAAATCACCGGCGGCGCGCGCAACGTGTTCGTCTGGGACTGCAACATGGACAGTCCGCGCCTCGACCGCGCTCTGCGCCTCAAGAACAACGCCATGCGCGGGGGCGTCATCGAGCATGTGTACATGCGCGACGTGACGGTCGGCGAGGTGGCCGACAGCGTGCTCTCGATCGACTTCCAGTACGAAGAAGGCCCCAACGGCGCATTCCATCCGCTGGTGCGCGACGTCGAGCTCCGCAACGTGACGAGCCGGAGGAGCGCGTACGCGCTGTACCTGCGCGGCTTCGAGCGCGACCCGATCCGCG
>DASZZO010000276.1:0-13210 GCA_035544915.1 Gemmatimonadaceae bacterium | reverse complement strand
ACATCGCTCTTGAGATAGTAGTCGATGACCGCGCCGTCGGGCGGATTCTCCGCGTAGGGTTCATCCGGTGGCACCGGCGAGTCGGTGTACATCGAGTAGCGCACACGCGTGGCCGTCGCCGGTTTGAAGAGCGTCACGGGGTCACTCGCCGCCTTGTCACTCCACTGCCGGAGCGCCGTGATGTCGTCGAGAATCCAGAATCCGCGGCCGTGTGTGCCCACGGCGATGTCGTCGTCCTTCACGATGAGGTCGCGAATGGATGTGGCCGGCATGTTCAGCCGCAGGTTGTGCCAGTTGTCGCCGTCGTCGAGCGAAAACCAGACTTGTGTCTCGCTTCCAGCAAAGAGCAATCCTTTTCGCTTCGTGTCTTCGCGCACGACGTTGATGTCGGCGCCGTCGGTGATGCCTTTCACGATCTCCTTCCACGTCTTGCCGCCGTCCCTCGTGCGGAGAATGTGCGGCCTCAGGTCGTCGAGATGGAAGGTATTAATTGCCGCCCACGCTTCGTTCGCATCGGTGTGCGACGCGTCCATGATCGAGACCTTGGCCCAGGGCACCAGCTCCGGCGGCGTCACATTCTTCCAGCTCTTGCCGTTGTCGCGAGTGACCTGGATGAGGCCGTCGTCGGTGCCCGCCCAGATCGTGTTGCTGTCCACCGGACTGGGTGCCAGAGTGTAGATCACGCCGCGGCGCGTCGGCTGCGCCGCCGGCAGGGTGGCGTATTTCCCCACAATCTTCGGAACCTCCCATGTCTCGCGCGAGAGATCGGGACTCTTCTGCGTCCAGCTGTGCCCGCCGTTGACCGTTTCCCATACGACGTTGGTGGCGAAGTACATCTTGCGCGGATTGGTGGGCGCGAAAAGCACCGGCGCCGTACGGACGGCGCGGAACACATCCGGGCCGCCGGCGCCACCGCGGCCACCGCGCCCGCCCCCATTCGGCCCAACCTGCTGTGTCTGCCCCGTGCGGCGGTCCCACCGCGTCACTTTTCCGCCGTAGACGATGTCCGGGTCCAGCGGGTCTGGTGCGGCGTAGCCATATTCCTCGACACCTATCGGGTGAAACTCACGATAGCCGATGGTGCCGTCGTTGCCTCGGCTCGAGACGCATCCGGAGCCCGAGTCCTGCTGGCCGCTGCAGAGCCGATACGGGTACGCATTGTCGGCGGCCACGTGATAGAACGCGGCGGTTGGCTGGTTGTACCACGAGCTCCACGACAACCCATTGTTCACCGTGATCACCGCGCCCTGGTCGGAGACGAGGAGCCGGATGTCGGGATTGTTCGGGTTGATCCAGTAGCGCTGGTAGTCGTCACCACCAGGCGCGCCACGCTCCGACGCCCACGTCTTGCCGCCGTCGATGGACTTCCACGCGACCGTGTTGGGCGAATAGACGATCTCCGGGTTCTTCGGATCGACGGCCACCGAGCCCTCGTCGTCCGCCTTTCCCGCTATGCGATTGTCCGTCGTGGCGATGGTCCAGCTCTCGCCCGCATCGTTCGACCGGTACATCGCGCCACCACGTGTGGCGGAGAGAATCGTATACAGGATATTCGGATTGCTCGGCGCGATGGCGATGTTGATGCGCCCCAGCCCGTCTGTCTCGCCCGGAAGACCCTTCGTGAGCTGTTTCCAGCTGTTGCCGCCATCCGTGCTCTTGAAGAGCCCGCTCCCGGGGCCGGAGAAGCTCGCGTTCTCCCACGGTCCGTACTGGTGCGCCCAGAGCGACGCGTAGATGACGCTTGGATTCACCGGATCCATCACCACGTCAGCGCCGCCCGTGTACTCGTCCTTGTACAGAACCTTCTGCCACGTTTTGCCGCCGTCGGTGGTGCGGTAGATGCCGCGCTCCGGGTTCTGCCCGTACACGTGACCGAGCACGGCGACGAACACGCGATCGGGATTGCCGGGATCGATCGCGATGCGCGGAATCTGCTGGTTGTTGTTGATCCAGACGTGCGACCAGCTCTTGCCGGCGTCGGTAGACTTATAGATGCCGTCACCGGTGGCCAGGTCGGGACGGTGGAGGCCCTCGCCAGATCCGACGTAGATGATGTTCGGATTGGAGACCGCAACATCGATGGCACCGATTGAACCGGACGGCTGCTCATCGAAAATCGGCGTCCAGATTCGGCCGTAGTCGGTTGTCTTCCAGACGCCGCCGTTGACCATCCCCATGTAGAAGACGTTGGGCTGGGTCGGCACACCTGCCGCGGCCTTCGTACGTCCGCCGCGGAACGGCCCGATCATGCGCCACCGGGGCCCCCTGATGATCCCCGAGTCGAACGAAGCTTGCGCGGCGGAGATGGAGGAGAAAGAGGCGCACGCAAGCGCCAGGACACCGAGCAGAACGGGGCGAGCGGACATCGATTTTCTCCGAGCGTCCGTGACTCATGAAGTACGCCGAGAAGTTATAGATTGACCAACCTGCCGCCAGACTCCGCACGGAGATCACCTCCCATGAATCCGCAGGACGCTCACACCATCGTCGCGATCGCGGTACTCGCCGCGCTCGCCGACGGCAACCAGTCGGAAGCCGAACGTTCGAGCATCGCCGGCGCGGCGACACGCCTGGGGATCACCACCGACGACCCGCTCGTGCATGCCGCGATGCAGGGCGACATCGATATTGATGCCCTGGCCTCGCGCCTCTCGAGCGACGAGGCGCGCGTTGCCGCATACGACACCGCCTCAGCCGTCTGCCATGCGGATGGAGCGCTGACGCCTAAGGAGTCGGCTTTTCTCTCCAACCTGCTCCGCGCCCTCGGGGCCGTCGCATCCAGCTCTGATTCCCACGTCATCGCCGGCGCGGCCGCGGCAGCCATTTCATCTTCGCCTCTGCCGGCCCCGCCTCCGGCCGGCGACATTGACGCCCACATTCTCGACCAGGCAATGCTGGCCGCCGCGTGCGAGCTACTGCCGCAGAGTCTGGCAAGCATGGCGATCCTCCCGTTGCAGCTTCGCATGGTCTACTCCATCGGGCAGCATCACGGGCAGCAACTCGACCTGGGACAGGCCAAGGACCTGGTCGCGGTGCTTGGCATCGGCGCCGCGGGCCATATGATGGAAGGAATCGTGCGCGGTGTGCTGGGCGGCGTCGGTCGCGGGCTGCTCGGCGGCATCCTGGGCGGTGCGGCTGGCATGGCGGCCGGCAGCACGGTCACCTTCGCCACGACCTACGCCCTCGGCCACGCCGCGGAACAGTACTACGCGCAGGGGCGCCGGCTGAGCACGGCGGATCTCAAGTCGCTTTTTGCGCGGTTTCAGGGAGAGGCAACCACCATCTTCCCGCGCGTCGAAGAGCGGATCCGTCAGCTTGCCGCCGGGACGAATCTGAACTCGATCCTCGGAAGCTTGCGGCCCTGAGTTTCGCGGCTGCGCGAACGCTCCCCACCCACCCGCCCGCGCTACCGCCTTCCACCTCCCGCATCCACCACCGGCACATCAAACGCAGCCGTCCGCACCGCACCCCCGCGGCGGAACTGCACCCACACGCGGTACCGTCCCGGCTTCGGAAATGCATACGGGAACGACAGCACGCCTGGTAACGGAGCGCGCATCGGCGCCATCGTGTCCGTTATCTGCGCCTGTTCGAGCCTCGTTCGAATCGCGCCGCGCACGGTATCGGCCGGCGTCCAGGCGAGCAGCGCTCTCTGCGCGCCCATTGACGTGGTGCCGCCCGGATGCAGATGCACGTAGACCGCGCCGTCATCGCGCACCACCACTGCATGGCCCGCCATGCCGAGGTAGGATTCCACGGCGAGTGGTGCGCCCCTCGCGTCTCGCAGTGAAAACATGAGTGCGGCGTCTGCGCCGGCGATGTGCGGCACCACAGCGCCATCCCATGAGAGGGTGGAACCGTCGTCGAAGCGAAACGGCGTACCCGCGCCACCACCCAGGTACCAGGCATCATCGTGATCGCTCGCCGCCCATTTTCCCGCCGGAGCGTCGATCGCAAGAGTCTGGACCAGCGTCTCCGCGAATCCGTTCTCGCGCACGATGTCGGCGAACGCGTGGTACCGGCCGGCCGGAAGTGGCGGAAGGGCGACCTCGTACGTAAGGGAATCGAGCGCCAATGGGTGCAGGTGTGCGAATGCGTCGAGATTGCCCGTCTTGGCGAGGAAGAGGTGTACGAGCTTGCCATGATCGGGCACGAGTGGGGCCCAGTTGCGTGACCGTGCCTCCGCTGGATCGATGGCGAGACGCACCGTGCGCACTTGGCCTTCGATATGAGTCGTGAACGCCGCGGCGACCGGACGGTACAGGGCCGCGGAGTATGCGCGGTCCTCGGACAGCCACCAGAACCGCATGCCCACTATCGCAATGACAATTCCCGTCGCGGCCAGACCGCGCATTTGCCATGCGCGCCGCCGGGCCCGCGGCTCGGTCTCAAGGCCGGGGGCCAGTGTGGCTTGGTCCGTGACGCCGATGATCGTCACGAGACCCGCGGCGAGGAAGAGTCCGACTGCCGACAGCAGTAGCGCCATCGGCCGCTCCATACCGAGCACAGTTACCGCGACAGCGGTGAGGGGGACCACCGCCGACCCGCTCCCCGAGTCTCCCTCCACCCCCACAATGACCGCATAAGAACCCTGCCGCATGATCCAGAGGGACACCGACCACAGTGACGAGTCGCCGCTGACACGTGAGAGGACCTCGGGCGGCGGCGCACCGCGCTCGCCACCGTTCCACACGCGCGCCGTCGCGGTGACGCGCCGCACGCCCCCGGCCGGCGTTCTCACGATGATTTCGGCGCGAGCCGGAATCACAGCCGGACTTTGAATGATCACCCGCACCGGATACGGGCCCGCCTTGCCATCGAAGTACGTATCCGGGCTGCCGACGTGCGCGGAGCATACGAGCACCACACTCACCGCGCCGGACAGGATCGCAATCCTGCGCACGCGCATCAGCGCCTGACCCGCGCCATCCAGCCACCCCACGCGAGACCCAGGCGGCTTGAGACGGTGGCGATCGCGACGGCGAGTGCGGTCCCCGGCAGAACGGACGAGAGCGTCGGATTGCGTTCCGCTCCGGCGCGTTCCGTGGCCCAGAAGAGGTGCTGCCATGGGCCAGGGCGCGTGCTATAGGGCCATTCCTGCCCATTGAACAGCCAGTTGTGCGAGGCTCCAGTGACCATGTACGACGCAATGGGCCACTGCACGGCGAGGAGCAGCAACACGAATGTCGCACCGAGGGCGAGGCAGACGAGCCACGGGGGTCGACTCGCAAGTTTCTGCCGTACGACATCGACGCCCAGCGCCGGCACGATGAGCAACACCGGGAAGTACGGCGGCCAGAGATAGGTGCGAGGATTCCAGATGGGCGCGAGCATCGGCACGGCCGGTACGAGGCGCAAAATCTGTCCCATCGCGAACCAGACCAGCATGTACACGAGGGCCGCCGCTGTCGCGCCGTACCTCAGGCGGCCGGCTCTTGAATAGCCTACCAGCATCAGTGGAAACACGCCGCCCCATATCTGATAGTAGAGCGCCGTGTGCTGTTCGTTAGGCCACGAGTACTCGATCGTACCTGCGGCGAATATGAGGCACACCACACCGCCCGCCACGGCGTAGAGCCACGCATCACGCAACGCGTCGCGCTGGCCCGCCGACCGGTTCTGCGCCGATGCGGTGAGGGCGAGCGCGCCGAGGAGAATCCCCAGCATCCCGACGAACAGCAGCATGTGGGGCGGGCTCACGATCTTGACGTCAAGCCCGTAGGCGTTGTGCCACCAGTTGTCGAAGGGCGCCGACACGAGCATCGCGAAGGTGCCCCAGATGGTGATCCATGCGCCGAGCGGTCCGCGGAACCCCCAGTACCGCACGGTGACGGGCCGGTCAGCAGCCGAACCCGCGAAAGTCGTGCGCAGCACGACGTAGCCGCATGAGATGCCCGCCACCAGGCCGCTCACATACTCGACCAGATGGGGCGCGGTCCAGAACGTATCGCGGCCCACTGTCATGTGCCATGAGATGTCCCACAGCAGCCCGATTGCGATGCCGGCCGCGCTCGCGAGGATCGCGCCGATGAACCAGGTCCGAGTGGCGACAGGAGCGCTGTCGGACTCCACCGCCGACGGAGCCGCATACGCGACTGTCGCGCTCATGCCGGCTGGCGCCTGGTCACGCCGTTGTGCCCCGCGCGAGCACCTCGCGGACGAATCGAATGTAGTCAGTATAGAGTGGCATACCGCCCTCGCTTCTCACGATGCGCGCCACCTGGCCACGATGATACGCGCCATGGAGCGCAACGTGCAGGAGAATGTTCTCCACCGTGTCCACGAACTCGGCGCCCTCAGTGCTGCGATAACGCACGTCACGCTGGAGTCCCACGGGGGTGGTCGTCTCCGCGAGCACCGCGAAAGCCGCATGGTTGCGCCCGGCCAACGCGACGCATTCGTCGAGTCCGAACGAAGGCCACACCCCCATCTCACTTGCCCGGCCTTCGATTCGCGCGAGCCACACATGCTCCGCCGCCAGCAGGTGGCTGAAGATCCGCAGGGCGTCAAGTGGTTGCGCGTGCATGCCGCGCAGCGCTTCGAACGTGCGCGAGTCGGCCCACGCGAGATGCTCGTAGAGGCGTTGGATATGGGTGCTCATGGGGCGCCGAAGGGCAGTGGATACCGACAAGAATGGTAGCGCCCTTGCCGGACGCATGCGATGTTTGTGCCGAACCGCTCCCAGGAGATTCGTCCAAATGCCGTCGCTCCCGACTTTCGATAAAGCCATCGTAGCCGCACTTCGCAAAGGCGACGAGGCAGCGCTCGAGCGAATACTGCGGGACGGGTATCCGGCGTTGGTCGAGGACGCCGGCAAGCAGCTGGGCGATCCCGCGACTGCGCCGCGGATTGTCGAGAACGCGATCCTCCAGGTCTGGGACGAACGGGCGCGCCTCGAGACGCCGGAGGAGTTGGACAAGGCGCTCAAGGATGCCGTGCGCGGCAACGTGGTGCGGCACCAGCGCCGCGTCGCGGCGCTCCATCGCAACCAGCCGGCCGCCGCCGCGCCACGCAGTGCGTCAACGGGCCCCGTGAGTGTCGACCAGGCATGGACGAACGTCGCCGCCGCGCTGCACGCGCCGAAAGTCGATGCTGCAGCCTCGCACAGGCAGAATGCTGACGCGAGCCGGCATCAAACCGCCGCGCATATGGCCGAGGTAAGCAAGTTTTCGTGGAAGGTACCGGTCCTCACCGGCGTGGCGGTGCTCGCTGTCACCACGGGTATCCTGTGGTGGGTCAACAACAAGGGCGAGCAATCAAACGTCTCGCAATCACTCCTGTCGCCCGAGGCGAAACATCTGGCATCGGCGCCAGGGCAGCGCGCGAGCATGACGTTGAGTGACGACAGCAAAGTGAATCTCGGCTCGGACTCACAGGTCATTGTCCCGTCCAGCTTCGCCGACAAATTCCGCGTGGTGCGGCTCGAAGGCACCGCGACCTTCATCGTGAAGGCCGGCGAGAAGAATCCGTTCGAGGTGCGCGCCGGCAATGCCACGTTCGTCGCCAAGGGGACTGAGTTCAGCGTGCGGGCCTTTGCCGACGAGAAAGCTGTCACGCTGAAAGTCAAGGAAGGGCAGGTGGTCGTCACGGCCGGAGCTGCGCCGCCGCGCCCCGTGAGTGCGGGGGGAGCGCTCACGGTGGCGAAGGATGGCGCCCTGGCCGAGCCGTCATCCGAGGCCCTTGCCGAGGCGTTCAGCTGGATCGACGGCAAGGTGGTCATCGGCAACCGGTCAATGAAGGACGCGCTCACCGAGCTGAGGCGCTGGTACGGCCTCGACCTCGTCATCAAGGATTCATCGCTGCTGTCGCGTCCCGTTTCACTGAGCGTCGAGCTGAGTTCAAAAAAGGACGCGATTGCCGCACTCGAGAAGAGCGGCAACGTGAAGTTCGTCTACGAGGGGCAGACACCTACCCTCCGCGATGCGGGACCTGGCAGCAAGGCGCCCAAGAACGGGAAATAGGGCGCTCGCCCGGTTTACACGAACGGACGATGGCCGGCATCTGAGGGGAAGACAGCTTGCCTGTCTTCCCCTCTTGAGTGCCGAGGAGCCAGTCATGGCCCGTGTGCTGCCCGCCGTCTTCGCCGCCTTTGCAATCGCCGCCACGGCGCGCGCTCAATCAATGGTTGGTTACAAGCTGCGCGTGGATTCATCGGACTTCTCCGCAATCAGCGTGGAGATGCGGATCGTCAACCCGCCTGCCACGCTCCGGCTTGCGATGGCCGCGCACCCGGAATACGACGACCGCTTCTGGCGTTACGTCGAGGGGCTGCGCGCGGAAGTCAACGGCGCCGCGGCGACGCTGGTTCGCGAGGACAGCGCTCTTTGGCGCGTGTCAGCGCCCCCGGGAGATGTCCTGGTGCGCTACCGGATCCAGCTCCCCGCGCGGCAGGGGAGCACGCGTGCCGCATGGCGTCCGTTCCTTGCACCGACCGGTGGGCTGGTTGGCGGGCCGCAGTCATTCATGTACGTGGTGGGCGCCGAGCGTGCGCCGTCGCAGGTCACGCTCGAGCTTCCGGGGCGCTGGGCGGTTGCCACGTCGCTGCCGGGCGCGGGCGATTCGCGCACGTTCAACGCGACTGACGCGAAGACCATGCTGGAAGCGCCGATGCTGGTGGGCCAGCTTCGCCTCTGGCGATTTGCGGTGAACGGCGTGCCGCACCGCATTTTCTACTGGCCGTTGCCGAACGCCGCACCGTTTGATACCGCGACGTTCGTGGGCGACGTGGAGCGCCTGACGCGCGAGGGCATCCGGCTATTTGGCGGGGCGCCATGGCACGACTACACCTTCCTCTACCAGGATGGTGCCTTCGGCGCCCTCGAGCACGCCAACTCGGTGACCATCGGTGCCCTGAGCACTGACCTGGCCAAGGATCCTCACGCGGCAACCGGCCAGACCGCGCACGAGTTTTTCCACGCGTGGAACCTCATGCGCATCCGCCCGCTGGGATACGGCGAGCTCGATTACCGTCCGCCCGCGATGTCGAAGGGGCTCTGGTTCAGCGAAGGGCTCTCGATGTTCTACGCCGATCTGCTGCGGATTCGCGCCGGGCTGCCGCTCCCCGACTCAACCCGCGCAGTGCATCTGGAGCGACTCATCGGCCGCTATCTCTCGAGCCCGGGCAACTCGCATCTCTCGGCGGAGCGCGTGAGCGAGGCAGCGTTTGCCGCCGTGCCCGGCACGCTCGGTGACTACGATGCGAGCACGCACCTGCAGGGCGAGCTGATCGGCGCGATGCTCGACTTCATCATCCGCGACGCGACGAACGGACAGCACTCGATTGACGGCCTGATGCGCGCCATGAACGAGCGGTATGCGGGCGATCACGGGTTCACGAGCCGCGATGTGGAACAGCGCGTGGCCGCGATCTGCGGGTGCAACGTCACACCGTTCTTCGACGCGCACGTGCGGGGCGGTGAGCCGATTGACTTCGACCGCTATCTGCGGCTCGCGGGCATGCGCACGCGCATCACGTGGGGAACGGCGCTGGAGAGCGACGGAAAACCGTCGGTGGACCGTCGCCTGCGCGCGTGGCTCCCCGAAGGGTCGTCTGCGTTGAGCCTGGTCGTGTGGCACCCCGCCAGCGCGTGGGCCCGTGCGGGACTGCATACGGGCGACCGGATCACGAACGTGAACGGCGCACCGATGACTAGCGCTGCTGGCTTTCGCACGATGCTCGGCGCACTCCACGTGGGCGACACCGTGCATGTGGATGTCGCGCGAGCGAACGGTCCGTTCCGCGCCGCCGTGGTGATCGCGCCATTCGACCGGCCCTTCGTGCATGTCGAGGCTGACCCGGCGGCTACGGAGAAGCAGCGAGCGATCAGGGCGCGATGGGCGGCGGGGAAGCCCTGACGGGCGGCCGTGGCGCGTGCGGCGTTACCCGCTTTGGTGCGCGGCCGGCCGGGTGGGAGCTGTTCGCTTTAGCGGAGGCCCGCTGCCCCTACCGTAATGACCGCGGTGGCGCTGACTCCGTCGCAGGTCGCCATGATCTGCGCGGTGCCCGGCGCGATGCCGGTGACGCTCGTGACACCGCCTGTAGTCGTCACCGTCGCGACGGCAGCGTTATTCGTCGTCCAGACTATCTGGCGGCCGACCACGACATTGCCCTTGTCGTCGCGAGCCGTCGCCGATATTGCACGATGTTGTCCCACATTGATCGTGGCGCTCGAAGGATCGATGGAAACAGCTGAGACGGCAACATTGGAGACCGTCACGCGTGCGGTGCCCGTGGCGCCCGCGCCCGTCGCGCTGATTCCGGCGCTACCGGGCCCGACGGCGTTCACGAGGCCTGTGCTCGTCACTGTGGCGACCGCGAGGTTGTCGGACATGTACACTATGGCTTGACCGTCGAGCACCGTCCCGCCGGGGTCGCGCACGACGACAACAAGTTGCTGCGACCGCCCCACGGGGAGCGTGAAGGCTGCCGGCGTGACGGTCACCGTTGGCCCGGGAGGGGCGAGCACCGTCAGCGCGGCTTCGCCCTGCTTGTCGCCGATCATCGCCACGACCCGCGTCTGACCAGGAGCAACGCCCGTAAGGGCACCGTCAACGCTGATCGTGGCGATCGCTGGAGACGCGGTAGACCAGCGGACCACGTCGGCCGTGAACAGCGTGCCATTCTGGTCAAGCATGGTCGCGACTGCCGAAGATCGTTGTCCGATCTGGATCGAGCTCGGCGAGACGCTGACCGAGATCGTCGTCAATACAGGCGGCCCGGTGAGGCTGGAATCCGCGCTGCCAGCGCGGCCACAGCCAGCGAGTAGCGCCAGACTCCCGACCATTGCCATTGACGCCAGGCGCGGATTACGCATGTGGACCTCCACGGTGAGCAAGACTCGGAAAAGGAGGAGAGCGTAACGTTTCCGATGCGGGACCATGCGCGCGCGAGAATGGGGCTCCGCAATGTGACCTGCGACACGCATTCTAGAGCGAAGAGGTCGTGACGGGCACGTCTTGACGCCACCTTGCGCGCAGGGGCAATGCTCCGCGACCGTTCGACGTGGGTCGAGATCAGACGATGACGCTTCTCACAACGAGGCCCGTTACGATGGACGACATGGGAACCTTCAGAACGAGCGTGCGCGTCGCACACGTCGCGCGCCCGGACGAGTGGCGTGAGCTGCGGGACGTCATGGTGGACACCGGCAGTGAATACAATTGGCTCCCCGCCTCCGTGCTCGCCGATCTCGGCATTGCGCCTGAGCGCGTGGAGCGATTCGAGACAGCGGACGGCAGCGTGATCGAGCGGGACATCGCGTTCGCTCTGCTGGCCGCGGGCGGCCGCGCGACAGCGACGATTGTCGTGTTTGCCCGGGACGGCGACATGGTCCTGCTCGGCGCCCACGGCCTCGAGGGGATGAACCTGCGCGTGGACCTCGTGGGTCGCGAATTGGTGCCGGCTGGACCGATCCCCGTGGCGGCGGCAACCGGACCGCAGACACTCGCCGCCTGATTCTGGCCGCCTCTCATCAGCCACTATTCGTTTACGAGACAGGTTGTAGTTAAGGTGAGTGACTTCGGTCACAGCGGCGGGTCGACTCATTTGCGAGTCTTCGTCGGTCGCTCGTCCCGGGCCGACCGGATCGACGAGGCCGCAGCAACATCGCGGGAGAGTACGGGTGCCGCAGATTCTCGCCTTCCTTCCCAAACGCGACGAACGGCAGGCGATCGAACGCGCCGCAGCGGGCCGCCACGACGTACGCATTTGTGTCAATGCGCTCGATGGCCTCTCCACGCTCCGAAAGGGAAATACAGCTGCGGTGGTGTGGGACATTACCGGCTACTTCGGAAGCGAGCTCACGTTGATGCTGCGACTGGCCCGCGAGCGCCGAGTCACCATGCCGGAGCTAACGGTTCGCGTCGATCTCAGTGGACTCGATTGGAGAGCGTTGCTCGATCTCGTTGCCGCGATTGGTGAGATGCGATTCTCCCTGCGCCGTGCGGAGGACATTGTGGACGATGTGAACAGTATGTTCGCGAAGTCCCAGGAGTTCACACCAGAGTGCTCGATCTTGAGAAGACTTCTCGGCGAGACTCACATGCCTGGCCTTCGCATCGTTGGCGCGACGATCCTCGCGGGGAAGAGACGCATGACCGTCTCAAGATTCGCCGCGCTCGTGCAAGTCCCGAAGCGAACTCTTGAGTCGCAGGCCAGGGCAGCGCACGTGCTCGCCGTCGAAGACTTGCTCGGATGGTCTGTGTCGCTTTGGACGACTTGGAGGATTCAAATACTCCGCTGGCCCCTGAAGCGTGCCAGTTTGGTCTCGGGCTTCCCAACTTCGGAGGCGGCCGCGAATTACGTCGAGCGGCATGTCGGCGCTCGGCCAAGCCACCTTGATTTCGCCGAACTGCTCGACCGCTTTGTGTCCCGTGCGATCGTCGGCGGGAGCGCATGACGGCTACGCGGCGCGTCCTGAGAGGTTTTGGCGCGTCGTGAGAGAAAGCTGCGTGAGTAGTCGGTGGCATCCTCCCGTGCTCCTGTGCTTCTTCCGAGACACGCGTCGCGCTGGCAAGCGCAAGTTGTGAGTCGCTCGAGGTCCATTGCTAGCCGGCCCGGACGCGATCGCTTGCAGGTAACACTCACCCACACGGAGGAGTCGTCATGTTAATCGCAAAGCAGGTTCTTCGGCTGCTGGTCGTTGGGGTCAGCGCCATTGCGACCGCCACTATGATGGGAGCCGCAAGCCCTCGTACTGCGTGCGCCAGCGGTGAGTTGTGCGGCCTCGACGGCAACACAGACTGCACGGAAATCTGCACGCCGCCGTACTGCACGGGCGCCGACCGGATGTGGGTCGGCAGCGAGTGAGCGAGCGGAGCTTCTTCTCGCGCAGATCGGTCGCCGCCGACCGGACATGATATGTTGGCCGGCGGCGCCATCGGTGGGCATCCCATAAGACACTCTCCCCTTACTCTGGGGCGTGCCCTCACGGCCGTCGGCCTAGCACTGTCCGCATGCAACGAGTCGGAAGACCATCGAACGTACTTGACCGTGCGGTGGGACACGGTCTTCTCCGTCCGTGGGCCGGGTCCGAACGAACCGTTCACGCTTCCACGACTAATCGCCGTCGGCGCGGCGCGCCTGTATGTGTATGACTACGCGACACACCGTCTATCCGCTTTCGACAAGAACGGTGCCGCGGCAACGGAACGCAATCGCGGTGCGGCTTACTCATTCGGAAACCTGACTGACCTTCGCGTCGGCCCGAAC
>DASZZO010000275.1:0-13933 GCA_035544915.1 Gemmatimonadaceae bacterium | reverse complement strand
CGGAGGGGTCGTGCTGAAAAACAGGCGGCAGAACTCCTCACGGGCGCGGAGGATTTCGCGGCGGCGGTGACCGGCCCAACGCGCGTCGTTGGCGGTAAGATCAAAGAGTTCGAGGGCACGCTCGAGGGCGCGGTCGAACCGCGTGGTGTTGCCGCTCGCGTGTGCGCGAATCGCCCGGTCAACGTCGCTGCCGACGTTCGCGAGTTGCTCCATGAGAGAGATCGTCGCCCACCGGTCCCGGAGGCCGGCGTGTCGCGGCGTGGGAGACGTCATTCCCCAAGCACGAGAGTATTGACCACGCGGCGGATGGATGCGCCAAGGGCCTCGTCGTCCACGCCCCGGCTCCGGTTTCCCCGCGCGGGGCGCACGTTGATCATCGAGTCGAACTCGATCCACGCATCGCCGGTCTCAGCCGGGTACAGATTGATGCCCCAGAGGTCAGTCTGCGCAGAGCCGTCATCGAGCAGCGCCGCCTCCTCGTCCGAATGCAGCTCCGCGTCGATCGCCATAAGGCCGCGACCCACATCGACCACCGCCTTCACCATGTCGCCAAACCCCGCTTCTGCCAGAGCGTGCAGTTCGGTGCGACTGATGGACTGGCGAACAATCCGGACCGTTGGCATGGGTACTGCGGAAGTTGATGACGGTGCGCCGGCAAAGTCCAGCCGTCCGATCTCTTGCGGAATGGGAAACCGCCGAAGGCCCGCAGCGCCTTGGTGCCTCCGCGCCCGCCTCTTGCAACATGTAGCCAGTCTTCCTATCATAGTAAGACTCTCTACCTATCATTCACCATGCGCCCCGCCAAGCCCAAGGACGACCTCCTCCCCGGAACGCTCGACATGCTCGTGCTCCGCACGCTGACCCTCGGGCCGCTGCACGGGTACGCCATCGCCCAGCACATCGAGCGCACTTCCGCCGACATCCTCACCGTCGAGCAGGGATCCCTCTACCCCGCCCTCGAACGCGTGCAGCGGAAGGGCTGGGCGACGTCGAAGTGGGGAACCTCCCCCACCGGGCGCCGTGCGCGCTATTACACCATTACGCGGTCGGGACGCGCGCGGCTCGGCGAAGAAGTCTCGGAGTTCCATCGCCTGTACGCCGCCATCTCACGCGTGCTCAAGCACGCCTGAACAACCCCCGACGCATCCGTGTCCTGGCTCGACGCGCTCAGACATCGTCTACGTCCGCTGGTCCACCCGGACGCGTACGACCGTGAATTGCAAGAGGAGTTCACCCTGCACCGCGCGCTCGACGCGGCGCAGCAACGCGACGCAGCCGACGCGGAGGCGGCCGCGCACGCAGCGCGATTGCGCTTCGGGTCGCCCACGGTCCACCGGGAGGAGACCCGACGCATGACAATCCTTGGATGGCTCGACGTGCTCCGGCAGGACGCGCGGTACGGGTGGCGGGCACTGGTCAGGGCGCCCGCGTTCACCGCGGTTGCGGTCCTTTCCCTCGCGCTGGGGATCGGCGCCAACACGGTCATCTTCGGACTGGTCTACTCGCTCCTGCTCGAACCACTTCCGCTCCCCCATCCCGAGCGCCTCATCGCGCTGCAGCGAGTTGACGCGTCCTCCAAGAGCGGCTCGGGGTTTCAGTTGGCCGAGTTCGAGGAGCTCCGCCGCGCGAGCGGTGCCGGAGACCTCACGACATTCAGCAGTGTCCTCAATGTCCTGCTCGAAGTCGGCGAGCAGCGCGACTACGCCACGGTGAACGTGGTCGAGGGGCGGTACTTCCAGACGATCGGACTGCGCGCACAGATCGGCAGGCTCATCACGCCCGACGATGACCGCTCCGCAGCGCCAGTGGTCGTGATCTCGGATTCCACCTGGGCGCGGTTCTTCAACCGTAGTCGCTCGGCGCTCGGCCAAACCATCACCCTGCGCGGAAATACGTTCACCATCGTCGGCGTCACGCCGGCCCCGTTTCAAGGGCTCGTGTTTCCCGGACACTTCGAACTGGCTGTTCCGATGGGGGCGGGGCCGCTCATCGGGCTCGCCGGCTTCACGGGGCCGCGGGCACAACCTCTCCTGATCGTCGGGCGCCTGAGCAATGCGGCGGCAATCACCGGCGCGAAGGCCGCGCTCGACAATGTCTTCCGCGCCTGTTGCGCCAGCGGACAGCTCGCAGGCGCCGCCAAGGCAGGAGGCTCCACCTCCCGCCTGAACGTCATCGAGATCAGCCACGGGATTCCGTTCGGCAAGGTCAACCTGCGCGCCGAATACGCGCGGATCCTCGTCGTCCTCATGGCGGGCGTGGCTGTGGTCTTGCTGATCGCGTGCGCGAACGTCGGGAATCTCGTGCTGGCCCGGTCTGCTGCGCGGTCGCGCGAGCTGGCGGTGCGTCTCGCCATGGGCGCGTCGCGTGGCCGGATCGTGCGGCAGCTGCTGACGGAGGGCGCACAGCTCGCCGTGCTCGGTGGGGCAATGGGATTCCTGCTGGCTGCCTGGGGAACGCGGCTGCTCCTCCAGAGCCTGCCGGGCAATCTCGGAGCATTCTCCGACATCGTAGCGTTCCACCCGAAGCCGGCGCTGCTCGCATTCAACGCGGCCGTCTCACTGGCGTGCGTCCTCGTTTTCGGCCTCGTGCCGGCGCTGCGTGCCACGCGGACCGATCTCATCTCGCCGTTGAAGGACCGCGGTGAATCGCGCGGAGGTCGACGCGCGGGTGCGCTCGACCGCGCGCTGGTCGTCGCGCAGGTGTCGCTCGCCCTCCTGCTCGTGAGCAGCGCGGGGCTGCTCGCCGCAACGCTCCGGAACCTGCGGAACATCGACGGCGGCTTCGCCACGACGCACGTCCTGCTGGCGAGCGTGGACACGCGGGGAACGTCGTACGAGCGCGCCGGAATCGTGCCGCTCTACCCCGAACTGCTCGAGCGTGTCCGCCGAATGAACGGCGTGCGGGCAGCGGCCGCGTCGTCAACGAGCCCCGTCTTCGGAGGGCGCTGGAGCACCGACCTGATCGACGTGCCCGGCTACGCCGCGGCGAGCGGCGAGGACATGGCGGTACCGCTCAATGCCGTCAGCGCAGGCTACTTCGAGGCAGCGGGGATCCGCCTCCTCTCGGGGCGCGACTTCACCGCAAGCGACGGGCCGCGGGACCAGAAGGTGGTGGTCATCAGCGAGACAATGGCGCGCGCGTTCTGGCCGGCGCGCGATCCTGTCGGCGCCACCATCCGCATCGGTACCGACAGCGCGATGGAACTCCGCGTCATTGGCGTGGCGAAGGACGCGAAGTATCTGGACCAGCGCGCGCCCGCGGAGAAGATGATGTACGTACCGCTGGTACAGTCGGGAGACTGGCCCTTCGTCGTGATCACCGCGCGGACCGCGGGAGAACCGCAGTTGCTCGCCGCACAGCTCACACGTGAAGTGCGGGCGTTCGTGCCCGAGCTGCGCGTGCGACAGCTTCTGGCGATGGAGCAGGCGATAGACCAGTCACTGGAGCGCGAGCGGCTCGCGGCCGGCCTCGCTGCGCTCTTCGGCGTACTCGCATTGAGCCTTGCCGCCGTGGGGCTCTACGGAGTGGTGAGCTACGGCGTCACGCGGCGCACCGCGGAGATCGGCATCCGGATGGCGCTTGGCGCGCGCGCCACGAGCGTCGTCTGGTTCGTGCTGCGCAACTCATTCGCGATGGTCATGCTCGGGGTCGCGATCGGCGCGCCGCTCACCTTCCTGGGCGGCCGCGCGATCGCGGCACTCCTCTACGGCGTTGGCGCACACGACCCCCTGCTCCTGGCGGGTGCGGCGCTCCTGCTCACCGTGACAGCCGGCCTCGCCAGCGCCATTCCGGCGATGCGCGCTGCGCGGATCGACCCATTGAAGGCACTGCGGGCCGACTAGGAGGCCTACGGAGGAGCCACTGAATCCTTCCTTGTCTCGACGACGTCCCAACGTAAGCAATGCGAGCTGACGTGATCGGGCCCGCCCGGAAGGGCCGGCCCCTGTCCGAGCGGTGTGCTCGTGGCCTACTCGCCGGTATTCACGTACTTGATGCAGGCGCCCTGGTTCTTGAACGGACTGCCATCGGCTCTGAAGACCGCCTCCCAGCCACCCTTCTTACAGTCGTTCTTGTCCTTGGGGACGGGCCTTGCGATGGTGAAGCTCCGCGACACACTCGGCGCCGCGTTGAAGCTGGCGTTGCCGTTCTGGTCTGCGGTGATCGTGCAGGTCCCGGCACCGGTGAGAGTGACTGTGAAGGCGGTGCTGCCAGCAACAGTGCAGGGACCGCTCGCCGAGAAGCTGACGAGCAAGCCTGACGTCGCGGTCGCGCTGACCGTGAAGGGAGAAGCGCCGAAGGTTTGGTTGGGCAGCGGACCGAAGGTGATCGTCTGGTTGGCTTTTGCTGGCGGCGCAGGCGCGTAGGCCTCGAGCGTCGCCAGGTCGTGGTCGTTGTATCCTCCCACGGCGTAGAGAACTCCGTTTACCACACTGGCGCCGACGTCGTAACGTGCGGTGGGCATCGACGGCGTGGCCGTCCACGTGTTCGTGGACGGATCATACGCCTCGACCGTGGCCAACGGAGTGAAGGTGGGGGTGACGGTAAATCCGCCGACGGCGTAGAGAAATCCGTTCACCACGCCGGACGTAAGCTCGGACCGCGCCGTGGGCATCGGGGACATCGTCGTCCACGTGTTAGTGGCAGGGACATAGGCTTCCACCGTTGCCACAGGGCCCACTTTATCGAAGCCACCGACGCTGTAGAGGATTCCATTCACCACGCTAACAGTCAAGCCAAAACGCGCGGTGGACATTGATGCCTTCGTCGTCCACGTGTTGGTGGTGGGATCATACGCTTCCATCTTTGCCAAGGGGCCTGTGTTGTCGCCACCGCCGACGGCGTACAGGATCCCGTTGAGCGCCGTCACACCAAGCCCCGCACGCGGCGCAGGAAGCGAGGCTTTCGTCGTCCACGTGTTCGTAGCAGGGTCATACGCTTCCACCGTTGCCAGGATGCCCGGGTTGGCGCCGCCGACGGCGTAGAGGATTCCGTTGATCGCCGCGACACCGAAAACCCCCCGCGCTGTCGGCATCGAGGCCTTGGTAGCCCACGTACCTGCTGCTGCATCATACGTCTCAAGGGTCCCCACCCAGTGGCTGCCACCCACGTTGCTGCCGCCGCCCAGAGCATAAAGTATTCCACCTATCGTGGTGACGCCGAGATAGTGTCGGGCCGTCGGCATCGGCCCCTTACCCGTCCAGCTTCCGCTGCCAGGGAGCACGTTGAACCCGGGTCGCAATTCCCTCGGACGCACCGGCGCGAAGGGCTCATCTCGGCTGTCGCGGCAGCCCGACTGTGCTAGCGCGACGAGCGACAATCCGGCCAGCGCCAGCAGCCGCCCCGACCTCGTTGGCTTCACCTGATGCATACGTTCCCCCCGTTGTACTGCGTGAGACTGCCGGCTGCTCTCGCTGCGGGTGCAGCCACCGCGAAGGTTTTCTCCGCGAGCCGACACCATCGCTGTCGGACCGAAACGTACGGAATAGCCCCGTGGCGCCGCCAGCGCCGTCGGCGCCGCTGACGTGACCCCCAACTCTGTACCGAGGTTTATGTCGGTCCGGGGTTGAGGGCTCTACTCCCCGATCATGGACCAGCAGGCGTGTTCGGAACGCGGGTTGAGCGAGCTGCGGAAGTCGTCTATCAGCTCCTCGCACGCGGTGATCCGCTCGAGGGGGTGACGCTCGAGTCAGGGTCGTCGATCGGGGTAAAGGTGCCCACCAGTCCAGTAAATGTGCCGTCTGCGTTCTGGAGTGGGGCGGCCTGAATGTTCACCCAGGTAGGCGTGTTGTCCTTGCGGCGCAGCTTGAACCGAAACGGTGCCAAGGCTCCGCGTTTCTTGGCCTCGAACAACCGCTGCGCGTCGGCTACGTCCTCAGGAAAAACCCAGTCGAACGACCGCGTGCCCAGCAACTCGGACTCACGGGTCCCCAGGATCTCCGCCATGGGGGCATTGGCGTACACCGTGACGCCGGCGGCGTCGATGATCCACAAGCCGTCCTTGGGCTTTTCCATTGTATATTGAGCTTACCGCCTGCAAGGCCGCCGGGCAAACGCATGAAGAGGCCGCAGACGTTTCCCTCCTGTTCACGCGCGCCATCTACGATGTCTCTGTTCAAATGAATCGAGGCCCGACGTGATGAACACACGAGCACTTCTTCTCGTCGCATCCTTCGTCGCGCCCGTCGCAGTGTCCATTAGCACGCCTAACCCCTCGCGCAACCCGTCGCCGATGCACCGCGCAGCGGCCGTCACAGACGAGGCGGTTGCGAACGACAATCGCCACCCGGCCGGGCACCTGGTCGATGGTGTGCTGACGATTCAACTCGAGGCGCGTGAAGTCCTCTGGTATCCGGAGGAGAAACCCGGGGCCTCGATCCCGCTGTACGCGTTCGGCGAGGCGGGGGAGCCAGCCCGGGTGCCGGGCCCGCTCATTCGCGTTCCCGCCGGTACCAGAGTTCATGCGACGGTGCGCAATACTCTGACAAAGCCACTGCGGCTCCGCGGCCTTCAGGATCGCTCGAGCGGGATGCTCGACTCGATTGTCATCGCACCAGGCGCCACCGAGGATTTTCAGTTCCGTGTCGATGTTCCGGGAACGTACTACTACTGGGGACGAACCGAGTCGAATTTTCGCCCGCCTGGTCCAGGGAACATCCGCGACGGACAGCTCGTCGGGGCGTTCATCGTTGATCCGGCCGGAACCAGGCCGTGGCCGGGAGAGCGAGTGCTGGTCATCACGCTTTTCAACGACACCTTGAGCTCGCTCGGCGTCAAGGCGGAGCGGGCGCAACGTGTTCTTCGGCGTGAACTCATCCCGCCCGACAACTGGTTCACCGTCACGGTAAACGGCAGGTCATGGCCGCACACGGAGCGGCTCGCGTACGCAGTGGGTGACACTGTTCGATGGCGCGTCATCAATGCGGCGGGAGCGCCGCATCCGATGCACCTCCACGGTTTCTTCTACGACGTCGATGCGCGGGGGGATGCGCAGCGTGACACCATCTACACGCCCGGGCAGCGGCGCAAGGTCGTGACAGAGACGATACGGGGCGGTTCGACCATGGCGATGACATGGGTTCCGACTCGGCCGGGCAACTGGCTCTCCTACTGCCATCTCGTGCCGCACATCGATCCGGCACTCCGTCTCACTCAGCAAGTCGCCCACGATGCCAGCGCCCCCATGAACCATGCGGAACAGGGAATGGCGGGTCTGGTAATGGGCATTCGCGTTGCCCCGGCGAAGGGCATGACGGTCGCTGCCGCGGAGGCACCACGGCGACGGCTGCGATTGTTCATTAACCAGCGCGAGCATGTGTACGGTGATCAGCCGGGCCTCAGCTACGTTCTGCAGGATGGTCCGATACCACCGGCGCCCGACTCGATCCGCATTCCAGGGTCGACGATCATTTTGCACCAGCACGAGCCCACCGAGATCACCGTGATCAACCACACGAGCCAGGAGACGACGGTCCATTGGCACGGTCTGGAGGTGGAGAGCCTCTACGATGGGGTCGGCGACTGGAGTGGCGCTGGGAACCGCTTGGCTACCCCGATAGCCCGTGGCGATTCGTTCGTTGTCCGACTCACGCCCCATCGAGCCGGCACCTTCATTTACCACACCCATCTGGACGAGGCGACTCAGCTTGTCTCCGGACTCTACGGCGCTCTGCTCGTACTGCCGGAGAATGCCCCGCCCGACACGACGGAACACCTCTTCCTCTTCGCCGTCGGCGGGCCGTCAGATGAGGCGCGCGCGACGGTGAACGGATCGGAAGCGGCGCGCCCGATCGAATTGCGCACCGGCATTGCGCATCGCTTTCGCTTCATCAACATCTCGCCCCTCGATGAGAGACTCGTCAGGTTATCAGGCGGGAGCGAGCTGCAGGAGTGGCGTGCGCTTGCCAAAGATGGAGCCGACCTTCCCTCGACGCAGGCAACACCCCGCCCGGCATCGGTTGTTCTCCAGCCAGGGGAAACCTTCGACGTCGAAATCCTGCGTCAGCGGCCGGAATCGCTCACGATGGAGATCACCTCGCCCGGATCGATCGCGTCCCGTTGGGCAGCGATACGCCGCGGAGCGCGGGGGAGCGCGATTCCGCGCGTGGTGACGAGCATAGCCGTAACGGTGCGCTAGTGGAGACTTCGCGTGCTCGACCGTGCCACGCCAGGCACGCCGGAATACAGACCCTGAGAGCAGTCGATCCGAACGGCCCCATCATGTCGGCCACACCCAGAGGATGACCAATGCCCGAAGCACCGGTGCAGAACTTCAGCAACCACACTCGCCTGCTCCCCATTTACCATTTCTTTGCCCTTCCCGTCACACTGCTCTACGCGCTGTACCAGATCTACGAAGCCGCCCGCAATCCGACGACCGCGTCAATAGTGTGGGCCGTCTACGCCTCGGCGATTGCGTGCGCCGTGCTCGCGTCGCGCTTCATGGCAGTGAGCGTGCAGGATCGGGTGATTCGCCTCGAAGAGACCCTGCGCATGCAGCGCATCCTGCCGGCCAGCATGCAGGGCGACATTGCGAAACTCACGCGAAGGCAGTTCGTGGCCCTGCGCTTCGCCTCGGACGACGAACTGGCCGACCTGGTTCGTCGCACGGTGGCGGGCGAGTTCCAGACACAGAAGGAGATCAAGCAGGCCGTGAAGAACTGGCGGGCGGACTGGCTGCGCGCCTAGATCAGGCCTTTCCTGGTGGCCGCTCCCGAGCCGGCCTCCAGTAATCTCGCATCATCTCGCGTGCCCACGCGGGCTGCCGGACTTCGCCACGCGTAAGGAACTCCTCCATCACCGGCTTGATATCGAGCACGGGTGTACCGTCCACTGCATCGAGCCCGATAACATGCAGCATGTTCCCCTCGCGCCGCGCGATGCGGACGATGGTCAGGCCGATGCGGTTGGGACGCCGCTTGCTGCGCTCGGCAAAGATCCCGACCCGCGGCCATGCCGGATTGTTGCGCGGATGGCGCGTGAAGGTGGCCGGCACGGGGTCGGGGCGATCGAAGAAGAAGAGAATCTCGGCATGCGAGAACGCATCTATGCCGTCGAGGCATGCGGCCGGCAGGCCCGGCACGAGCTCGATGGCGGACTCTACGTCGCCCCAATAGTCGTCGACCACCTCGCGCGGGCCGCCGCGAACGTGACCAATGGGACGGAAGGTGATCGGTTCATTCAGCGGGTCATCGCGATCGCCGGGCATGTGGGTAAAGGTTGGGGGCGGGAACCTCACGCGAAGAGTACGGGTGCAGGGTTCAGAGGGCCAGCGCACGACCGAACCGTGGCGTCCATGCCACTCTTGCGCCCGCTCTCAATCTGATGCACCATTTCAGCCATCACCTTCACATGCGGAGGCCTTCAGTGAAGAAGGTGTTCGTCGCACCTGTTCTGAAAGAAGAAGCGGATCTCGGGAAGCTTACACGGCAGAGCGCCGTCTCCGACGGGGAGACCGATTTCGCCTTCTAGGGAACCCCCCGAGATGCATGAGAGGCGCCCGGGAGACCGGGCGCTTTCTCGTATTGTCTTCCTTGCCGCCATTTCGCTTCCGGCGATCGTCACTGCGCAAGTCGCGCCGGTAACGATCCGCGCCGGCCTCTTGCTGGATGGGAAGGGGGGCCAACTGAGGAACGCCCTGATCACCGTGGTCGACGGTAAGATCCGGGCCGTGCGTCAATACCGGAGCGCCGCGGTCACATACGATCTCTCCCGCTACACTGTGCTCCCGGGACTGATTGACGCGCACGTTCATCTGACCGGATACATCAACAGTCGTGGTCGCCTGCACACGGAGGGCGACGGCGATACTCCCGCGCAGTCCGCCATTGCTGCGGCGGCGAACGCCTGGACAACACTGAGGAGCGGATTCACGACGGTCCAGAGCATGGGAACGGTAGCCGACAAGGACCTTCGCGACGCCATCGCGGGCGGCAAGATTGCCGGACCCCGGATCCTGACCTCGCTCTCGCCAATCGCAGACGCGTCGCTCACGCCCGCCCAGCTTCGTGCGCGGGTTCGGGATCTGAAGGCAGCGGGGGCGGATTTCATCAAGATCTTCGCCTCGAAGAGCCTGCGCGAGGGCGGGGCGCCAAAGCTCACGCCCGCGCAGCTGGAGGCCCTGTGCGGCGAGGCGAAGCTGCTCGGCCTCCGGACCGTCGTCCACGCACATTCGGTGGAAAGCATACGCTTGACCGCCCTGGCCGGATGCGGCCAGGTGGAGCATGGAATCTTCGCGACCCCGGAAGTGCTCCGACTGCTGGCGGACCATGGAGTGTTGTTCGATCCGCAGTGCGGCCTCGTGGTGCGCAACTACCTCGACAACCGGTCACGCTTCGACGGCGTCGGGAGTTTCAACGCGGAGGGGTTCACCTCCATGGAACGAGTACTCCCGCTCTTTCCGAAGGTCCTCCAGATGGCGTTCGCCACGCCGAAGCTGCGCGTGGTCTTTGGTACGGACGTCGTCGCTGGTGCGCACGGCCGCAATGCCGAGGACTTGATCTGCCGGGTCCAGGAGGCGGGCCAGTCGCCCATGGACGCGATCGTCACTGCAACCTCGCGCAATGCGGAGTCGATGGGGCTTGGTGACCGGATCGGTGTGCTCTCGCAGGGATTCGAGGCGGACCTGATAGCGCTCGACGGAAACCCGCTCCGCGATATCGGAGCGGTCAAACGCGTGGTCTTCGTGATGAAGGGAGGCAAAGTGTTCCGGGGGCCGGAGAGCCCACTGCGCTGACTGCCGCCGGTGCGACCAAAGCACCCGGCGCTCGTCTGTATTGAAAGGGCACCGCAGCCGAGCGCGCCGTGGCACGCCCGTCCTTCCCCCACACCCCCCGCACCATCGATATTTCACTGGTTATGCCCACCAGCTCCGTCACCTGCCCCGGTTGTGGATCGCTCGTGCCGCTCGGCGACCGCTTCTGCGGTTCGTGCGGCACGCCCATAACCGGCTCCGCCCTCATGAGCGGCGAAGGCTCGCGGTTCGACCCGTGGGAGGAACTGCTCCAGAAGCTCCGCCAGGCGACCATTGGCGAATACGAGATCAAGGGCGAGCTGGGGCGCGGCGGCATGGCCGCCGTGCTCCTCGCCCACGACCTGCAACTCAACCGCAAGGTCGCCATCAAGGTCATGCTGCCGGGCCTGGTCTACGGCGCGAGCATGTGGGACCGGTTCCTGTCCGAGGCGCGCACCGCCGCCAAACTCGACCATCCGAACATCATCTACATCCATTCGGTCAAGGAGAAGGATCGCTTTCTGTACTTCGTGATGAAGTACATCGATGGACGCACGCTGGATGATATTCTCGCACAGCATCCCGCATTGCCCGTACCCGTCGCACAGACGGTACTCGTTGAAGTCGCGCGCGGACTCGACTACGCACATCACGAGGGCGTGGTGCATCGCGATATCAAACCGGCGAATATCATGATCGATCAGAAGGGGAATGCGATCGTCATGGATTTCGGCATCGCGCGCGCCACCGACGAGAAACGCTTCACGCAGACAGGCGCGACCATCGGGACGCCCGCGTACATGAGTCCCGAACAGTGTCGCGGCGCCGAGACCGACGCGCAGAGCGACCAGTATTCGCTCGGCGTTCTCGCTTACGAGATGCTCGCGGGCGCCCCGCCCTTCTCCGGCACACCGATCGAGCTGCAGATTGCGCACATGCAGGATTCGCCGCGCTCCTTGCGCGACCTGCGGCCGGAGGTGTCGCTCGAACTGTCCGGCGCCGTGATGCGCATGCTGTCGAAGGATCCGACCGAGCGCTTTCCCTCGCTTGGGAATCTCGTGCCGATTTTCGGGCGCGGGCTCGACCCGCACGACGACGGACCGCGCAGCCATCTCGTCTCGCTGGTGAAGGCGGGATCGCAGCGCCGGAAGTCGTTCCCCGTCACGCCGGCAAGCCTGTCGCCCGCACTGCCCTCCGAGCGGACCAGGCCGGTCAGCACGGCTGAACTCGCGGAGAACGCACGCAAGGTGAGCGCGGAGTCGAACGCGATCGTCAGCGGCCACCACGGGGCGCCGTCCGGGGCGCAGAGTGCGTCGCGGCCGGACGCGGTGACTTACATCAGCGAGAGCACTCCCGTTGCCCCCATCAGTGCCGTCACGCCGGTCAGCACAGAAGCGGTTTCGCCCGACCACGCCGACGATGCGGCGGGAGTTGGAGCCGGCACCGAGGCGGCCCAAAGCGTGGTTCCGCCCGTCGGCGCCGAACCCTACGCGCCTGCCGCCGAGGCAGCGTCCCGGGGCAAGTCGCTCTGGACGGTTCTCGCACTCGCCGGCGTTGCGGTCGGGGGCGTCGCTTGGGCAGTCCTTTCGAGAGGCACCAAGCAGGCGCCTGTGCCCGAAGCGGAAGCCGCGCCGCCGCCTACCGTCGCCGCGGCCGCCGCCGTCGAGGCTGCAATGGGGGACTCCGTGGTGATCGGCCACGGGGCCGATGCGACGAGAAGTGTGAACGGCAAGGTGCCGCGCACCGTGACGCCCGACGCCGTGTCGTTGCTGGTGCTCTCCATGAACAAGCCACACGTTCGTGCAGGTGACACGGTCCGCGTGCGACTCGATGCAACCGACGACGCGGGAGCCCCAGTCACCACCCCTCAGACTGTCTGGACGACCTCGAACGCGGCGATCGTGCGCCTTCTCGCGCCGGGTGTACTCAGTGCGGAGAAGATCGGCAAGGCAACGTTGACGGTCACGGCGGGCACCGCCAGCTCCACGCTTGCGATCACCGTCGAGCCGAGATCCGCAGCGGCGGCAAAGGGCACCGCGGTGCCAAAAAGCGCTGCGCCTGCAAAGCCCGACTCGTCAGGCAAGCGCCCACCGCGCTGACACCCGCACAGCGACCAGGGGCGGCTCCGCGCGGAGCCGCCCCTGGTTTATTCACCCCCGTGCCCGCGCGGCTGCTACGGACGCGGCCTCAGGGGCAATACTGGCTGCAGCGTGCCGGTCGGCGCCGTGGCCTGCTGCGCCGACAGCCCGAACGCCGGTGTCGATTGCTGGAGCGACAGCGACGACGTGGGCGGTGCATCAGGCGTTATCCGCACGTTGTCGAGCAACCATCCGCGGAATCCGTTGTACAGGAGGTCCACGGTATTGAATGTGAAGATGAGGCGGATGGTCTTCCCCCGGAAGGCACTCAAGTCCTTCACGACCTCAACCCAGCCTGGTGGCGTGTTGAATCCGCCGGATGTGAACGGTGCAGACGGCGGACGGGCGACCGTGGGATCTGTAGCCGGATTCAACATGCCGAGCGACGTGATGGCCGACGTGCTGACATCCTGAACCGACAGCTCCATGCGGTCGAACAACGAGGGATTCACGCTCTCGATTTCCCACCAGGTGTTGAATCGCAGAACGAGCGACATTCCGGTAGCCGTTGGGAACACGATGGACGGTGAGGTCAGCACTCCAGTATTCGACGCCGTGCCTCTTCCTCCTGATTTCGGCGCATCGTTGGCTTGCTGGGGGCCCAGATAGTTGCCCGCCGCCGGATTGCCGTACCAGAACACATACGATCCGGCGAATGGCGACGGCATCGCCCCGCCCGACGCATCGCCGGGTGCAAGATCCACATACGTTGGGTACGCCGCGTTCATTATGGGATTCGCGCCGTTGCGCAGCGTGCTCCTGTTCCAGAAGCCCGTCGCCGTCCAGCCAGATTCGACCTCAAATCCATCTGTGAAGCTGAAGCTGGTGGCGCGGAAGGTTTGCGACCCCGTTTGCAGGGTCACGGGGCTGCGGGACGACGGCGACGGATCAGAAATTGGCTGAATCGGCTGGAAGGGATCGATGCCTTCGCGCGGCCCGTTGAAGTCCTCGCCGCCTATCCCCCGGCCACTCGCCATGAGACTGTTCGCCCCCGAGGTTCCCTTGAGGGTCCACCCGGCGCGCGCCTTCCCGTCTATTCCGGTGACGAACGTCGTCGGCGCCACGG
>DASZZO010000274.1:0-3503 GCA_035544915.1 Gemmatimonadaceae bacterium | reverse complement strand
TCGGCGCCACGGATCCGTCGCTGGTGGTGAATCGGACTCGCGCTCCCCGCACCGGTTCGTTACCCAGATCCGAGACCAGCACCGTCGGGTCGACAGGGAGGGCCGTTCCCGGCCGCGCCGTTTGATTGTCGCCTGCAGACTTGAGCATCTTCGCCGGCAGCGCGAACTGGAAATCGCTCAAGCCGTCGGGCAATCCGCCGCCGCCCTGGTCGAGGAACCGGTAGGCGTAGAGCGGCTTCGGGCCAAGCAATGCGGCAGCCTGCGCGCCGGCGTTCTTCCACTGACCGTGCGCGAGGGAGTGCAAGAATGTTCCAAGGCTCGCAGCCGCCGCCACTCCGCCAACTGGACAACCGCCAGCGTGCGGCAGCGCCTTTACGGTCTGGCTCTCACCGTTGACGTCGAGCTGATGCAATGTGATGCGATCCTCCTGGGCGCGACTCAGGACGACACCGCCCGGGCCAAAGGGCACGTTGAGGTCGCAAATGAATGCCGTGGCCTTGGGATTGAACCCGCCCGGCGGGAGCGGAGGATCGGCGGTGATTCTCAGGCAACTGCCGAACGTCGGCAGGTCGATCGCACCCCGGGCATTCAAGTCCTGACAGGTCTGTATGGTGATGTTCACCGAGGGCTTGCCCGGCTGCGGCGGAATCTGGATGCCGCTCGGCCCAGTACTCTTGGGGAGCGTTATTGTGACCGTCCCTCCGCTCGCGAGGTTGACGACTTCGGACGTGCAGGGGCTTGTGCCTGGGCCAGGTGGTGCGCAAAGTGCGCGATTTTCGATCCGGAAGTTGATGGAAAGGCTCTCGTCCTCGAGATGGACGAAGTCGCCCGTATTGACGTCCTTGAGCTCTCCGGAATCGTCGCCCCGTTCGACGTCCGCCGTACCGAGTCTCTTGAAGCCCACGCGAACCGCGATCCTGAAGAACTTCACCTCCGACTCGGGCACCTTCCACTTCAGATGGTAATGGGGCTCTGCGCGGTTCTCTCTCTCGGTCTCATTTTCGTTCTCTCCTTCCCTCTGCGCGTCCTGCTGGCCGCCCGACTCGACGTTCCTGGGCGACAGCTGGAACGAGGCGAAATAACCGCCGGTCTTGCAGGGTGCGCCTGCGTTCACCGCAGCTTCCGTCGTCGCGTCGACCTGACAGATGTCCACCACCGGACTGAGCTTTCCGTTGAACGCGCCCTTGTCGAAGTTCGGGTTTTTGCTCGGGTCCTTCACCATGGGCGGCAGGAAAAAGAAATCGGGATTCCCGCTCAAGTGCGCGCCATCCGAAATGGCGAACGCCGGCGCTGGTCGCGGAGCGGCGGATTTCGGTTTGAAACTGTCCGCCACCTTGCAACCCGCCAAGGCGATCAGCGATGTGAGTACGACGGCGCGACGAATCATGACGGCTCCTTCAGTGTTGGGCATACAACGCATGGAGCCCTGCGCGCGGTGGGACCGCGCTTGGGGGGGAATGCAATCGTATACGTTAACGGGTCACACGTCTAGGCCTGGTGGGTAACAGACGTTCATCGAGCGTTCATCGAGGCCAAGCCATGCCGATCGAGCCCGGTGGATCCTCCCAGCTTGAGGAGGCTATCGCTGCCGGGCCAACAGCGCCTCGAAGCCGGGCTGCTTGAGGAGGTCCCGCCACCACCAGTGCACGTTCCCGGCTACACGGAAGGAATGGTCGGGGTTGACCGACACATACTGCTTGAGCAATTGCACCGCAGTGGCATAGTCGCCCATCTGTGTGCGCATGATGGCCTCGAAGCCGGGCAACTCCTGCAAGGGATCCACGGTACGATCGCCACGCGCGCGCAACAATACTTTGTTGGCGCTGTCCATTAAGGCTTGCCGCACCGGTTCGGTCGGCGCCGCTTTCGCCGCGCGGCCAATGATGCCACCCACCACGAGCCGCGCGATGCGCGACTGGAGGGGCCTGACATTCGTGGGCGCGAGCGAGTCTACCCTGGCCGCCAGCCTCCATGCCTCCGGGATATCCGGCGATGTGTCTGGAGTGAGGTTCATCCAGAGCCTGCACGCCGTGAAGAGATGGTCACCCGGAAAGCGGCGCGCGCCCTCGTCGCACCACTTGGAGGCCTCGCTGAAGTTCTGCGTATCGTACGACGTCCAGAACAGGCGCGACAGAATGGAGTTCGTATTGGTCAGAAAGGCATCGGCTTCGTACGCCTGTCGCGCCTTTGTGAACGAGGTCGGGACATCCTTCTTGTCGTAATACAGGTTGGATAGCACGGCGTACGCCGTCGCCAGCGACGGATCCTTTGTCACAGCGTTCTCGAGATCGGTCTTTGCCTGTTCGAGCTGCGTCGCGCGTGCGACCGGGTCGGTTGTCAACCGGAGCTTCCATTGCGCGTACAGGGCCGTTCCGCGCAGTGCGAGCGCCCTTGCACTGTACGGATCCATGTCGAGCGCGCCCGCGGCGAGCTTCATCGCGGCATCGTACCACTTGCCGCGCTCCGCGCCGTTGGTCTCGAGACGGCCACGCTGGTAGGCGAGTTCCCCCTGCAGAACGACGGGATCGATCCACTTGTTGTCTTCCTGCCTCGACTGTTGCAGGAGCGAATCAGCCTGTGCCAGGAGCGCCGCTGCGCGGGGCCGGTCTTCGAGCGCCGCACGTTCCGCGTCCTTCCTGAGCTGTTCCGCCTGGTTGAGCAGGGTCCACGCCTTCAGGCTCCTCGTGCCCGCCTGCCCCTCCTTGAGGCGGACCTCCTCACCGAGAGCCGCGCGCAGGTTCCGCGACACCTCGACGGCAACGGCGTCGGCAGCCCGGAACAACGAGTCTCTGGGGACCATGACGCTACCGCGCTTGCCGATGTCGGTCCCAGTGCCGTCATAGAGGCGCGTGCTTACCCTGACGTACTTTCCATCCGGCTCGACCGATCCGACCACGAGCGTTCCCGCGTGGAGGGCGCGCGCGATGCTGTCCTTTCGGACATCGCTGTCCCGGTAACGCGCAACACCGTTCCGCGAGACCACACGCAGCATGGAGACCTCTGAAAGCGACCGGATGAGCGCTTCAGTCAGCCCGTCGGCGACCGGCCGGAGCTCACCGTTCTTGCTGTTGTCGGTGAAGTAGAGCACCGCAACGCGCCGGGCAAGCGAATCCGCGGCGATGCCCCGGCCGCCCGGTCGCGTGCCCGCCGTACTCAGTTTCCACGCCCCGAATGTCACGACCGCTGCGAGCACCGCGCCGGCTATCATCACGCCGGTCCGCCGCCACCACGGAACGGCCGGCACGGCCAGAGCCTGCATGCCGGTCGGAATCCGGCGCGTTTTGGTGGAGCGCGGGGTGTTCACTCTCCGCGTTGCCGTGGCGCCGAGCGGCACGCCCATTATCGCCGCAAAGTCCGCGGCGGAACGGGGGCGGTCTGCGGGCGCTTTCTCCATCGCCGCGAAGATCGCCTCCTCCACCTCCTCCGGAACCGCCGGCCGCACAATGCGCACGCTCGGCAGCGTATCCATGGCGTGCCGCGCCATGATGGCCATCGAGTTCTTG
>DASZZO010000273.1:0-2374 GCA_035544915.1 Gemmatimonadaceae bacterium | reverse complement strand
TCCTCGCGTACCTTCGCCTCGAGAAAGACAGCCGCGTCGGGGAAGACATACGTCAGCACGACGGCCGAGGCGCCAGCGACCGCCGCTCGTGGCGACGGGTTGGTATCCGCCGCTTCTGCGGTCACTTCTGCGTTGTACTGCGCAAGGCTCAGGTAGGCCATGGCGCGGAGGGCGGCCTGCTGGCCCAGCTTCGGCCGGTAGGTATCCACGAGGCCCAAGGCGACGGAGTTCCACCGGACGCTCGCCGTCGGACTCGCGTCCGTAGCACCGGACCTGTCTGGGGTGGCGATGCGAGAGGGTTGCCGCAGAGCGGTGGGCCTTTCCGCGCAGCTTGTCGTTCCGATCGTGGCCAGCACCGCCGAGGTCACCAATACGACGGGGCGACCGGCTCGCCGCCAGCGGGCGAGGCTGCCCGATTCTCTGGGCAACCAGATGAGTGCGCGCACGCCGCGCGCAAGAACCTTGAGTGTACTTGTCATTCTGCACCGTTCCGATTAAGGATGTCGACCGCTCGGACCTCCGCACGCTGCGGTGCCGGTCGGATCGCCACCTGACGCTACGAGCGGAGCGATCGCGATGCGTACCTCCAGCCGAGCGTGCGCCGTTCCTTTTGCGTTCCAGGAGCGCCGCCTTCACCCGGCCCAGCCTTATTCGCGCAGCGAATTGATCAGCGCAATGGTTTCGGCGGAAGGCGCCACTTCGAATTCGGCGCGCAGCCGCCGGGCGAACTCGTCAAAGAGGCGAAGGGCGCCGGCGCGATCGCCAAGCCGGTCGAGCATGAGCACGGCACGTCGGAGCGTACGTTCGTCACTCCAGGAAAAACGCACGGCGCGGCGCGCCGAACGCGCCGCGTCACTGAGCGCACTCTCGCGTTCCTGACGTTGTGCCAGCGCCCACGCCGCGGCGGACGCCCGCTCGGCGGCGGCAGTGCGCTCCGCTTCCAGCCATTGGTCGAAGTCTCCGCAGCCGGAGAGATGGAAGCCCGGCAACAGTTCACCACGGTAGAGTTCGAGCGCACGCGAAAGTGCTCCCGAGTCCGCCGCCGCTGTAAAGGCCGCCGCGTCGCACCACAGTGCCCCGGTCGATAGCGCGACCTCCTCGTCTCCTCGCGCGAGCGCTGCGTCGCGGCCCAGCGCCGTTCGGACGGCTTGGAGCGCTTTTCGAAGGGCCGCACGGGCATGCGCCTGATCGAGCACGGGCCACAGCAGGCCCACCAGCGTATCGCGCCGCACGAATCGCCCGACGGAGGGCACGGCGAGATAGGCAAGTAGCGCAATGACCTTCGGTCGGGAGAGGATCTGCCGCGTGTCCGAGCCCTCGGGTGCACGGAGTTCGAGGCTCCCGAAGAGGAAGAGTGCGCGGGTCGCCGACGTCGTCAATCGAGTCTCACTGGGGAAGGTCCATCCTGGGACGCGCAAGGAACGTATGGCTGCCGGCTGTTAGGCGACAGAGGGCGACCGGGGGGGCCGCTGCTCCAATTATCCCGATGTCGGGTTTCTTTGCTGCTTTCTCGTTTTGCACAGCAGGGCTGTCTCGCAGACGCGGGCGCTCGTGGACGCCACGAACGATCGAGATGAATCAGGCACCCACACGCGCCACGGCCAGTTTACCAGCGCGAGGTATCGACTCCCCTGTCTTGCCGTCTCTTCCCGAGCGCGTCATGTTTTTCGGTTGGCGCGATCGACGGAGAGCCGTCATCGGCTATCCTGAGAAGAACTGGCGGCATTCCCATTGTGAGCAGGCGCCCCAAGTCCTTGACGAGTTGCGACGCGCTAAGGAGCTTTCTGAGCGGTCCATTGTACCCAACGCTGTACCAGCATCTGACGACTCCGCAAGAGACGAACGCGCGGCGTCACCCAACCCCTTGGACCTTGACGCGTTCGAGAATAGCAGGGGCGGGGCTCGAACCCGCGACCCCGGCATTGTGAGCGGCGAATCGCCGCTCGGATTCTTCGCCGGCTACGGAGACCTTCTAGATTCGCCTTGGGTCTTCGATGGACCTTGAGACCCGCAAGCCGGCACGTCTCGCGCGGTATTTGCGCATAGGCCACTCCCTTGCGACTTCATCCACGAACTTCCAAGTGGCCATGCATTGCGGCCTCCCCAGCGAGAAAGGCGGCGGTATTCATTAGGCCATGGCATAACGGCGGAGGCCAGCTCCTCATCGCGGGGCACGCTAGCGGCCCCGCCTGACGCTCGCGTTGGGCCCGCGGCGCGGCCGGCACAGGCGCCCGGCGCTCGCGCACCAGCACCAGGCTCGGCATCTTTGAGCCCGTGCCCGCCCCGACCGACCGGCTAAACGCGGCTCTCACCGGCCGCTACCGCATCGAGCGCCATCTCGGAGAGGGCGCGATGGCAACCGTGTACCTCGCCG
>DASZZO010000272.1:0-40581 GCA_035544915.1 Gemmatimonadaceae bacterium | reverse complement strand
CGAGTTCGACTGTCTCGGTGCGCTGGGCCCACTCGGCGCCGAGGGACAGGCGACGGTCCTTCAGGCCGACAAACACGCCGTCGCGACTGCGCGTGTTGCCCTCAGACACCGGGCCGATTTGTCCCGTACCGCCGTTAATGAACTTGCTGGCCGTGTGCCCGGCCGAGAAGAACGGGGAGATGGTGAGCGTCCTGAGGATGCTGTCGTGACTCCCAAAGGGCGTCAGCGAGAAGCGGGCGGCGTAGTCCTTGTACGGGTCAACCTCGACCTGGGCGTAGCCGGAGCCGTTGACCATCGTCGCGTAGAACTCGCCCCATTTGCCCGGAAGGGTAAGGAGGCCCGCGATACCGACGTCCGACGACGAGAAGAACCCGTTCCGTTCGATGGCCACCTGGGAAATCCAGCGCGGCCAGAACCCTTCCTCATGGTCGACCTGCACGGTGTGCAGCATGCCCACGCGCGCCACGGCGTTGAACCCTTTGCTGCCACCGATGTCGTGCAGGAAGTTGTACTGGAAATAGGCGTACTTCAGGCGCACGGTCCAGCCGGCATAGCAGCCAGCGCAGCTCCCGGCGTTGTTGAACACGTCGGTGGTGACGCGAATGCTGCCATCAGCGCCCGCGGGCATGCGGACGTTCAGGTACACACGCTCGATATCGAACTTGTTGGGCGCCTGGTTGCCGTTCGCGGCCTTGGTGGCTGAGTCGTATCTGTATTGATAGTTGCCGTAGATCACGCCGGAGAAGTCGAGCGCCGGCGTGACGGGCGTTACGACTGGCGGTGGGCTGCCGCCTTGCGCCGTGATCAGGCGCGGGGAAGCGAGCGCAGTTGCGGCCATCGCCACCAGGAGGCACCGCTGTCGGACGGGGTTCATCTTCGGGGTTCCGGGGGATAAAGGTGAGTGGGACGCGTACGGCGCCTTTCTGTCACCCCTAAAGCTCCCCCTTTGGTGTCACGGTCGGGCGCAAGGTTTGTAACGGCGGGGTAACGAGCGGCACCGCGCGACTCGCGCGCGGAGCCCAAGCCTAGAGCGTGACGAACCGCGCGAGCACCCAGTGCACCAGTGCCGAGATCATAGCCGCGGCGGGTATCGTCAACACCCACGCCCACACGATGCGTCGCGCGATGCCCCAGCGAACAGCCGAGACACGGTTCGCCGCGCCAACGCCCACGATGGCGCCTGTTATCGTGTGTGTCGTGCTCACCGGTATCCCCAAGTTCGACGCCGACAGGATCACCATGGCGCCGCCGGTCTCGGCGCAGAAACCGCTCACCGGGCGGAGCTTCGTGATGCGGGAGCCCATCGTATGAATGATCCGCCAGCCACCAAAAAGCGTACCCAGCGAGATGCAGGAGAAGGCGCTGATCTTGACCCACGCCGGAATGTGGTCCACCCCTTCAAGGTAGAAGAGCGCGAGAAAGCCTGTTTTTCCGGCGAAGGCAGGCTTGGCGGCGACCAGCAGGCCGACGATGATGCCGATTGTCTTCTGTGCATCGTTGGACCCGTGCGCGATGCCCATGAGCGCCGAACTGATGAGCTGTCCCGGACGGAATATCTTGTCCACGCGGCGCGGCGTCGCCTTCTGGAAGAGGTTGTAGACGATCACCATCAGCACGAATCCGATCGCCATCCCGAGCATGGGCGAGATGACGATCGCGGAGAGCGTCTCGATCCACTTCTTGCCCCAGAGGAGCGCGCCGAAACCCGCCTTGGACACCGCGGCGCCGGCGAACCCTCCAATCAGCGCGTGTGAGGAGCTCGACGGGATGCCGTAGTACCAGGTGATCAGGTTCCACACGATCGCTCCCGCCAGCCCCGCACAGATCACATTGGGAGTGACAACGCTCTGGACGACGAACCCGCTGCTGACGGCCTTCGCCACGGCGGTACTGCCCAGGAACACGGCGAGGAAGTTGAACGTCGCGGCCCACACGACCGCCGCGAACGGGCTGAGCACGCGCGTGCCCACGATCGTCGCGATCGCGTTCGCCGAGTCGTGGAAGCCGTTGATGAAATCGAACACGAACGCCAGCAGGACAATCGCAAGAACGTAGCTGACCACGCGCGCCCCGTCGGTCAGCTGTTCTTGATGGAGACGCTCTCGAGGACGTTGAGGACGTCCTCACACTCGTCTATCGCGTGCTCGATATTGTCGTACAGCTCCTTCCATTTAATGACGTCCAGCGCGTCGGGACTCCCTTCGAACAACGCGCCCACGGCGCGCGAGTAGATGGCGTCGGCGGCCTCCTCGAGCAACTTCACCTCGCGGCCTATCCGCGCCACCTCGTGCGGGTCCTTGAGCGACCGCGTCGCCATGGCAATCGCCTCGGCGGCCTTCATCAGTATCTGGGCGAGTTCCTTCGCGTGCGGCCGGCGGTCACTCAGGTGAAACATCTGGGCACGACGCGCCGTGCCATCGATCAGGTCCACGACGTTGTCCAGCCGCGTCGCCAGCCGGTGAATGTCCTCGCGGTCCAGGGGCGTCACGAAACTCTTGTCGATGCGTTTCATGATTTCGTGCGTGATCACATCGGCTTCGTGCTCCAGCTGCTTGATCTGCGCCGCAAACACTTCCAGCCGGTTGGGCTCATTGAACAGCTCGTCGAGCACTTTCGCCGAGCGCACCATGATCGACGCAAGCGCGTCGAACATGTCGAAGAACCCTTCGTCTCGAGGAATAAGCCGCACGGGGGTGTGGTCTCCGGCGCGCTCGTCGCCGTCAGGGGAGAGGAAAAGCTACGCTCCGGTGAGAGGGGCGCGCAAACTCGCGGTCAACCGGCCGGTATCCCCAGGCCACGCAGCGCCATCTGGCGGCGGGCGACGAGCTCCGGCCTCACAAAGAGTCGCACGAGCAGCACACCGGCGAGGAACCCGCCAACGTGCGCCCAGACCGCCACGCCGCCGCTGCCGGCGATCTCCGGGCTCGGTGTGAGCACCTGTGGAAGGCCCGTCAGAAGCTGGAGCGCGAACCACCAGATCAGCACCAGCCACGCCGGAATGGCAATCACCTTGAGGAAAATCACGAAGATGAAGAGCATGCGGATGCGAACCTGCGGATAGAGCAGCAGGTAGCCGCCCATGACCCCCGAGATCGCGCCCGATGCGCCGACGGTCGGGATTGGCGAAGCCGGATCGATCGCAATGTGCGCGGCCGCCGCCGCGAGTCCGCAGATCAGGTAGAACAGCAGGAATCGGCCCGGACCCATGGCGTCTTCGATGTCCTTGCCGAACACCCAGAGGAAGAGTGCGTTGCCCAGGATGTGAGCCCAGCCGCCGTGGAGGAACAGCGAAATGATCGGCGTGAAATAGTTCACCCGGTCGTTGTCGATCACGCAGTTGAGCGTTCTGGTCACGGGAATGGCGGACCCCAGCGGCGCCATGTGCGTCAGTTCGCCGGGCACCATGCCGAGGTTGCAGACGCTCGACACGAGCGCGTAATCGTCGAATCCTGCCCCCTGCACCAGGATCCACACGGCGAACATCCCACCGAGAATGAAGAGCGTCATCCACGGTGTGCGGAAGCTTGGAGATTCGGCGCCAAGCGGAATCATTCACGGCGAAATGCGCAGCGGCGCCGGGAATGTCAATGCCGTGGTAGCGTTCGGTGCTGTCAGGCCAGTACCGTGGCGTTCTTTGCCGAACAGAATCCGTTTCGTCTGCCTTGTCACTCGTTGTGCGGGCCTCGGTGGTCGCTCCGCCTCCGTCGGTGGACGTTTCGTCTGCCGCGGTGGACGTTCCCCGTGCCTCGGCGGACGTTCTGCCTGCCTCGGTGCTCACTGCGCCACCCTTGGTGCTCATTGCGCCCGCCGTGGTGCTCATTGCGCCTCCCTTCGTGCTCACTGCGTGGGCCTCGGTGGACATTCCGTCTGCCTCGGTGGACGTTCCGCCTGCCTTGGTGCTCACTGCCCCTCCCTTGGTGCTCATTGCGGCCGCCTTGGTACTGGTTTCGCCTGCCTTTGTGCTCGGTGGGCGTACCTTCGTGCTGGTTTCCCCTGCCTTGGTACTCAGTGGGTGTGCCTCAAAGGCGATTTCGCGCACCGCAAAAGCGATTTCGCCTGGCTCGACAGGGATTTGGCTTTCCTCAATAGCGAGTTCGCCAGCCCGTGCACCCCTTCACGAGCGCCAGGAACCCAACGTGCCCGCGTCGATGGCCCCTCGCTCCGCCAGCGTGGCGATTTCGCGCGCAGCCCGGCCCCTCCAACGCAGCGCAATGGAGGCTTGGCCGACCGCCAAGGCCGCTCGCCACTGAAGCATTTCGATTCGGTGTTCCAAACCGGCCTCTGCGTCCCCCACTATTCGATCTTCGACCGGTCACCCCGATGTTGCCAGCCTTCGACGACCGACTTGTGAACCCTCAACGCTCGCCCCTCAACCCCCCAACTCCCAACCCTCACCTCTCAACCCTCGACTGCCGTTCTGACACCCTGCTATCTCTAACGACCCCAATCCCTTCGAGCCACTTTGGCCGATTCGCTTGGCCCCGTCCTTGCTCTTTGCCGCCGCAGTAATCCGAGCGAACCCAAAAAGATCCTTGAGAGGACAGAAAATGGCTGACAAAGTGATTGGCATTGACTTGGGCACCACGAACTCCGTTGTCGCCGTGATGGAGGGTGGCGATCCCGTCGTCATCCCGAATGCGGAAGGCGGACGAACCACACCATCGGTCGTCGGCTTCAGCAAGGATGGCGAGCGGCTTGTCGGGACCATCGCCAAGCGTCAGGCCGTCACTAATCCCCAGAATACCGTCTTCTCGATCAAGCGCTTCATGGGCCGCAAGATGTCCGAGGTGACCGAGGAGATCAAACGGGTGCCGTACTCTGTGAAGTCCGGCCCAAATGACATTGCGTCTGTCGAGGTGCAGGGCAAGCGCTACTCGCCCCCCGAAATCTCGGCGATGATCCTCCAGAAAATGAAGCAGACGGCCGAGGACTATCTGGGGCATCCGGTGTCCAAGGCCGTGGTTACCGTTCCGGCGTACTTCAACGACGCGCAACGGCAGGCCACCAAGGATGCGGGCAAGATTGCCGGCCTCGACGTACTCCGCATTATCAATGAGCCGACGGCCGCCGCACTCGCTTACGGCCTCGACAAGAAAGGCAAGAAAGACGAAAAGGTCGCCGTGTTCGACTTGGGCGGCGGCACCTACGACATCTCCGTCCTTGAGCTGTACGACGTGGACGGCACGCGCCAGTTCGAGGTGAAGTCCACCAACGGCGACACGCACTTGGGCGGCGATGACTTCGACCAGAAAGTGATCGACTGGCTCGTGACCGAGTTCAAGAAGGATCAGGCGATTGACCTCTCCAAGGATCCCATGGCGCTGCAACGCCTGAAGGAAGCGGCGGAGAAGGCAAAGATCGAGCTCTCGGGCACGATGACGACCGACATCAACCTGCCGTTCATCACGGCCGATGCCTCGGGGCCCAAGCACCTGAACTACCAGCTCACTCGCGCGAAGTTCGAGCAGTTGGTGGACGACCTCATCCGGCGCACGCTGGACCCGATGAAAAAGGCGCTGGCTGACGCGGGTATGCAGCCGTCGCAGGTGGACGAAGTGCTGCTCGTGGGAGGATCCACGCGCATTCCGAAGGTCCAGGAAGTCGTCAAGAACTTCTTCGGCAAGGAGCCGAACAAGGGGGTCAATCCCGACGAGGTCGTGGCGGTGGGTGCGGCCATTCAGGGCGCGGTGCTCACGGGCGAGCAGAAGGACGTGCTGCTGCTCGACGTGACCCCGCTCTCGCTCGGCATCGAGACCCTGGGCGGCGTGACGACGGTGCTCATTCCCCGGAATACCACGATCCCCACGAAGAAGTCCGAGACATTCTCCACGGCCGACGACAACCAGACGACGGTCGAGATTCACGTGCTCCAGGGCGAGCGCGACCTGGCGATCTACAATAAGACCATCGGCAAGTTCCAGCTCACGGGAATTCCGCCGGCCCCGCGCGGCACGCCCCAGGTGGAGGTGACGTTCGACATCGACGCCAACGGCATCCTGCACGTGACGGCGAAGGACAAGACCACCGGCAAGGAGCAGAAGATCCGCATCGAAGCCTCGAGCGGGCTGAGCGACGCCGAGGTGGACCGCATGGTGAAGGACGCAGAGAAGAACGCGGCCGAGGACAAGCGGAAGCGCGAGGAGATCGACACCAAGAACCGGCTGGACACGCTCGCGTACCAGGTGGAGAAGGAGTCCAAGGAGTGGAGCGACAAGGTGCCGGCGGAACTCAAGACTCGCCTGGACAATGCCGTGGAGCGCGCCCGCAAGGCGCACCGCGGCGACGACATGAACGAGATCAAGGGCGCGCTGGAGGAACTCAACGCCGCGTTTCAGGCCGCGGGCCAGGCGGTCTATGCCGCGCAGGCCGCGCAGGGCGCGCAGGGCGCGCAGCCGTCAGGCGAGCCCAGTTCCGATGGGGCGGCGGAGCCGAAGAAGGAAGAGGTTGCCGATGCCGACTACGAGATTGTCGACGAAAGAAAAAATAAGTGACTTTGGGCCGCCTGATATTCGGGCAGGCGGCCGAAGCAATGTGAGGCGTCCGAGCTGTGCTGCCAGCGGCCGGGAAACCTTTGGGCTGCTCGTCAGGTCTTATGTACATTAGAAGAGTGTAGTGCCAGTCTCACCCCAGAAGCTGAGTTCCCATGCCGCACTTGACCAAATCCCGCCTCACTGCGATCGCCGCCCTCGCGTTCGTCTTCGGTGTGTTGTTTGCATCGTCGATGGACTGGACCCGTTTCATTCATGCACAGCCGAGCCCGGCCAAGGCGGTCGTCACGACCGAGGCGGCGCAGGGCATGCTGCTCGACACCCAGAACTCGTTCGTCGGAATCGCCGAGCGCGTGACGCCGGCCGTCGTGTCGATTGACGCCCAGCGTGACGCGCGCAAGCCCGACGCCCGCGGCCGCACCCGGGTGCAGGTTCCACCCGGCTTCGAGCAGTTCTTCGACGATCCGCAGGCGCGCGACCAGGAACAGTCGGGGTCGGGGTTCATCGTGTCGAAGGACGGATACGTGCTCACCAACAACCATGTGGTCGACGGCGCTGATCGCGTGAAGGTGATTCTCACCGACCGTCGCGAGTTCAAGGCGACCGTGGTCGGCCGGGATCCGCAGACGGATGTGGCGGTGCTCAAGATCGACGGTGCCGGACTGCCCACCGTCGCGCTCGGCGACGACAGCAAGGCGCGAGTGGGCGAGTGGGCGGTCGCAATCGGAAATCCCCTCGGGCTCGACTTCACCGTTACAGCGGGCATCATCAGCGCCAAGGGGCGGGGCGGGTCGCGGCTGGCCGGACTGCGACAGAGCCTGTACGCGATTCAGGACTTCATCCAGACGGACGCGGCAATCAATCCGGGAAACTCTGGTGGACCGCTCGTAAACATCCGCGGCGAGGTGATCGGCATCAATAGCGCGATCGCCAGCCAGACCGGCTTCTATTCCGGCTACGGGTTCGCCATTCCGATCACGCTCGCCAAGACCGTGATGGATGACATCATCGCGCACGGTCACGTGCGGCGCGGGATCGTCGGCGTGGGCCTCGGCGAGGTGACCGCAGAAGACGCGGCCGTGAACAAGCTGAAGGAAATCGCCGGCGCGAAGGTGGGCAACTTCAATCCGGTGGACAACAACCCTGCCCAGAAGGCCGGCATCGTGGAAGGAGACCTGATCCTGAAGGCGGATGGGAAGATGGTAGATCGCGTGAGCACGCTCCAGCGCATCATCCGTTCGCACCAGCCGGGCGACGTCGTGGAACTCGAGATCGTGCGCTATGGTGAGAAGAAGACGTTCCGCGTCAAGCTCGGCGAGGCGCCGCCGGACGAAAAGGCCGTCGCGAGTGCGTCACTCAAGAAGAGCGATGACCCGGAGACGTCGGGGTCGGTAACAGTCAGGAAGCTCGGCATCACCATTGAGCCGACGAATGCGCCCAGCGCGCGCGCCTCGTCGCGTGTCACGAGCGGGGAGCGCGGCGTCCTTATCACCGACGTCGCACGGGGTGGGCCTGCGGAGAACAAGCTGGGGCCCGGAATGCTCATCACAGACGTCTGGTTCCCCGAACCCAGAGTTCCTGTGGCTACCGTGGCCGATCTTCAACGGGCGCTCGCCAGGCTGAATGTTGGAGACTACGTGGGGCTGAGGGTGATGGGACCTCCTGGCGCCGACGGTTCACGCCTGACGTCCGTGGTCAACCTGCGCATCGGAAACTGACGGCCAGGAGTCTTGTGAGCGCAAAGGGGAGCCTGGCCCGCCAGGCTCCCCTTTCGCGCTCGGTCAGTCGTATTGTTAGAGCCGGCACGCGAAAGTGGCGGAACTGGCAGACGCGCAGGGCTTAGGATCCTGTGCCGCAAGGCGTGTGGGTTCGAGTCCCACCTTTCGCATATATTTCTCATCATATGGACATTGAAGTTCTGTCTCGAAAATCGGAAGGCGCGGAGCGCCGGTTGCAGATCTCCGTTTCGGCCGAGCGTGTGGCGACGGCGCGGGAGCGTGCGGCGCGGCGCGTGGCGCAGCAGGTACGGCTTCCGGGCTTCCGTCCGGGCAAGGCACCGCCCGCCGTCGTGCGCAAGAAGTTCGCCGACGAGATCAAGCAGGAAGCGCTCGACGCGCTGATGCGCGAGGCATACCAGAGCGTGCTCGAGGCCGAGCAGCTCGAGCCGGTGACGCAACCCCACGCGCATGACGTCAAGTTCGAGGAGGGTCAGGCCCTGACCTTCGAACTGCATTGCGAGGTCAAGCCTACCGTCGCGCTCGAGCGCCTGGCCGGGTTCCGCGTCAAGCGACCGGCGCCCAGGGTGACTGACGAGATGGTCAACGAGCAGCTCGCGCAGCTGCGGGAGCAGCGGGCAACGTGGGCGCCCGTGGACGAGAAACCCCGTGAAGGCGACATGGTCACCGTCGTGCTCGCGACCGCGGGCGAGGACGGGACGATGCCCCCAGGTGACGAGTACCGCCTGGTCGTGGGCGCCGGCCAGGCTATCGTCTCGATTGAAGAAGTGATTACCGAGCTCGCCCCGGGGGGCACGATCGAGCGGGCCGTGAAGTGGCCGGACGATTTTCCCGACGAGGCACAACGCGGCAAGAGCAAGACCGTGCGGATCACGCTCAACGAAGTGAAACGCAAGGCACTTCCGCCGCTCGACGACGCGCTGGCCCGCGAGCTCGGGGACTTCGATTCGCTGGAGGCGCTCACCCGCACAGTCCGCGCTGACCTGCAGGAAACTGCGGACCGCGAGGCCGACGCCGCAGTGCGCGGCGCCCTGATGGACGAAATTATCGGAGCGAATGCGTTCGGTGTGCCGCCCACGTGGGTTCGCTCGCTGGTGACTGCCTACGCCGACGCGTACAAGGTTCCCGAGCAGGAGCGCGAGAAGTTCGCTGGTGAGTTCCAGTCCATGGCGGAGCGGCAGGTGCGGCGTGACCTGGTGGTGGAGACCATCGCGACGCGCGAGAAGTTCGCAGCCACGGAAAAGGACGTGGATGACCGGGTGACGGAGATGGCGGTCAAGCGCGGGGGCGACCCCGGCAAGCTGTACGCGGCGCTGCAGAAGGCGAATCGCCTTCGCGAGATCGAACGCGGCATTACCGAAGACCGTGTGTTCGAATACCTGCTGTCGAAAAGCACGGTGGAGCAGCAATGAGCGGTCCAACGACCATGACAACACGCAACCGGGACGACGAAGCCATGCCGATCATTCCGAACCCCTATGTCATCGAGCGTTCGAGCCGCGGAGAGCGCAGCTACGACGTCTATTCGCGGCTCCTCATGGACCGGATCATCTTCCTGGGGACGTCGATCAACGACGACGTCTCGAACATGATCATCGCCCAGATGCTCTTTCTGGATGCGGACAATCCGGGCCGTGACATCTACCTGTACATCAACTCCGGCGGTGGCGTCGTGTCGAGCGGGATGGCCATTTACGACACGATGCAGTTCCTGCGCTCGCCCGTGAACACGATCTGCATGGGGATGGCCGCGTCGATGGCGTCATTCCTGCTCGCCGCGGGACGCGCGGGCCGGAGATCGGCGCTGCCGCACGCGCGCATCATGATCCACCAGCCCTCTGGCGGCACGCAAGGATCGGCCTCGGACATCGAGATTCAGGCGAAGGAGATCATCTACCTTCGCTCCCAGATGAACTCGCTCTATGCCAAGCACACGGGGCGGCCCGTGGAGCAGATCGAGCGCGACATGGAGCGGGACTTCTTCATGTCGGCAGAGGAAGCCAAGAACTACGGAATCATCGACAGCGTGATCACCCAGCCCATCCAGGAAGCAACGAAGGGGACGCTGGTGGCGACCAAGTAGGAACCATGGCACGGAATTCGCCAGCCAATCAGTGAGCGACGGCGCTAGTTGTGAATCTTTTCACAAGCCGAGTGCCTTCACAGGTATCTGACTGACGGTTTGGCGGGTAGTGTTACTCATCGAGTGGTCGTGCGTCGAATCGCATGCGTCCCGTATGCGGCGCGCCGAAAGATTCGTTTCCCAAGCGTGAGGGTCCTGCTCTACCCATGACCTCGATGTCGCAAGATCGGCACCTGCGCTGCTCGTTCTGCGGAAAGTCCAAGGACTCGGTGAGGAAGTTCATCTCCGGGCCTTCGGTCTACATCTGCAACGAGTGCATCGCCCTGTGCAACGAGATCCTGGCCGAGGACGAAGAGCGGGAGGTTGCCGAGGCGGTCACGCAGGTGCCCGCGCCCCAGGAGATCAAGGACGTGCTGGACCAGTACGTGATCGGGCAGGAGAACGCGAAGAAGGCGCTCTCCGTCGCGGTCTACAATCACTACAAGCGCATCAACTCGGGCACTCGCCGTGACAACGAGGTGGAGCTCGACAAGTCGAATATCCTGCTGCTCGGTCCCACGGGCGTCGGCAAGACGCTCCTTGCGCAGACACTCGCGCGCATTCTCGACGTGCCGTTCACCATCGCCGACGCCACGACGCTCACCGAAGCGGGATACGTTGGCGAGGACGTGGAGAACATCCTGGTTCGCCTGCTGCAAGCGGGTGATTTCAACGTCGCCGAATGCGAGCGCGGCATCGTGTACATAGACGAAATCGACAAGATCGCGCGGAAGAGCGAGAACCCCAGCATTACACGCGATGTGTCGGGCGAGGGCGTCCAGCAGGCGCTGCTCAAGATCCTCGAGGGAACCGTGGCGAGCGTACCGCCGCAGGGCGGACGCAAGCATCCGCAGCAGGAATACATCCAGATCAACACCAAGGACATCCTGTTCATCTGCGGTGGAGCGTTCGACGGGCTCGAGAAGATCATCGAGGCCCGGCTCGGCCGCCGGCAGATCGGTTTCAACCCCGCCGACGACAAGGTCAAGCTGGGCGGGACGACCAACATCTTCGGCGACGTGGAGCCCGACGACCTGCTGCGTTACGGCCTCATTCCGGAGCTGGTGGGCCGCCTCCCTGTGTCGGTGCCGCTACAATCGCTCGACGAAGAAGCGCTGGTGCGCATCCTCAAGGAGCCGAAGAACGCGCTCACCAAGCAGTACGGCAAGCTCTTCGATCTCGAGGACGTCCGCATCACGTTCGAGGAAAGCGCGCTCACCGCCATCGCCAAGCGCGCGATCGAGCGGGGCACCGGCGCGCGGGGACTTCGCGCGATCCTCGAAGATCTTCTGCTCGACACCATGTTCGACCTGCCGGGCCGGGATGACGTGATCGAAGTTCGGGTGACCGAGGCCTGCGTCGTGAACAAGGCACCGCCGCTGCTGGAACTCTCGGCGAAGCGCCACAAGAAAGAGGCGTAGACGGCCGCCGACCCACTCGTCATTCGGGAGCTGGAGTTTCTCGGCGGGATGGCGTCGGTCGATGGGTGGCGGCCGCCCGTAGAGCTGCCCGAGATTGCATTCGCCGGGCGCTCCAATGTGGGGAAATCCTCGCTCCTCAACCGCCTGGTCAGACGCCAGGCGTTCGCTCGCGTAAGCAACACCCCTGGGCGCACGAGGGAACTCAACTTCTTTCGCGTGAACAATGCGTTCGTCCTGGTGGACCTGCCGGGCTACGGGTACGCACGGGTGTCCAGGGAGCGGCGCGCGGAGTGGCGGCCACTCATCGAGGGGTACCTGAGGCGCAGCGCCGGCCTGCGGGGTATAGTCCAGCTCCTGGACCCGCGGCACGACCCGACCGACGACGACCGGCAGATGTTCGACCTGCTCTCGGAGATTGGCGTTCCGGCCATCGTCGTCGTGACCAAGACCGACAAGCTCGGGCCGAACAAGGTCCCCGCCCGGCTGCACGAGCTTGCGGTTGAACTCGAGTTGGACGAGGATCAGATGATTCCATTCAGCGCGGTGACTGGCGCGGGCCGCGACGAACTGGCTGAAGCAGTGGTCGCATTGCTCGAGCGGCCGTCATGGAGATCAGCGTGAACGTTTGCCACGTGCGGCAGAGCATACGAAGTTCCCTCCTGGCCCTGCTGTGCGCGGGAATCTGCCAGGCGGCCGCTGCGCAGGCCGCTGCCGGCAGGGCCGACTCGACGCGAGGAGACTCGCTGAAACGCGTCGCGCGCTCGGGCCTCATTCCCCCGGGGTTCGGAACGTTGCGGCAGGATGACGTCGCGATTCAGGTGCAGAACCTCGGGCTCCTCGTGAAGCTGGTTCCACTCGAGGAGAGCGTGATCCGCACCCTTGCCCCGGATTCCTACAGGGCATTGCACACAATCCGGGAGAACAAGGCGAGGCAGCTCGACTCCATTCGCACGCGCCTTGGCCTCCCCGGGGTGCAGGCGTGGCTGGTGGAGTTCTTCAATGCCCAGCAGGGCGACGCTCGCTACGACGTGATGGACATCCTCATTCGGAGCTCCGGCCGCGACTTCCGGCCACTCGATGTGCTTCCGGTCAAACCGGGCTTTGGGGACGGACGCCTGGCGCAGCGCGAGTCCCGGAGCGCCGTCTACGCATTCGATCCCGCGATTGACCTGACCCAGCCGATTACCGTGACGATCGGAACGCAAACGAGCTCCGCGTGGAATGACATCGCCCAGAGGATCGAACTCGAGCGGTCGTTTGTCTGGTCGCGGGCCGGAGCCGCCAAACCCTGACCGGGGGACGAAAGGGACCAATGGTTATCCGCCGACTTCGCGCTCTCACGCCCGGCCCCGACAACGACATCGAGGACGCATGGCTGGAGCGTATCCGCACGTCCCTCCAGGACCCCGCCCTCGACCGGCCGCGATTCTGCCGCGAAACCCTGTGCGAGCTCGCGTATCCCGCGTACGCCGCGAACTGGGAGACGGCCGTTGCCGACGAGACAGTGCCCATCGGCACGCGGCTCGCGCTCTCGGCCCTGGACCCGCGCAACGTGACGCTCGAGCCGGAATACTATGCCGAATGCGATGACGAGCGCTTTCAGCGAGTCAAGCCGCTCCTCTGGCTCTGGTACTCGTTCGACCGCCTTCCGATCGGCGGTCAGAACGTCGACCTGGGCGTGAGGTTTCGCCGCGTGCTGGCGCCGCATATTTTCCGGCGTTGCGGCGAGCGGTTCAAGGCGTTTCAGCACGTGGAGTTCTCGTTCGGCTACAACATCGAGTGCGGCGACGATTGCGTCATCCACCGGCACGTGCTGCTCGACGATCGCGGGGGGATCGTCATGGGGAACAAGGTTTCGGTGAGCGACTACGCCAACATCTATTCGCACACGCACAGCATCGTCGACCAGGCAGACGTAACGGACGCGGCAACCGTGCTCGAGGACGGCGTGCGCATCACGTACCACGCCACGGTCCTGGCAGGGGTGAAGGTGGGCGCGGACGCGATGGTGGGCGCGGTGGCGGTGGCTACCAAGGACGTGCGACCGCACCATGTGTATGTCGGGATTCCCGCGAAGTCGGTGCGAGTGAAGCCGAATGCGCCGCCTGGGGCCGGCGGGAGGCTGAGCGCGGCGGTGGAGCGCGGAGACCTGTAGTCGGGCGCTCGCCCGGTGTTCAGGATTCACCGGACGCGCAGTACGTCCTCCACAGCAGCGGCATCCCCCCGCGACAGCAGCTTGCGGATGTGCGCCAATGCCTCTCCTTCCCTTGGCCAGGTGAATCGCCTGGCCGCGCGCGCCACCGTGAGCCACTCGAACGCGTCGTGCTCACCGCTGAGGCGCACGCCCGCAACGCCGACAAAGGCTGCGAACACCACGGCGAGTTGCACCGCGTCGGAGGCGTTGAGGTAGAACGGATTCACTGTGATGGTATAGAGTCGTTCTGCCGAGAGGCCGGTTTCTTCACGAAGCTCGCGCTTGGCGGCCGCCGGCGGCTTCTCTCCGCGCTCGATGCGGCCATGCACGGTTTCCCATGAACCCGTGCTGCGCGTGCGCGGAGCCCGCCGCAAGGTGAGCACGCGCCATCTCCTCCCTACGGACCGGATGACATAGACATCGACGACGCCGGCGCGAATGCGTGTCATGTGGCCGCCGCGTGCGCGCCGCGCGCGTTCACCGCTTGACGCGGCCGAGCAGGGAGTGAAGGCGCGCGGACAGCGCGCGCGGCCGGAACGGCTTGGTGAGATAGTCGCTCGCGCCGTACTCGAACACGCGCACCTCGCTGTCTTCGTCACCCTTCGCGGTGAGCACGATCACGGGCAGATCGGCCGTGCCGGGACGCGCACGCAGGTGACTCAGTACGCCGTATCCGTCGAGTCGCGGCAGGTTGAGGTCGAGCACCACGATATCAGGCGCGACCCGGTCGACCTGATCGAGGGCCATCACGCCGTCAGCCGCCTCGAACACCGTAAAGCCCTCTCGCTCGAGCAGGTCCTTGAGCACTCGGCGCAGCACGTCCTCATCCTCAACGAGCAGGACTCTCTTGCTGGCTCCATCGGCTCCGTGCGCCCGTTCGTCGACGAGCTGGAACGATTCGCCCGTGAACGCCGCGGGCGCCGTTGCGGGCAACGGATCAACACGGGCCTTCACCGGCGGCAGGAGGTCGTTGGCGAGCGGCGCGAAGGCGCGCGGCGAAGCGACGCCGGAGCCGGCGACGTCTGCAGCCGGCGTCGCGGTCTGCGCGGGGAACGGCGGGGTGTGGCGCGCTCTTGCGACCGCGCGCTGGGTCTGGTCGCCCGGGGCTTCCACTACCCGGACGACCTCGTCCAGGCTGGTCACGCCGCTGAGCGCGTGCTGAACGCCCGACTCCCAGAGGCCGCGCATACCGGAGTCGCGTGCGGCCTCGGCCACCCGTTCCGACGTGTCGCCGGCCGCGATGCGACGCTCCAGCTCGGGACTCATGATCAGCACTTCGGTGACGGCGAGCCGCCCGCGGAAACCGGTCTGCGCGCACTCCGCGCATCCCACCGGCCGATAGAGCATGGAACCTGCCGGGAACCATTTTTTCAGCTTCTCCGGCGCCTCATTGGGGGCCTGCTCGCGGCAGTGCGGACAGAGCCGGCGGAGGAGGCGCTGCGCGACGATTCCCCTCACCGCCGCGGCCAGCTTGTAGCTCTCGATGCCAATATCCATCAGCCGCGCGATCGACGTGGCGGCGTCGTTGGTGTGCAGCGTGGTCAGCACCAGATGACCCGTGAGGGATGCCTGAACGGCGATGATCGCCGTCTCGTGGTCGCGCACCTCGCCAACGAGAATGACGTCCGGGTCCTGTCGCAGAATCGAGCGCAACGCCGCCGGAAAGGTGAGCCCGGCCTTTTCATTCACCTGCACCTGTACGACGCCCTGCAGCCGGTACTCCACGGGATCCTCGACGGTCACGATATTCACGCCTCGCGACTGGATGGTGCGCAACATGGAGTAGAGCGTGGTTGTCTTGCCCGAGCCGGTGGGACCCGTGACGAGGACGATCCCCTCCCGCGCTTGCAGCAGCGCGTTGACGCGCTCGAGCTCAGCGGGATGCATGCCGAGCGCATCGAGCGAGAGGACGGTGGCGCGCTGGTCGAGAATTCGAATCACGATTTTTTCGCCGTGCGACGCGGGCAGCGTCGACACGCGGAGGTCCACGCGGCTGCCGCCGCCGACGGACACGCGCGCGCGGCCATCCTGTGGACGCATGCGGTCGGCAATGTCCAGCTGGGCCATGATCTTCACGCGTGACACGACCGGCGTGCCAGCCGCCCTGGGCAGGACCATGACCTGACGGAGAACGCCGTCGATACGGTACCGCACGGCAACGCCGGACTCTTCCGGTTCCAGATGGATGTCCGACGCGCGGACCGAGATGGCCTCGGCAATGATGCGGTCCACCAGCTGGATGATCGGCCGCTCCTGCGCCTTGTTGGCTCCGAGCTCCAGGTCGGACTCTTCCACCATTTCCGAAATGGACTCGAGCTCGTAGGTGCCGGCAAACCCCTGCAGGATGTTGTCGATGACGTTATCGGGCCGATACACCTCGTCGAGCCGCTGCTGGATCTTCGTGGGCGAGGCGAGCGACATCCGCACCGTGCGGCCCAGCGCGAACGCGAGACCGCGTTCACAGTCAAGGTCGTGCGGATCCGAGGTCGCGATGTCGAGCAGGGTGGCGGAAATCGACAGGGGAAGCACCCGGTACTTTCGCGCGAGTGACTCCGGGACGAGTTCGCGGGCCTGCTGCGACACCGGCCCTACGTCTGCGATCTTCATGCGAAAGCGCTTTGCGAGCGCCGTGAGAATGTGCTCGTCGGTGGCGAAGCCGCGCCGTGTTGCGACCTCCCAGTAACTCTCCGACCGCTCGGCCTTGAGCTGCACCATCTGCTCGGGCGTGATCATCGCCTCGAGCGTGGTCAGAAGCCATTCGTCGCGTACCGGCCGAGCTGAAGTTCCCATGTCTCCAGTCCTGATGAGTCATCTGGGCAGTCGCGCTGCGACGTCCCAGCTAAGACTAACGGGCGTACCAAAGCGAGCGCAAAATCCTTATCGCTTCAGAGTATGCGCCACAGTTCGCGGGAGAAGTCCACCGAAAATGTCCACCGCCCGCCACGCAGGCCGCGCGCGATGTCGAAGCGCAGCAAGTCGAACACCGTCAGCACACCCAGGCCCAGCGCGGGGAACCAGCCACCCCGTCCAGCGTCCACCTGAGGGCGCCCTCCGATCCAGATTCCCTGCGCGAACGGTGCCAGCGATACCGGCATGGCCAGGTGACCATAGCGTCCGAGCGACACTGGAACCGACAGTATCGGATGCCGCCATTCGAATCGCTCCGAAAGGCCGTATGCGCCACTGATCTCGTGAAAGGCGTAGCCGGGCCCTGTCACTGGACCCCCGAAAAAGACGAGTGACTGCGCCGGAGGGTCTCTCCCGGCGAGCACGCCGGCGGTTGTCCCGAGCGCGAGCCGGTCCGCTCCGAACTGTCGTTCCAGGCGTGCCACGAAGCCGAGCCGGCCAAAGCTCATTTCCTCGCCCCGGCGTGACCCCTCGACGACGTGCACGCGCGCCGCCAGCAGACTGGCGCCCGCACCGATTATCGACCCCAGCGGACCCGGACCATTCGCGTGATAGGCCTCGAGAGACAGGCGCCAGGCATCGAGCGCATCAGCTGCGAACGCCGGGCGATACGCGCCCGACGCGGGACGAGCATGCACGGCAAGCGGTTGCTGGCGTTCGCGCTCGAGCACAAAACGCCAGCGCGCGCCCAGCCCCGTGCCCGCATCGAGGGCAAGGCCCCAGCCGCGGGCGCGGTAATAGTCCGTGAGGTCGCTTCCGAACTCCTGTGCCGCGACGGAGTTGCGCACGACACTCACTTCGGGTTCGTCTCCGGCCTCGCGGAAATCGTCGCCCGCTGTGACCGAGAGGCCAACACCGTTGGCCCGCTGCCACCTGAGCGATGCTCTCCCTTTGAGTGCGCGGTCGGCAAAGCCGTAGCGAGCGCGACCCTGCACAGTGAGTCCCTCGCCGAGCAAGCGGGTGACGCCCGCCCCGATGGCAATTCCCTCCACGCGGTTGACGCGCACGAAATCGCTGAGCGAGCGCGCGAACAGGACGGTACGCTGTACGCGCGCGAGTGCCTCCGCCCGCACCAGCTCGCGCGCCTCGGCCTGCATCCGCCGCACGTCATCGTTCTCGCTCAGCTTCACCTCGGCGGGGAGGCCTTCGAGAATGCCCCCCTTGAAGGGGAATGCGCGAAGGGCGCCCGGGGGGAGCGTGACGATTTCGGGGCCCGCGAACAGGGGCGGTTGCAGGCCGCTGTTCACCTGGACGCAGCAGACTTCCCAGCGGCCGCGGATGATGCCGCGCGCGGGAAAGTCCATCCATGTGCTCGTCCGCGTGATCTCGATCTCCTGGCGGCGGGGCAACCAGAAGCGGCCATCGACAAGCCCGTTCTCGAGTATGACGTTGACATCCTCGAGCTGGGGATCCTTGAGCGCGGCCCGGGTGAAGCTGAACGTCATGCGCACCACGGTGCCATTCGCGCGGTCGAGGTAGACGGCGCCGACAGCGCGGGGCTGGCGGTCATCCTTCGGCCTCACTTTCACCATGATCACGTCGAAGGCGCGATCGTTGGTGCGAATCAGCAGGGAATCGGCGATCGCGAAGTCGTAGGCATCGCGGCCGGGTGGGGAGAGGGGGTGGGGCACATCAAGCACTTCGTCGCCGTCACCGAGGCGGATGACCGACGGGAAGTTGTTCTGGATGATCGCGAGATGGTCGCGGTGGTAGTTGATGTCGGTTGGAACGAGCACCGTGTCACGGCGGCCGACGATCTTCTGCTTGCTCTGGTTCGGTGAGCGCCAATAGACTTCCAGCGCGAGTTCGTCCGTTCGCACCACCTTGGGCGGGTCTGGGAAGCCCTCGCCCAGCTGGGCGAGAAAGGTGAGGTATCCGTGGGCGTTCGCGCGGTAGTCCGTGAGTCCCGTGTCGGCCAGTTGCGCGGCGCGGCGGGTAATGGCGAGATCCACGAGGGCCATCGTACGAGCGTCATTCCACTGCTGCGCATTCGCCGGACGCGGACCCGCAGCCAGACCCGCAACCACACACGCAGCGCCTGTGAACACGGAAGCCGCGAACAGGAGATGCATGAAGGGAAGATCATCTGGCGCTTCTGACCGGGCAACGGGCGCCCTCATCCCCGTATGGCGCGACGTGCTGCTCGACACGGAGACCGCCGTGGGGGCGTTCGCGCGCCTTCGGGGTATTCCCGCCGCCTCGCCAGGCGGCGAGTTTGCATTCTTGCTGGAGTCGGCGCCGGCGGGGAGCGAAACTTGGGCGCGGTATACGTTCCTGGGCACTGACCCGCGAAGCGCCTGGCGTCTCACCGACGGGGTTGTGGAAGACTGGGACGCAGCGCGCGGGTGGCACAACCCTCGACGGCCCGACGACCCATTCGAAGACCTGCGCGACAAGCTCACCGAGTTCGAACCAGTGAATGTTCCGGAGTTGGGGGGCTTCTGGGGAGGCGCGGTCGGGTATTTCGGTTATGACCTCGTACGCCACATCGAACGATTGCCGCATGCGCCGCCGCGAGGCGTGGCTGCGCCCGACGCACTCTTCGCCTTCACGGGTGCGCTGGTCATTATCGACAACCTGCGAGCGCAAGCGCGGGTGGTGTCGGCCATGCGTGTGCCGCGAGACGCGAGCGCCGGAACGCTTCGGGCGGCGGAGGCGGCGGCGCACCGGGAAATTGACACCGTGGTGGAGCGGCTTCGGACCGGGCCGTCGCTGCCGGCGCTCGATCTCGACCCGCTGGCTCCGGCGGCTGAGGGCCGCTCGACCTACGGGCGAGCGAAGTTCCTCGGCGACGTCAGGCGTATAAAGGACTACATCGTCGCCGGCGACGTCTATCAGACATTGCTGGCGCGGCGCATCGTGCTCCCGCATGACTTCGACAGCACGTCGCTGTATCGGTCCATTCGCGCGCTTAATCCATCACCCTACATGTACCACCTCGCGCTCGACGGCACCGAGCTGGTTGGGAGTTCGCCCGAGCTTCAGGTGCGCGTGATCGACGGCATGGTGATCGTGCGTCCCATTGCGGGGACGCGTGCGCGCGGACGCGACCCTGCTGGAGACGCCGCCGCCGCTGCCGACCTGCTGGCCGACGGCAAGGAACGCGCGGAGCACGTCATGCTGGTGGATCTTGGCCGCAACGATGTCGGGCGCGTGGCCGAGTACGGGAGCGTGCACGTGACGGAGCTCATGAAGGTGGAGACATACTCGCACGTGATGCACATGGTGAGCCAGGTGGAGGGGCGCTTGGCGGAGGGGTGTTCCGCGCTTGACGTATTGCGGGCAACATTCCCCGCCGGGACGATGAGCGGCGCACCGAAGGTGCGGGCGATGGAGATTATCGACGAGCTCGAGCCGGAGCGTCGCGGGCCGTACTCTGGTGCGGTGGGCTACATCGCCTACGGCGACCGCCGCATGGATCTCGCCATCACAATCCGCACGTGTGTCATTGCCGGTGGCGAGGCGAGTGTGCAGGCGGGCGCCGGCATCGTCGCCGACTCCATACCCGAAGCGGAATGGGAGGAGACGGAAAGCAAGGCGCGGGCCATGCTGCTGGCTATTGGCCGCGTACGCGCCGCAGCCCGGAGCCATATTTAGCCCAATGCCCTTCAGACTCGCCGGCATCGAAAACGAGTACAGTTTCGAGCTGCGTCCTGGCGCCACGCTTGTCGTCGGGCGCGCGGTGAGCTCGGATTGCGCTGTGGTCGATGGCACGGTGTCGAGGCGGCACGCGGAGCTCGTCGTTTGCGATACCGGTGTGCAGGTCAAGGACGTCGGCTCGAGCAACGGCACGTTCGTGAATGGCGTGAAGGTCAACGGCTATTTCGTGGTGCCGGGCGACACCCTGACATTCGGCAAGGTCGTGTTTCGCGTGGAGGAGCTGTCGCCGCTGACTCCGCCGCCAGCCGCCGCCGCGGCCGCGCAAAGGGCGCGGGCGATGCTGGTGCGGCGTGTTACCCAGCCGATTGACACGATCGTCAAGACGAGCGGCAGCATTCAGTCGGTGATGGCGGGCCACGCCGACCCGGCGGTAAAGGACCGCCAAAAACTGCAGATCCTGCTCGAAGTGTCGACCGGTCTGACCCGCGCCACGGACGTGGACGAAACCTTGCGGAAGATCGCGGACTATGCCTTCGAGCTTCTCGAGGCGGACCGGTGCGCCATTCTGCTGCGGGACAAGGACGGGAGCCTCAGCACGAGGGTATCGCGCGACAAGGGCGGGGTCGACGCGCCGGAGGCGGTGCCGCAGGCGATCGCGCTCCGCGCAGTCCACGAGATGGTCGCCGTGCTCTCGGAGGACGCGGCCGAGGACGAGCGTTTCACCGGCGGGCAGCCGGTCCGGATGCAGCATGTGCGCTCCGCCCTGTGCGCACCGCTCATCGGCTACGAGAACACGGTGCTTGGCGTGTTGTACGTGGACAACATCATCAGCACGAGCCGCTTTGGCGAGGCAGATCTCGACTTCCTCATCGCGTTCGCGGGCATCGCGGCGGTGGCACTCGAGAACAGCCAGTTCTCCGAGCGCATCCGGCGCGAAGCGCTGGTGCGCAGCAACTTCGAGCGGTTCTTTACCCCGCATCTCGCGGCGCGGATTGCCAACAGTGCCGACGCGGTGAAGCTCGGCGGCGACAAACGCCTGATCGCCGTGCTGTTCAGTGATATCCGGGGGTTCACGGCCCTCTCCGAAATGATGAAGCCTGACGCGATGGCCAGGCTGCTCAGCGAGTATTTCACCGAGATGGTGGAGTGTGTATTCCGCCATGGCGGCACACTCGACAAGTTCATCGGCGACGCGGTGATGGCGCAATGGGGAGCGCCACTTGGCGAGACTGACGATGCGGACCGCGCGATGGAATCGGCGCTCGACATGATGGACGCGCTCCACACGCTGAATGCGCGCTGGGTCGGCGAGGATCGCCCCACCCTGGGGATCGGCATCGGGCTGAACTTCGGCGAGGCGTTCGCCGGGAATATTGGCAGCGAGCGGCGGCTCGAGTATACGGTCATCGGCGACACGGTCAATGTCGCGAAGGGGATCTGCGCCGCCGCGGCTCCGGGGGAGATTCTCATGAGTGACGAGTTCCGCCTCGCGCTCAGTGCGCCGCCGCGCCTGACGCCGCAGCCGCCCATCAACCTTAAGGGCAAGAGCCAGCCGGTGCCGGTCTTTAGAGTGACATTGTGAGGACCGCCGGGCAGCCGCCCGCCGCGACCTCCGGAGTATGAGCGGGGTCGCCGCGCCGGCAGGCTACGAGGCGTTCGGGATTCGGGGTGCACGTGTCGTTGCGATGTCGGGAATCGCAAGCGGCGTGCGCGACGCCATGGCCGGCGGCACGTTGTTCCAGTGGGCGTCGCGACGCGACGACGCCCGCGCCCTCGCGGGGCGCGGCACGGCATGGGCCACGACACTCCCGGGCGGCGTGGAGGTTGTGGTGCGGCACTCGCGCCACGGTGGCACCCTGGCCCCGATCACAGACGACCTGTTTCTCGCGCCCACGCGTGCGCCGCAGGAGTTGCGCACCGCGCTCCGGCTGCAGCGCTCTGGCGTTCGCACCAGCGACGTGCTGGCCTATGCGGTGTATCCCGCATTCGGGCCGTTCCGCCGCGCTGATGTCGTGACACGCCTGATGCGGGGCGCGGACCTGCCGGCAGCATGGCGGACGGCGGGCACTGAAGATGCGCGCGCGGACATCATGCGGGCCCTTGCGAGCCTGCTCGTCAGCATGCGCGACGCGGGTGTGGTGCACCCGGACCTCAATCTCAAGAACATTTTCATCGTCACAGAAGGCCGTGGCGTGGCGGCGTTCCTCCTCGACGTAGACCGCGTGGCGTTTCATGCGCCGGCCAGCCGTGAGGCTGTGACGCGCAATCTTGCGCGCCTGCATCGCTCGGCGGCCAAATGGAACCGGGAGCAGGGGCTGGGGATGGATGCGGAAGCATACCTGGCACCGCGCGCCCGCCGCATCCGGCAGGAATCGGGCTCATGACTCGTGTGCCGCTCAACCGGGTTGGCATTGTCATGATGAGCGCTGTGGGTGACGCCGTGCACGTATTGCCGCTGATCACGGCGCTCAAGCGCGGGAACCCATCCTCCCACATCACATGGATCCTGCAACCAGGTCCCGCCGCCCTCGTGCGTGGCCATCCATTGGTCGACGAGATTCTGCAGTTCGACCGCCATGCGGGGCTCGGGGGGTTCATCGCGATGCGCGACCTGTTGCGCGACCGACGGTTCGACCTGGTGCTGAACCTGCAGGTGTACCTCAAGGCCGGGATCGTCACGTCGTTCACGCATGCGCCGGTCAAGCTCGGGTTCGACCGCGCCCGCGCGCGCGATTTCAACTGGGTGTTCAGCACGCATCGCATTCCACCACACCCCATGCAGCATGTACAGGATCAGTACCTGGAGTTCTGCGACTGGCTGGAGGTGCCACAGACGCCGGTAGAGTGGGGGCTGGGTCCGTGGGAGGGCGAGCGCGCGTGGCAGCGAGAGTTTTTTTCCGCGCTCGGGCGGCCGGCGGCGCCGATCGTGGTCGCCACGAGCAAAGCCGACAAGGACTGGCCGCCCGAACGATGGGCTGAAACGTGCGATGCGCTATACGGGGACTTCGGGCTGCAGCCGGTGCTGGTGGGTGGACGCACGCCACGGGAAGAACATGCCGAGCGCATCATTCTCGAACGGGCGCGCTACAAGCCCGTCTCGGCCCTCGGGTGTGGATTGCGCAAGCTCGTGTCGATCTTCGATGGGTCGGCGCTGGTGCTCTCGCCAGACACGGGGCCGCTGCACGTCAGCGTCGCGCTCGACCGGCCGGTGGTCTCGCTCATCGGGTATTCCAATCCGAAACGCGTGGGACCATACCGGAAATTCGGCGACCTGATGATCGATGTGTACGGCGATCCGGGGGAGGACTATCCCGTGTCGATGGAGAACCGGAAAGGCCGCATGGGGCGCATACAGGTCCGCGATGTTCTCGACCGCGTGGAGCGCTGGCGAACGGCTTATCGCCCGCGCTGAGCCAGTGGCAGGTCCGGGCTCGCTCAGTCCTCGGACCGTGCCAACCCCATCGCAAACCGGTAGGTGAACCCCGCTCTCGCCAGCAACTCAATCAACCGGCGGAGTCCCAGCCCCATCACGCTGAAGTAGTCGCCATCCACTCGCTCGACTATGGTGGCGCCGTACCCCTGAATCCCGTATGCCCCCGCCTTGTCCATCGGCTCGTCGGTGGCGATATACGCAGCGATCTCCTCGTCCGTGAGGGCACGAAATGTGACGTCCACACTTTCCACGGCCGACTCCGCGCGCCGGCCCGCTGCGACGGCAATCGCCGTATGGACGCGATGGGATCGCCCACTGAGGCGCCGCAGCATCGTCGCCGCCTCGTCGCGAGCCCGTGGCTTGCCCAGGATATCGTCGTCAATAACCACGATCGTGTCTGCAGCGATAACCACCGCTTCGGGGACCTGCCTCGCGATTTCCTGTGCTTTCTGCCGCGCCAGCCGCTCCGCATGCGCGACAGCCGTTTCCCCGCCCAGCAGCGTCTCGTCGATATTCGCGGGCATCACTTCGTGTGCGATTCCGATGAGAGAGAGCAGCTCCCGCCGGCGGGGTGACGCGGAGGCGAGAATGACGCGAGGGCCTCGTTCGTGCATCACTTCTCGAGCCAGAGGGTCACCGGCCCGTCGTTCACCAGTTCCACATCCATCATCGCGCCGAACTGGCCGGTCTCCACTCGCAATCCGCGCTCCCGGAGCAGGCTGATGAATCGTTCATAGAGCGGGATGGCGGTCTCGGGCCGCGCCGCATCGATGAAGCTCGGCCGCCGTCCCTTGGCTGCGTCGCCGTACAGGGTAAACTGACTGACGACGAGCACGGCCCCGTCGACGTCGGACAGGCCGAGGTTCATCTTTCCCGCGGGGTCGGCGAAGAGGCGCAGACCCGCCACCTTGTCGGCCATCCAGGTGACGGACGGCGCGGCGTCCGCGTGCGTGAAACCCACGAGGAGGAGGAAGCCGATTCCGATCTGCCCAGTCACGCCGCCCGCAACGCGGACCTCGGCGCGCGATACTCGCTGCAGGAGAACTCGCACTACTCCACGGTGACGCTTTTTGCCAAGTTCCTCGGCTGGTCCACGTGGGCACCCCGTTGCACGGCGATGTAATACGCCAGGAGTTGCAGGGGGACGGAGGCGAGAATCGGCATCAGCATGTCGAGCGTTTCCGGAATCCGGATCTCGTAGTCGATCAACCCTTCGAGGGCGGGCTCGTCCCGGCTGGTGATCACGATCGTCTTGCCGCTCCGCGCCTTCACTTCCTGGATGTTGGAGACGACTTTCTCGAAGACGGAATCATGCGGCGCGATGAATACGACGGGCATTTTCTCATCGATCAGCGCGATGGGCCCGTGCTTCATCTCCGCGGCTGGATAGCCCTCGGCGTGAATGTAGGAAATCTCCTTGAGCTTGAGAGCGCCCTCGAGCGCCGCCGGAAAGTTGTAGCCGCGCCCCAGGTACAGGAAATTCGTTGCGTTCCGGAACTCCTTCGCGAGCGCCTCGACCTTTCCCGCCTCGTCAAGCACGCATTGAATCCTGCCGGGCAGCTCCGATAGCGCCTGCGCTATCTCGCGACCCCGTTGTACGGACAAGTCGCGCTTCCGCGCGAGCTTGAGCGTGAACAGCGCGAGTGCCACGACCTGGCTCGTGAAAGCCTTGGTACTCGCCACGCCGATTTCCGGTCCGGCGTGCAGGTACACGCCCCCGTCGTCTTCACGGGCAATCGTGGAGCCCACCACGTTCACCAGGCCGAGGGTACGCGCACCGCGCCGCTTGGCCTCGCGCATGGCTGCCAGCGTGTCGGCCGTCTCGCCCGACTGGGACATCACGATGCAGAGCGTTCGCTCGGTGACGATGGGGTTGCGGTAGCGGAACTCCGACGCGTACTCCACTTCCACCGGAACGCGCGCGAGTTCCTCGAGCATCAACTCGCCGATCAGCGCGGAGTGCCAGCTGGTGCCGCACGCCGTGATGATGATGTTGTCGATGTGCAGGAGCTGTTCGTGTGACAGATTCAGGCCCCCGAGCTTGGCGGTGCCGTCCTCCAGGATCAAGCGGCCCCGCATCGTGTTCTGGATGGCCTGGGGCTGTTCGAAGATCTCCTTGAGCATGAAGTGCGCGTAACCGCCGCGCTCGATCTCCGCCAGGTCCCAATCGATCCGGTCGACGAGACGCGGTTGCGGTGTGGCGTGAAGGTCGATCACGCGATAGCCGTCGCGTTCGATTACCGCCACATCGCCCTCGTCCAGGTATACCACTTGCCGGGTGTGGGCAAGGATCGCCGACGCGTCCGAGGCGAGAAAGTTCTCGCCGGCCCCAATGCCGATAAGCAGCGGGCTGCCCTGGCGGGCCGCGACGATCTTGCCGGGATCGCGGCTGCTCATGACGGCAATCCCGTAGGTGCCGGTAATCTTCCGGAGCGCGTGAATCACGGCCTCTTCGAGCGAGCCATCGTAGAGCTCCTCGATGAGATGCGCGAGGACCTCGGTATCGGTGTCGGACCGGAACTCGTACCCCACTTCCTTGAGCGCTGCCCGCAGGACGCCGGCGTTTTCGATGATGCCATTGTGCACTACCGCCACCGACCCGTCGGCGCTTAAGTGAGGATGCGCATTTCGTTCCGTCGGCGGCCCGTGCGTGGCCCAGCGCGTGTGCCCGATGCCGATCATCCCGTCCACGGGGTCGGCCGCGATCGCACTCTCGAGCTTGGAAATCTTGCCCGCGGCCCTGCGGGTCTCGATCGCCTCGCCGTCGAACAAAGCGACGCCCGCGGAGTCGTATCCGCGGTATTCCATTCGCTTCAGCCCCTCAATGAGGAGCGGAGTGGCTTGCTTGGGGCCGATGTATCCAATGATGCCGCACATCAGATAATTGCCGGTTGCCGGGGGGAAACGAGGGCCGATGGCCTGATCATTTGTAATGAAGGTTAAGCGAGTGACGCCAGCAAAGCCCGTCCACGCTCGACCAGGGTCTCTGCCTCCGCGCGCGAGGGCGCTTCGGCGATCACCCGGACGACCGGCTCCGTTCCCGACGGCCGGACATGCACCCACCGGTCGGGCCATTCCAGCCGAAGGCCGTCCTGGGTGTCCGCCACGGCTTCAGGAAAGGCCGCCCGTAACGCCTCGTATACCGTGTCGAGGGGAGCATTCGGCCGGTCGAGCTTTTCTTTGATGATTGCATAGCGGGGTGCGTCGGCGACCATTCGGGAGATCGGGCGTGGGTCCTCCAGAAGGAGCTGCAAGAGGAGTGCCACTCCCAGTGGAGCATCGCGACCGAGGTGAAGCTCCGGAAGAATCACCCCCCCGTTTCCCTCGCCGCCGACCACTGCACGCAGCTGGCGCATCCGCAGGGCGACGTTTACCTCGCCCACGGACGTGCGAATCACCCGCTGGCCGAACTCCGCCGCGGCATCGTCGACGACCCGACTCGTCGAGAGATTCGTGACGACGTGTCCCTTCCGATGTCGCAGCACGACACGGCAGGCGAGCGCCAGGGTGTAGTCCTCGCCGATCGCCACGCCCTGATCCGATACCACCGCCAGGCGGTCCACGTCGGGATCCGTCGCAAGGCCTACCTGGGCGCCGGTCTCCTTCACCAGTTTCTCGAGATCGCCGAGATTCTCCGGCACAGGTTCAGGCGGTCGTGGAAAGCGGCCATCGGTCTCGATGTTGATTGCGTGCACCTCGCAGCCGAGCAGTTCCAGCAGATGGGGGATGATGATTCCACCGGCACCGCGGCAGGCGTCGTAGGCCACCCGAAATCCCCGAGCGCGGATCGCCTCTACGTTGATGAACGGCAGCCGGAGGACCGCTTCGATGTGCCGCCGAATCGCTTCCCCGTCGAATTGCGTGGTGCCAAGCCGGTCCCAGGTGGCGTACGGCACTCCGCGCTCAACGAGAGTACGCATCGCCGTTCCTTCGCTCGCGCTCAGAAAGAGCCCCGACGGGCCGATGAACTTCAGCGCGTTCCATTCGATGGGATTGTGACTGGCCGTGATGCCGATGCCGCCGGCTGCATGATGATGTTCGACGGCCATCTGGAGAGTGGGTGTCGTCGTCAGGCCCAGGTCGATGACGCGGGCGCCGACGGATTCGAGCGCGGCCCGCGCGACCTGATGAAAGAGCGGGCCGGACACCCGACTGTCGCGTCCGAGCACAATGCCACCGGCGGTGCCGTAATTGCCCTCCCCGAGCGCCCAGGCGCCGAACGCTGCCGCGTAGCGCGCCGTCACTTCTGGTGTCAGACCAAAGCCCACGCGGCCGCGAATGCCCGACACGCTGATCATGAGACCCGAATCGCTCATGGGAGCGCAAGGTAGGGGACCGCTTGCGAACTGGCGAGGGTTGGCAGCGCTTCACCCGTGTACATTTCCCGCATCATCCTCCGAGGATTTGCCCGCGTGACGCGCGTATTCGACGAAGACCTCCCATACCGGTTTGCGACGAAAGCGATCCACGCAGGACAGCGTCCGGACCCGGCCAGCGGCGCGATCATGCCGCCAATCGTGCAGACGTCGACCTACGTGCAGGAGTCGCTGGGCGTCAACAAGGGCTACGAGTACGCACGCGGCAAGAACCCGACGCGCGAGGCCCTCGAACGAAATGTCGCCGCGCTGGAGGGAGGCACACACGGCTTCGCGTTTTCGAGTGGCATGGGATGCGTGGATTCCCTCATGAAGCTGTTCAGGGCAGGCGACCACGTCGTCTGCGGGGAGAGCGTCTACGGCGGCACTTACCGCCTGTTCGACAAGATTCTCACACACTTCGGGATGTCGTTCACGTTCGTGGACGCGCGCGACCCGCAGCAGATTGAAGACGCCATGAAGCCCAGCACTGTGGCGCTCTTCGTCGAGACTCCGACGAACCCGTTGATGCGGCTCACGGACCTCGCCGCGGTGAATGCGATCACCCGGAAGCGCAATATCATGCTGATCGTGGATAACACGTTCGCGACCCCCTTCTTTCAGCGGCCACTCGAGTCCGGGGCGCACGTCGTATTTCACTCCACGACGAAGTACCTGAACGGGCACAGCGACATGATCGGCGGCATTTGCGTGGTGAACGACGACGATCTGGCGGCGCGCATTCAGTTCATCGAGAACGCGTCGGGCGCCGTACCGGGCCCGATGGATTCGTGGCTTGCGCTCCGCGGCACGAAGACGCTCGCCCTGCGCATGCGGCAGCACGACTCGAACGGCCGTCACATCGCGGGGTGGCTTGCGACACGCATGGGCGCTGAACGCGTCTTCTACCCGGGACTCGAATCGCACCCCCAGCACGCGCTTGCCCGAAAGCAGATGACTGGATTCGGCGGCATGATCTCCGTGGAGACGGGGTCCAAGGAAAACGCAGGCAAGGTGCTTGGGCGAGTGAAGGTCTTCTCCCTTGCCGAGTCGCTCGGCGGAGTGGAGTCGCTCATCAGTCATCCGGCGAGCATGACCCACGCATCGGTGGAGCCTGACCGCCGGAAGGCGCTGGGAATCACGGAGGGTCTCATCCGGCTCTCGTGCGGTGTAGAGGACGTGGAGGACCTGTGCGAGGACCTCGCATCTGCGCTCGATGGCATCTGACACCTGTACGATATTCCGGCGTAGGGTGGGAATACCCGGTCCCTATGGAGGATTCGATGGCTGACCGCACGATTCTTGTTGACATCGCCTCGCCGTCATGGGAGCACGCGGCTGACCGCGCCGCGCTCAATGCATTGCGCGCCCTGCCGGGGTTCGACGATGTCGTGCGCAAGGTGGCTTCCTTTTTTGGCGAGCGTGGGTTGCGACAGCTCTTCCTTGCGAATGCCGTGCGTGTGGGGCCGGCGCAGCGTCCACAACTCGACGCACTCCTGACCGACGTGCTGGTGACACTCAACTGGCCGGATCGGCCGGAACTTTACGTCAGCCAATCGCCGGTCCTCAATGCCGCGGCCGTCGGGTTCGCCCAGCCATTCATCGTGGTCAATTCGGCCGCGCTTGAGCACCTCGACGCCGACGAGCAGCGCGTGATTCTCGCGCACGAGGTCGGACACATCATGAGCGGGCACGTGCTCTACCGTACGATCGCCCTCATCATCATGTACGTCGGCCTTAGCGCCCTCCCCTTCCTTGCCGCAGCCGTGCTGTTCCCATTCCAGCTCGCGCTGCTGGAATGGTATCGCAAGAGCGAGCTCTCATCGGATCGCGCGGCCCTTCTCGGCGTGCAGGACAGGCACGCCGTAATGATGACATTTCTCAAGATGGCGGGCGGCCGCGACTATGGCGACAGGATCGATCTCGCCGACTTCATGAAGCAGGCGGCGGAATACGAGACGCAGGGCGACGTGTGGGATCGCGTGTGGCACGTGATCAACACGGTCTTCCGGGACCATCCCTTCAATACCGTGCGCGCCGGCGAACTGCAGCGGTGGATTGATTCCGGTGCGTATGACAGGATCGTGGCCGGCGACTTCGTGACGCGCGCCGACGCGCGCGCCCGGGCAGACGTTGCGGGCGACGCGGCGGAGGCCGCGAACTATTACACCGACCAGGCAAAGGCAGCAGTGAGCAAACTTGGCGACATCTTTGGGCGGGCCAAGGACGCGTTCGACGACGCATTCAACGGCGCTCGCCGGTGAGGATACTGGTCGTCGGCGGAGGAGCCCGCGAGCATGCGCTCGGCTGGAAGCTCCTCCGCGACGACCCCCGACTCGAGCTGATCGCGGCCCCCGGGAATCCCGGACTCGCTGCACTCGGCCGGTGTGTGGACATTTCCTCGACTGACATTGCCGGGCTCGCGCTGCTGGCGCGCAAGGAGGATGTGGCGCTGACGGTGGTCGGGCCCGAGGCGGCGCTCGACGCCGGCATCGTGGATCATTTTCGGCAGGTCGGGCTCGCCGTGTTCGGACCGTCAAAGCGCGCGGCGCAAATTGAATCCTCGAAGCGATTCGCGAAAGAGCTGATGCGGGCCGCCGGCGTGCCGACGGCCCGCGCGACCACCTTCACCGATGTCGCGAGCGCGCGCGCCGAGGCGCGGCGGCTGGGCGTGCCGGTGGTGATCAAGGCGTCCGGCCTCGCGGCGGGAAAAGGCGTTATCGTCGCGGAAACGATCGGCGAGGCGGATGAGGCCATCTCGTCGATGCTCGACGGACATGCCTTCGGCGAAGCCGGACGTGAGGTGCTGGTGGAGGAATACCTTCGCGGCGAGGAGATCTCCGTGTTGGCGCTCACTGATGGTGTGGTCGTGTTGCCGATGCTCGCTTCGCAGGATCACAAACGCATCGGCGAGGGTGACACCGGCCCGAATACCGGCGGTATGGGCGCGTATGCGCCGGTGTCCATCGCGACGAGTTCGGTGGTAGAGTGGGCCTCGGAACGCATCTTCCAGCCGACCCTCCGGGCGCTGGCTGCGGCCGGCGCCCCATTCACCGGGCTGCTCTATGCGGGGCTGATGCTGACGGCTGACGGACCCAAGGTGATCGAGTTCAACTGCCGGTTTGGCGACCCGGAGACGGAAGCGATCCTCCCCCTCATGGAGTCATCGCTCCTGGAACCGATGCGCGCGATCGCGAATGGCGACGCGATCGCCGGCGCCGCACCGCTCTCCTGGCGTTCGGGAGCCGCTGTCGCGACCGTGATTGCGGCTGGCGGCTATCCAGGCGCCGTGAGTTCGGGAGACGCAATCACGCTGCCACCGGACGAACCCGACGTGATCGTCTTTCACGCCGGCACCACGCTGGATGGCTCGGGGACGCTCGTGACGGCAGGCGGGCGCGTGCTGGCCGTGACAGCGCTGGGCCCGACGCTCGCCGACGCGCAGCGGCGGAGCGCCGCACACGCCGGGCGTGTGCAGTTCGCCGGACGGCACTTCCGTCGCGACATCGGCTGGCGCGAGCTCGCGCGGGTGAGGCCCCATGCCGGAGCTTCCTGAAGTCGAGACCATGGCGCGGGACCTCGCGGGATCGGTGCGCGGGGCGTCCGTGGAGAGCGTGCACGTCCACCGGCGGGACGTCCTCCGCGAAGCGTCGGGGACGGACTTCGCCAGGCGAGTCCGGGGCACGTCGTTTGACAGATTCTGGCGGCGCGCGAAGTACGTCGTGGCCGATCTGTCATCGGGCGAGCGGCTCGTGGTGTCGCCGCGGTTCACGGGATCGCTCCTCGTCGAGCCCGCGCCATTCACTCGCCGCCGAGCCGACTACACGTGCATCCAGTTCGCTCTCGCCGACGGCCGCACCCTGCGCTTTCGTGACGTGCGACGCCTGGGCACCGTCGCTGTAATGTCGGCGGAGCGCTTTTCGGCGTGGGAATGCGCGCTCGGGCCCGAGCCGCTCGACGACGCGTTCACGAGCGAACTTTTTGCGAAGGCCGTCCGGACCTCCGCGCGGGCGATCAAGACGATCCTGATGGACCAGCGACGCATTGCCGGCATTGGCAACATTTACGCGAACGAGGCACTCTGGCGCGCCGGCGTCCGGCCGTCGCGCCGCGGGACAACCCTCACGCACGCCGAGGCACGCCGACTCTTCACTGAATCGCGCGCTGTGCTGAGCGCCGCCGTCGAGCAGCGGGGCACGAGCTTTCGCGACTACCGGGATCCGTTTGGCGGCCGCGGCGGATTCCTGGAACTGGCGAAGGTGTACGGCCGCGAAGGCGAACCGTGCGTGCGCTGCGGCACTACGCTCCGGTCCACGCACAGGCTGGAAGGACGCATTACCGTGTGGTGTACAAGGTGCCAGGCATGAGCCCGCGGAGAAGGTCACGGCGCGCCGCCTCGCCCGAAGTGGAGGCACGCGTCGCGCGGCTCCGCGAACGCGTACGCGCCGAGGCGTGCGACCGGCCCGGAGTGTACCAGATGCTTTCGCCCGAAGGAGAGATCCTCTACGTGGGCAAGGCGAAGCGGCTGCGCACGCGCCTGCTCGGCTATTTCCGGGCGGCGTTCCCCGCCGACAAGGGCGCTCGGATCATCCGGGAATCGGGCGAGGTGAGGTGGTCGTATCACCCAAGCGAGTTCGCCGCCCTTCTGGAAGAGTTGCGACTCATCAAGCGCTTTCGCCCGCGCCTCAACGTGATGATGAAGCGCGACGCGCGGCATTATGCCTTCATCCGGATCTCCGGAGGTGCAGCCCCGAAGTTCATGGTCGTACGCGGCGCGGGGACCGACGAGCACGGCACGTACTACGGCCCGTTCCACGGCGCCTGGCAGCTGGAAGAGGCGCTCCGCGAGCTCAACGATGTACTCGGCCTCCGCGACTGCCGACTGGACCTCTCGATGCACTTCGCCGATCAGGCCGAGCTGCCAGTCGCGCCTCCGCGGACCCCTGGCTGCATACGGCACGAGATCGGAAAGTGTCTCGGGCCCTGCATCGGGGCGACGACACTCCAACAATACCGTTCCCGGCTCCAGCTTGCGCGCGAGTTTCTCGAGGGAGCGCACGAGGCGCCCCTCGACGAGCTTCGTACCTCAATGGATGCCTGCAGCGCGCAACTCAATTTCGAGCGGGCGGGACAACTTCGCGACAAGATCCTCCGGCTTGAGTCGCTACAGCAACAGTTCGGCCGACTGCGCTTCGCGGTGGAGTCGCTGTCGTTCGTGTACACGGTTCGCGGTTTCGGTGACGCTGACCGCGCCTATGTCATCCGCCGCGGCCGCGTACGGGCAGAACTGCCCGCTCCAAGAACTGCAGCAGAACGCCAGGCGCTGGCCGCGCGTGCGGCTGAAGTGTTCTCACCGCTGGAGCGGTCACGCGCCACCGTGCCAGCGCACGAAGTGGACGAGCTGATGTTGCTGTCCAGCTGGTTCCGGAAATTCCCGTCGGAGCTTGACAGGACGATTGGCGCCGCGGAATTCCCCAGGGCTAGAACTGCCTGATCCGGCCTCCGGGTCAGCTCGCCGTCAATCTCCGGGCCGCAACGTACTTCTTGTTCCAGTAGTAACTGTCGAGGCGGGAAACGGTGACGCCCTTGCTGCCGGATGATTGGCCGAACTCACCGCCGCCCAGGTACACGCCGACATGCCGACTCTTGAAGAATGGGCCCATGCCCTGCGTTCGGAAGAACACCAGGTCGCCCGCGCGCAGGTTCTGGCGTGCGATAGGGGTGCCGAGCAACTCCTGCTCGGCGGCAGTGCGCGGCAAGTCGATCGCGAGCCCGTCTTTGTAGACCACGCGTGAGAAGGCGGAGCAATCGATGCCCGACTTTCCGTTGCCGCCAAGCTTGTAGGGAGTCCCGCGCCAGGATTCGGTGACGGAACGGAGGCGGCGCTCGGTCTCCGATTCCGGCGCGCCGAGCGCCGCAGGTGGCATCGGCACGAGCGGAGTTGCCTTGATGGCAGGAATCGTCGGCGCCGGCGTTGCCTTGCCGATTGTGGCGCTGGCCGTGGCGGCCGATCGCGCGTCCGCGACCACCCGTTCGGGTCGCGTCTCGTGCAATGCGGCCAGTTCAGTTTGGTCGATGCGACGCGCCGACCGGAAAGCGGTCTTCCAGCGCGGGTCGTCGAGCTTCGAGATGGTCACTGCGGCGCCCTTGACGCAATGCGTGAACTCTCCGTTCCCGACGTACATGCCGGCGTGAAGGCGCCCGAATATCGCTGAAAGGCCCACCGCTTGGTACAGAATGATGTCGCCGGGTTGCAGGTCTTCCCGCTTGACCGCCGAGCCCATCTTGACCCACGTAGCGGGCGTACCTTCGAGCTCCTGGTCGTTGATCGCTTCGTAAATCGCACGCACGTACTCGAAGTTGCCGATGCCGTCGAATGTGGTACCGTTGTCACGGTAGAGCGTGCCGGTCCACGCCTTTGCGATGTCGCGAAGGAGCGCGCCCCTATTCGCCCCATACTTGGCCGCATCGAGCGCCGGCGCGGCAGCCTCGGCGGAATCTCGCGGGATATGACGCGCTGTTTCGTACATTGCACTCCATCGCGGTTCCGTCAGCCTCACGACGGTCACGCCGGCCTCTTTTGTCGCGATGGCCATCTCGTCGTGGCCCACAAAGATCGCCACGGAATGGGAGCGGAAGGGGCCGAATCCCTGGCCCTCGAGGAAGACGATGTCTCCCGGCCTGAGCGCACCGCGCTCCACGAGCTTGCCGGTACGGTATTGCTCGTCCCGGGTCGGCGGCACGTCCACACCAATCGCGTTGTGAAAAACTTCGCGCACAAAAGCAGCGTTGGAGATGCCCTTCCGCGTCGTGCCCCGCTCAGCGTAGGGTGTTCCAGCCCACGTCTTGAGCTCGGTACGAAGTCTTGCCTCGTCGGAGCCTGAACACGCTGCGAGCATGAGCAGCGCGATGACCAGTGCTGGTGGAACACTCCCACGATTCATGGGGCTACGAGGGTCGAGGTACTGGGCCGCAATGGCCGATGACGTGTACGTCGTCCGCGATTGTAGCACAACCCGGTGCCAGGGTCCAGCACCGGCAGCGCTATCCCCTCAGGGAAATCAGCTCCGCAGTTGCCACCGCCCCGGTGATCGTCAACCGCGCCACGCTGGGCAACAGGTCGAATCGCCGCGGCCCCGCCGCGCCGGGGTTCACCACGAGCGCCTGACCCACGCGGCTGACGATCTGGACGTGTGTGTGCCCGTACACGACCACGTCCGCATCGTACGCCGCGGCGAGTGCGGGCGGTCTTGGCCGGCCCAGTTCGTGCCCGTGGCTCACGTGAACACGCAACCCCGCGAGGGTGACATCGAGCGCGGCCGGAAGGCCAAGCGCCCCCTGACCGTCCGTATTGCCGTAGACAGCCTGTACGGGTGCGATGAGCGAGAGTTCGTCGAGAATCTCCTGCCCGCCCACGTCGCCTGCATGCAGGATGACCTCCACACCGGCGAGCGCCGTATGCACGTCCGGCCGAACGAGCCCGTGCGTATCGCTAATCAGCCCGATGACCACGGGTCGCAATTCCTCTCATTCGCCGGCCGCTTCTCGCCAGAGGTCTTTCGCCGCGGTTCCCCCATTCCACCTCGGGGCGAGTGTATTCGGCACCCCGAGTTGGTCCAGCACCCTCGCCACCACAAAATCCACCAGTTGCTCGATCGTCGTCGGTCTGTTGTAGAACCCCGGCGACGCCGGCAATACCACCGCTCCCGCGCGTGTCACCCGCAGCATGTTTTCCAGGTGGATCGCACTGAGAGGCGTCTCGCGCGGGACAAGCACGAGCGGGCGGCGCTCCTTGAGCGTGACGTCGGCGGCACGCTCCACGAGCGAGCGCGACGTCCCCGCCGCAATCGACGCGAGCGTCCCCATCGAGCAGGGGCAAATCACCATTCCCGCGCTCGGCGCTGAGCCCGAGGCTGGCGCTGCACCGCGGTCCATGTCATCGAACGTCGTGACGAATGTGTCCCACGCGCCCCCCCCCACTGCGGCGCGCAGTCCGCCGACGTCGCCCACTGCCGACTCCGTCTGCAGCAGTCGAAAGCCGTGCATGGAGACGATCAGCGACACTCGCTGTTCTGCCGCCGCGAGCTGCTGCAGCAGGCGAATTCCGTAGGGCGCCCCGGACGCGCCGGTCAACGCCATCACGATGGGTGCTTCCGACTGGATCATTGCGAGAGGCGTTCGGCCAGCACGAAGGCAAAAAACACGGACGACAGCGCCATGTTCACGGTGAAGAAGGCCTTGTCCACCCTGGACACATCGCGGGCATTCATGAGCGTGTGCTCATACGTGAGCAGCGCTGCTGCAGCCACCACTCCGGCTACGTAGAGCCGACCGCCGCCAGTGGCAATGCCCACAGCGGCGAGGAAGGCGACCGTCAGCACGTGCGACGTGCGCGCGAGTATCAGCGCCCGCGACACACCGAACTGTGCGGGAATGGAGTGGAGACTGTGGGCCCGATCGAAGTCGATGTCCTGGAGTGCGTAGAGGATGTCGAACCCTGCCGTCCAGCACATCACCGCGGCCGCGAGCGCAGGAAGCATCCACGCCGGGTCGCTCCACTGACCCGTGAGCGCGAGATAGCCGCCCACGGGGGCGATGCCGAGCCCCAGACCCAGCACCAGGTGCGACCAACGTGTGAAGCGTTTGGTGTAGCTGTAAAAGAAGACCCACGCGATCGCGGCCGGTGCCAGCGCGAAGCAGAGCGCGTTCAGGCGCGACGCTGCGAGCGCGAAGAGCACGACCGCCACAATGACGGCGATCCAGGCCTCGCGCACACTCATCTCGCCGCTGGGCAGTTCGCGCATCGCGGTGCGAGGATTGCAGGCATCGAAATGCCGATCGGCGATCCGGTTGAAGCCCATCGCGGCAAAGCGTGCCGATGTGAATGCCAGGACGGTCCACGCGAGCCGACCCCACGTGATCGGTGCCCGGTAGCTCGCCAGGGTGACCCCCACGAGAGCAAACGGGAGCGCGAACAGCGTGTGAGGGAGCTTGACGAAATTCGCATAGCGTACGAGTGGGCCGGCCCCGGAGAGCGTCTGGGTCTCCCTCGACGGAGGACGTTGCCTGCCCCCACCGTGCTGCTGAGACGCATCGCCCGACGCAGCCTGGTTCATCCCGGACCGAGCCCAAGGCGCTCCCAAAGCGCATCAACCCGCGACCGCGTGGACGCGTCTGTCTCGATCACCTCGGGCCAATTGCGCGAGAATCCTTCTTCTGGAAATTTCTGCGTCGCGTCGAGCCCCATCTTGGATCCGTACGTGAATGCGCGGCTCGAGTGGTCCAGCACATCCATGGGGCCCATCGTGTAACGCACGTCCCGCTCAGGGTCGAGATTGTTGAGCGCCACCCACCACGCCTCCTTCGGGTCGCGCACGTTCACCCAGTGATCAACGATCACGAGCACCTTTGCAAGCGACATCAGTCCCTGACCCCAGAGCGCGTTCATCACCTTGAACGCCTGGCCGGGATAGGCCTTTCGAATGGAGACGAACACCAGGTTGTGGAAGATCCCCTCCGCCGGCATGTGATAGTCCACGATCTCTGGAATCGTGAGCCTGAGGAGTGGCAGGAAGATCCGCTCGGTCGCATGGCCGAGATAAAAGTCCTCCATCGGCGGGCGCCCCACAATTGTTGTGGCATACACGGCGTTCTTCCGCATCGTGAGAGCCGTGACATGCACGAGCGGATAGAGATCCGCCTCAGAATAGAAGCCCGTGTGGTCGCCAAAGGGCCCCTCCGTCACGAGCGCTTCGCGGGGATCGATGTATCCCTCGATCACAAACTCCGCCTCGGCAGGCACCTCGAGATCGCACGTGAGGGCCTTGGCCAGGTGCACCGGCGCCTTGCGCAGGAATCCCGCATAGAGGAACTCGTCCACGGTCGGCGGGAGTGGCGCGCTCGCGGCGTAAATCGATGCGGGATCGGCTCCGACGGCGATCACGACAGGCATCTTTTCGCCCCGCTCCGCCATCTCGCGCCAATGGGCCGCGCCGACCTTGTGGCGCTGCCAATGCATGGCCAGCGTGTTCCTCGACAGGAGCTGCACCCGGTACATGCCCACGTTCCGGATCCCGGTCCGCGGGTCTCTCGAGATGACCATCGGCAAGGTAATGTACGGCCCCCCGTCCTTGGGCCAGCACGTGATAATGGGCAACTTGCGAAGGTCCACGTCGTCCTCCCGCCATACGATCTCCTGGGAGGCTGGCGTTCCGCCCGTCAGACGCGGGGGAAACTTCGCTACCTCCAGCAGGCGTGGTAGTAACGAGAGCTTACCCAGGATGCCTTCAGGTACCTTCAGGTCCAAGAGTGCCATGATACGCGCGGCGTGCTCAGCGAGATCTGAGACGCCTAGTGCGAGCGCCATCCGCTTCATCGACCCGAACAGGTTGATAGCCACCGGGTACTCGGAGCGTGAGCCGTCGGGGAGCAGGGCGTGCTCGAAGAGAAGCGCCTTGCCCCCGCCCGGCTGCTTCATTACGCGGTCGGCAATGGCGCAGAGCTCCAGCTCCACGTGCACCGGGTGGCGAATCCGGGCCAGCTCGCCCAGGGACTCGATCGCCGCAATGAACGCCGGCAGGGAATCGAGGCTCATGGCGACGACATCCCCGGCTTCTCTCCCACGTGAATCGCGGCGATGCCAAGCGACAGCACGTTCCACGAGATGTTGCGAAACCCCGCGGCGGACATCGCGGCCGCCAGCTCAGCTGAGTCCGGGAAGGTGCGCACGCTCTCCGGCAAGTATCGGTACGCCGTCGGGTGCCCACTCACCAGACGACCGATGAGAGGCAGCACCCGTCGGAGGTAGAGCAAATACAACGTCCGCGCCGGCGCCAGCCTTGGCGTCGAAAACTCGAGGATCACGAACCGCCCCCCGCAGGCCAGCACGCGATGCACTTCGGTGAGCGCCGCCGGGAGCCCGGCGACGTTCCTGATGCCGAATGCGACGATCGCGCCGTCGCACGACTCGTTGGCAAGCGGAAGGATCAGTGCGTCCGCTACGACGGGGGCGACCATGTCGGGCCGCGCCTTCCCCCTTCCGGCGCGAAGCATTGGCTCGGCGAAGTCTGCGCCGATGATTTGGCCCCCGAATCCCGGCCGCCTGCTCAGTGAGGCGGCCACGTCGAGCGTCCCGGCGCAGAGATCCAGGTAGGTGCCGGCCGGACGTCGTTCCCAGCCGAGCCGCGCAAGCGCGCGGCGCCGCCATGACCGGTCGATCCCGAAGCTCAGCACGTGGTTCAACAGATCGTAGCGCGGGGCGATCTCGGAGAACATCGTGCGCACGTAGGATCGCTTCAGCGGAGCGCCCGCGGCCGCGGCGCGCGCGACCAGCGCCTCGGAGTCGGCTGTCGTCATGACACGCGAAAGTTGCCGGTAGGAGAGAGGACGGGCAAGTTTCCACCACGCGAATGGCGCCCCTCCTGGACCTGTCGAACCGCCCCGATGCGGACGTCGTCGCGCTCGCTCAGCGAGGGCGCGAGGATGCGTTCCGGGAGCTGATACGCCGCTATGAGCGTCCTGTATTCTCGCTCATCTTCCGGATGGTGCGCGATAGCGCGACCGCGGAGGACCTTGCACAGGACACGTTCATCAAGGTTCTGAACCACATCGACAAGTACCGGCCAGAGTTCAAGCTCTCGAGCTGGCTGTTCAAGATTGCCAATAATGTCGCGATCGACCATCTCCGGCGTCGCCAGATCGACACTATCTCGATGAGCGGTTCGCCGCATGCGGCATCCGCATCTGAAAGAGAGGCCACGTCGTTCGACATAGCGAGCGGAGACGAATCTGCATTGGACGAGATCGAGTCCAAGGAACTTGGCTCCGCCATCGAGCGTGCCATTGCTCGCCTTCGCCCCGAGTATCGCTCCTGCATCCTCCTCCGACACGTGGAAGGCCGGTCATACGAGGAAATCGCGGCGACGCTCGACCTGCCGTTGGGCACCGTGAAGACATATATCCACCGCGCGCGGCACCAGCTGCGCGAGTCACTTGAGCCCCTTCGAGAGTAGGCGGACCGACTAGTGCCGGCAGGCGAACAGATGCCGAAAACGCAATATGGGCCCACGGGACCGAAGCTGAAACCTGGACGTCCCTTACCACGTAGGACAACTCAGGAGATCCCATGCAACACCGTCACCTGCTGCCCAACGAAATCGACCTCCTGCTCGATGGCGAGGTCGGCTTCGGCGTGTCGCCGCTGCGCGCCCACGCCGACGACTGCGAGCCGTGCCGCGCGCGGCTGGCAGACGCGCGCTTGGTCGTCGAGGCGCTCGAGCGGCTGCCCCATTTTGCGCCGTCCATGCGCTTTGCGAATCAGGTCCTA
>DASZZO010000271.1:0-3857 GCA_035544915.1 Gemmatimonadaceae bacterium | reverse complement strand
ATCGAAATGATTCGCACGTTGCTCGATGCAACCCGCCAGGACGCCATGTACGCCCTCCGCGCACTCCGCCGCGAGCCGGGCATGGCGGCGGGGGTCGTGCTCACCTTCGCACTCGCGATCGGCGCGAATGCCGCGATGGCCGGGCTGGTCGGCCGGCTGCTGTTGGGGGCGCCCCCAGGCGTGCGCGACGCCGGGCGTGTAGCGCGCATTTCACTGCTCTTCGCCGGCGAGAACGGGGAGCGCTTCGCCGCCACCACGACGTCGTATCCTGTCTTCCGCGCCATCAATGGGCTTGCCGGCACTTTCTCCGGCGCGGCCGCGGTGCGCACCGATACCGTGACGCTCGGCCGCGGCGCCGAGCTCGGCGAGAGTACGGCACTCATGGCGTCGGGCGATTACTTCTCGGTGCTCGGCGCGCGGCCGCTGGTGGGCCGGTTCTTCTCTCCGTTGGACGACGAACTCCCCAATGGCCGTCCCGTCGCCGTCCTGAGCTACCGGTTCTGGCAGCGTCATTTTGGGGGCGACACGCACGTGCTCAACAGCGAAGTGGTACTTGATGCCCAGCCCTTTACCATCATCGGTGTGGCGGCGCCGGGGTTCAACGGCCACGAGCTCGCGCCTGTGGACGTCTTCCTTCCGTTGACTGCCGCCATGCGGAACGGCGGCCCGGACTGGTCCTCCAACGCGCGCATCAACCTGGTCGAGGTCATCGCGCGGTTGCGCGATGGCGTGCCAGCGGTTGCCGCCGGCCGCGCGGTCGTCGCGGCGGCTCGCGAGACGATGGCCGGTGATGAGCGTGCGCGGGCGCTCGCCGCTGCCGATCTCACATCGCTCCTTCCATCGGATGCCGCGCGCACATCACCGCAAGCCCGCATCGCGGTATGGCTTTCGGGCGTTTCGCTCGTGGTGCTCTTCATCGCGACCGCGAACGTGGGGACGCTCCTGCTCCTCCGCGCGCTCCGCCGCCGGCGCGAGATCGCCATCCGGATCGCGCTCGGCGCGGGGCGGGCGCGGCTCGCCAGGCAACTGCTCACGGAGAGCCTCCTGCTCTCGGTCACCGGCGGCGCGGTTGGGCTGTTCGTCGCGGCCTGGCTCGCAGACTTCATTCGGGCGGCTCTGCTGCCGGGCGTCTCCTCGTCCGACACATTCGTCGACGCCCGCGTGCTCGCCGCCACGGTCGTGGCCGCCCTTGGTGCGGGACTGGGCGCCGGCTGCGCGCCGCTGCTGCAGTCTGCGCGGCGTGACATCATTGCCGAGCTCAAGACGGCGGTGGGCTCCGCATCGGCACGGCGCTCCGCGCTCCGCAGCATGCTGGTGGGATTGCAGGTCGCGCTCTGCACCGTACTCCTGGTCGGCGCAGGATTGTTCGTGCGCAGCCTGCAACGCGTGCAGGCGCAGGACCTCGGGTTCACGACGTCGCACCTGCTCGTCGTTACGCTCGACTTTCACACGGCACTCCCAGCCGCAGAGCACGACCGGCTGCACCGCGACGCCGTTGAGCGCCTTGCGACGCTTGGCGGAGTGACCGGCGCCACCGTGGTCCAAGGAATGCCCTTCGGGCCGCACAGCATTCCGCCGATCAGTGTACCAGGGCTCGCCGAGCCACCGGGCGCGGGCGTCCAGCTTCCCATCATGTACGCGGCCACGCCGGAGTATTTGCGGATGATGGACGTGCGGCTTCGCGACGGACGCCTGTTCGACCGCCGCGACGGGCGCGGATCGCCCTTCGCCGTGCTGGTGAATGAGACGATGGCGCGCACCGTGTGGCCCGGCCAGCGCGCCATAGGCCGCTGCATCCGTGTGGGATTCGACCCATCGCTTCCGCCGGGACCGCTCGCGCCGCCGAGTCTGCCGTGCCGTGAAGTCGTCGGGGTAGTTCGGGATTCCCGGGCCCGATCGCTCAGCCCCGAAGGACACGAGGCCAGGCTGATGCAGTACTACGTGCCCTTCGGCCAGTTGCCATCTACTCCTTTCGGCGACGCGCACGAGGTGGGTGGACTCCTGGTGCAGACGTCCGGTGAAGCGGCTGCCCTGATGTCCGCCGTGCAGCGCCAGGTTCAGGGCACGAGCGCCGTTCCCGTGTACGCACGCGTGCGGCCATACCAGGATCTGCTCGATCCCCAGCTCCGTTCATGGCGGCTGGGCGCAACGCTGTTCTCGGCGTTCGGCGCGCTGGCGCTGGGGATTGCCGCGGTGGGACTCTTCGCGGTCGTCTCGTATCTCGTCGCCCAGCGCACGAAGGAGATCGGCGTTCGGCTCGCGCTGGGCGGCACCGGCGCGCGTGTCGCGCGGCTGGTGATCGGCGACGCCGTGCGATTGGTGAGTGGCGGAGTCGCCGCAGGTCTCGCGCTTACGCTTGGCATTGCGCCGCTCGTACAATCATTGTTGTTCCAGACGTCCGCGCGCGAAGCGGGCGTCCTGGGCGCAGCGGCAGCGCTGCTGCTCGGCGTAACCGTCTCTGCGGCGGTGGTGCCTGCCTGGCGGGCATCCCGGGTGAATCCGCTGGTGGCATTGCGGGCCGAATAGAGAGAGAAAGTGACCGACGCATATGTGCATGGTTACGACCCGCGCGCAAACGAGCGCCTGCTGGATCAGGCCGAAACGCTGGTCGACTTGCTGCACTCCGACACGTCGTACCCGGCCGGAAGCGCGGTTCTCGAGGCGGGATGTGGTGTTGGAGCGCAGACGGTGACGTTGGCTCATCGGAGCCCGGGCGCCTTGTTCACGTCGATTGATATCTCAACGGATTCGATCGCCGAAGCCAGAGCGGCGACCGAGGGGGCGGGACTCACCAATGTGAGGTTCAAGCAGGCGGACATCTTCGCCTTGCCCTTCGGCCCGCATTCCTTCGACCATGTCTTCGTCTGTTTTGTCCTCGAACATCTGTCGCGGCCAGTCGACGCACTGGTGATTCTCAGGAGGGTGCTCAAGCCCGGCGGCACCATGACGGTCATCGAGGGTGACCATGGATCGACATATTTCCACCCCGACAGCAGCGCCGCGCACACGGCAATCCGGTGCCAGGTCGAACTGCAGCGGCGGGCGGGCGGCGACGCCCTGATTGGGCGACAGCTCTATCCGCTCATGGTCGAGGCGGGCCTGCACGGGGTACACGTATCGCCGCGCATGGTCTATGTGGATTCCAGCAGACCCGACCTTGTCGCCGGCTTCATCAGGAAGACTTTCACCGCGATGATCGAGGGCGTTCGGGAATCCGCGATTGACGCCGGCCTCACCGATTCCGACGCGTTCGATGCAGGCGTGCGCGATCTCCACAGAACGACGGAGGCCGACGGCGTCTTCTGCTACACGTTCTTCAAGGGAGTGGGGGAGACGCCCGGCGTTACCGCTTGACGGGCTCGGCGCTCCTCAACTTCGCCAAGCGCGCCCGTACTTCCTTGACGGCGGGCTGCAGCTCCGGATCGGCATTCTTCCAAAGTTCGACGAACCGTTCGTACTGCTTCGCCGCTTGGTCACGATCGCCCTTTGCCTCGTAGAGCTCGGCGAGGCGCTTGACTGAGGGGCCCAGGAAAAGGGCGTCATTCTCGAGGCGCTGCAGGTGCCGGTCCTGCACATAGCGCTCGTAGACTGCGATCGCCGAATCAGGCTTGCCTCCCAAGTCGTACGCCTGGGCGAGTTGCGGCCAGTCGCAGGTTGTGCCGCAGAAGTTGTCGACGCTCTTTTCGCGGAACTTGGCCGCCGCGAGGTCGTACTTCTTCTCGACGAGCGCAATCGTTCCTTCCATGTGGTTCCGCATGCTGCTGTCGGGAACCGAACCGATGGCTCGGAACGTCCGCTCGAACTCCGCCAGCGTCGCCTTGGCCGCATCCACACGCCCGACGATCGCGTTGGCGTCC
>DASZZO010000270.1:0-7448 GCA_035544915.1 Gemmatimonadaceae bacterium | reverse complement strand
GAAGTGGTGGTAGGCGGCGGGGTGCGTCACGCCGACTTTGCCGGCCGCCTCCCGAAGGGATACGCCGAGGGGCCCGTGCGCGGGCTCCAGCGCAAGCGCGGCGTCGAGCAGCGCCTCGCGTAAACCGCCGTGATGGTAGCTGCCGGTCATGCGGCCGGGGATTGCGTCCGTGTGTCCGCCGGTCTAGATCTCACCCGGGCAAACTAACCAATGGTAAGATAATGCGCCACGACCTCACGCTTCACGTGCCCGGGTACGACATCCCGGCCGCGCTCGACCTCCCCGGCGGCGAGCGGATCGGCGGGGTGCTGCTCGTGCCCGGGTCACTCTTCTCTGACGTCAATGGCGACTACCCCGCGTGGAACGTCTTTCCGCACGTCTACGGCCATCTCGCGCAGCAGATGGCGGTGCGTGGCCTTGCCGTCTTCCGCTTCGCGAAACTCGGACCCGGCACCGGGAGCGTCGAGACCGACGCGGCGCAGGCGAAGGCCATTCGCAACTGGCCGGGCCGCATGCGCATTGCACGTGCGGCCCTCGAGGCATTCCGTGCGGCGCTCCGCGAGCGAGGCGCGGCCGTTCCGCGCTTCGTACTCGCGGGCCACAGCGAGGGCGCGGTCGTGGTATCCGCGCTCGGCCGGGAGGGCGTGGACGCCGACGGCATCGTCCTGCTCTCCGGTCCATCAGTCGGCATCCTGGGCATCATGATCGAGCAGGTCCGGGCGATGACCGCGCCCGGAGGGGACGGCGCGGCCCTCGCGACGCTCGAGGCCGTGGTGGCGTGCATCAGGAAGGGTGAGGCGATTCCCGACGAGCTGCGCACGGCCGCCAGCGGTCCCTTCGGCGCAGGAGCGCTCATCGCGATGCCACCCGACGGTCTCACGTACATGCGCGAGTGCGATGCGGTTGACCCGGTGGCAACCATCGCGGCAGTCGGCAAGCCCGTATTGATCATTCAAGGGGGCCGTGATTCGAGCGTGCCGCCCCACCACGCCGACCGATTGCGTGCGGGACGCGTGGCGCAACGGACGGCGTACTCGTTCTTTCCGGAACTGCAGCATATGTACAAGAACGTCCCCATGGGTACGCCCGATATGGAAGCGTTCGGTTTTCCTGGTGAAACGGACCCGCGCGTTGCCGACGCCATCGCGGACTGGACGCGGACGTTGTAGGGTCATGCCGTCACTCACGCTCGAGTTCAAGAAGAAGCTCGACGCGCCCACTGTGCTGACATTCGTGCGCGGCGACGGCTCGCGCACTTCGTCGGCGATCGGTCCACACGAGGGCTACGGCCCGGTCCACGACCTCACGCATTATGTGGTCGAGTCGGTCTTCGGTTTTGCGCGCGCGTTTCTCGGCCTCTGCGCGGAAGGCTGGACCATTCAGGACTTCGACAAGGACGCACTCGAGAGAATGCCACCGGAGGCGGCCGTCGCGGAGGTTCTCGCCGGCCGCGTCTCGGCAATGGAAATGATGGATCGCTACGACTCGCTGGAGGAGGTCAACTGGACCATCACGCAGGCGTCAGCCGGGTGGAAGGCAGGCGACCGCACCAAGGCATGGGGTGAAATGGGTGCGTTCATCGAGCGGTGGCGGGGCGGAGAGGCGCCCGTCGAGATGACGGCTGAACAGTACGACGCCGTGCGACGCGCGCTGCGACGCCTGCGCGCGGAGTGGAACGAGATTCCGTTCGGTGGCACGATGCGGCTCGTGTTCGAGCCGGGGCGTGTCCGGCGCGTGTCGCCACAGGGCGAGCTCGTCTAAGAGCGAAATGTGCCCCGCGATCCAGCGTGGCTGGGCGACGCCGTCTGTTGCGCTCCCGAGCAAAAGCTGGTAGAGCTATCGCATGCGGCCCACCATTGGACAACTCGCGCCCCCGCTTACCCTCGACACACACACCGGGGAGCGCCTCTCGCTGAAGGACCTCCGGGGGAAGACGGTCGTGCTGTATTTCTATCCAAAGGACGACACGACCGGCTGTACGAAGGAGGCGTGCGCGTTCCGCGACCTCTTCCCCCGCTTCAAGCGGTCCGATGTGGTCATCATCGGCATCTCACCCGATTCCGTGAGCAAGCACAGGAAATTCAGGGAGAAGTATTCTCTCCCCTTTACGCTCCTCGCGGACCTCGATCACAAGGTGGCTGAGAAGTACGGGATCTGGGTGGAGAAAACGTTCTACGGCCGGAAGTACATGGGCGTCGAGCGGACGACGTACATCATCGGTCCCGATGGCAGAATCAGGACGATTTTCCCGAAGGTGACCCCGGAAGGTCATGCGGAGGCCGTGCACGAGGCGCTCACATTGGGCGGCTGATGCACTGCTGAGCTGCCCGCCACGCTGCTTGCGTTACCACTGCGACGCGGTCGCGCTGAGTTGCTCCCAACGCGACCGCGTCCGTTCCTGCCCGGGCTGAGCCGAATTACATCGCCGGCATCAACACGCGGTCAATCACGTGAATGACACCGTTCGACTGGATGACGTCGTACGTGGAGATGTTCGCGACGTTCCCCTTCTCATCCTTGAGCACCACGTTGAGCGGTCCGTTCATCATCGCCCAGAGCTTGCCCCCGCTCACCGTGACCAGTTCGGCGGTACCGTTGCCGCTCTTGATCGCCTTCATGAGAGCCTTCGCGTCCCAGGTGCCAGCCACGACATGGTAGGTGAGGATCTTCGTGAGCGAGCCCTTGCTCTCGGGCTTCAACAACGACTCCACAGTGCCGGCCGGCAGCGCCACAAAGGCATTGTTGACCGGCGCGAAGACCGTAAACGGACCCTTTCCCTTAAGCGTTTCCACCAGGCCGGCCGCCTTCACTGCTGCCACCAGCGTGGTGTGATCAGCGGATTTCACCGCGTTGTCAATGATGTCCCGGGCGGGATACATGGCGTTGCCACCGACTATTGTGGTGGCGGTGAGCTTCGCGGACTGCGCCGCCAACGGCGCTGCGAGCGTCGCGCCGACCATTGCGGCCATCGCGACAAAACCGAGCTTGGTGCCCATTTCCTTGTTCTCCTGTGTGGTGCGCGGGCGTGGGTGCCGCGCTTCGTCACAGATACGCCGGCAACCTCCGCACCGGATCTCCCCTCCCGCGCCTTCTCCACGCGCATCCCGGTTCGCTCAGGTTGCCCCGTCCACCACCCAGCGTGCCAGCTTGCCCAGCGCGTGGCCCGCCACCGTTGCGATCTCGGCCGCGCTGGGCGCAACCGGCTCGCCCAGCGACCGCAGGATGCGCGAGCGCATGCGCAGGATCACCGGGCTCGCCACGGGAATGGCCTGGAAGTAGGGATCGTAGCGCGTACCTATTCCTTCGATGAGCGCCGCCGTCCGACCGAAGTAGACCAGGTGCTGCGGGAGCACGATGGGGAAGTCGAACAGGGTCTTCATCACGCGGTCGGCGAGCAATGAGTCAATGCGCTCCCGCGTGGTCGTCCGGGAGTAGGCATTTGTGATGAGCAGCTCGGCGAGCCAACGCACCGTCGCCGGATCGGTCCCGGGCAGGATCACGCCAAGGGAAAGGAACCCCTTTGCGACAGACTCCGTGTCGCGCCGAATGGCGGCGATGGCTGTCCGCGTCAGCGACCGGCGCGTTTCCAGCGGCACACGCACCACCATCCCGAAATCCACGAGGACGATGCGTCCGTCGCTGGCGACCATCAGGTTGCCTGGATGCGGGTCTGCGTGAAACAGCCCGTCGACGAGCATCATCTGCACATAGAGCTCGACCAGCGTCGCCACGACACCGGCAACGTTCACGCGCTGCGGGTCGAGGCGGTCTATGCGCGTGCCCTCGACGAACTCGAGGACGAGCACACGCTGGCGCGTGAACTCGTGCAAGACCCTGGGCACGAGCACCCGGCGGTTGCCAGCGAAGTTCGCGCCGATCTCGGCCGCGTGCTCGGCCTCGAGCCGGAAATCCATCTCTTCCGCGATACGCGCCTCGAACTCGTCAAGGACCACGCGAACGCGCTTGACGTGCGGATGATCCCACCGCCGTTCGATCCAGCGCAGGATACGCCGCGCGGCGCGCAGGTCACCGGCCACAGACGCCTCAACACCGGGCCGCAGCACCTTCACGGCAATCGGCTCGGCGCCATGGCGCGCCCGGTGCACTTGCCCGAGCGATGCGGCAGCGACCGGCGTGCGCTCAAAATCCTCAAACACGTCATCCACGCCCTTGCCGTAGCTCTGGGCGATGGTGCGCGCCACGACATCGAAAGACATGGGCGGCACGCGGTCAATGAGCTTGCCGAGCTCGCTGATATACGGTTCAGGAATGAGGTCCGCCCGCGCGGCGAAGACCTGCGCCATCTTCACGAAGGTCGGCCCCCGCCGGATGATGGTCGCGACGAGCCTGGCCGCGCGCGCGGCATGCGCGGCTGGCGTACGCGCCAGGGGAGCGCCCCACCAGATCCACCGCCGACGGTCGCGCAGGAACGAGAGGGCGAATGGGCCAAGCGCGAGCAGAACGCGAACAGTGTGCACGACCGGAAGTTAGGACCGCGCTAACGGAATCGCCTCGCCGCTGGTCAAGGATTGGAGGCCGCGAATCACGCGAGCTCTCAAATGTGACACATGGACAAGCCCACACGCCTGAGCCGGCAATGACAATGCTGAAGGGACGAATATTGCTCGGATGCCTCGGAGTCCTTCTCCTCTCCGCGGGTGGCGCACGGGCGCAGGAACGATTGACCCGTGCGGCCCTCAGTGGCGAATGGGAGGGCTCGCTCGCGCTGGACGCCGGCGTGCATCCGATTTCGCTTGTCTTCCGCCTGGCCGATACTTCCTTCGTTGGCAGCGTATTCGACGGAGGACAGGAGTTTGGCGTGATGGAGCATCTGGCCCTGGCGCACGACACCGTGCATTTCATTGCCGGTGGGCTGGACTTCACCGGTGTCGTGTCGGGAAAACGCATGAAGATGGCACTCATCGTTTTCAACGGCAGCACGCGGAACTTCGATCTCACCAGGCGACCGGACCCGCCCAAACCACCGTCGAAGCCCCCGGACATGGCGGCTGCTCCAGCACGCCCGTTGGGTGATCGCACCGTTGCCGATGAGTCTCGCCACTGACCGCGTTGCGCGTTCGCCCGTCCGCCGTCTGCGGGTCATGACGGGCGCCATCGAGCCCGCCCGGGCGCCCGCGCCGGAACCCACGGACACCGAACTCGTCGCTCGTGCGCGCCTCGATGACCCCCTTGCCGCCGAGTTGCTTGTCCGGCGCCACTATCGCGCGGTCTTCGCCGTGGCTCGTGCGATGCTCGACGACGCGGCTGACGCCGAAGACATCTGTCACGACGCGCTCGTGCGGGCACTCTCGCGGCTCGAGGATTGCCAGCAGCCGGAACGCTTCGCGCAGTGGGCGGCCGCGATCGCTCGCAACCTGGCGCGGAACCACCTGGCGCATCCGTCCGTCCGACGTGCTGCCCTTCTTGACGAGCGCCTTCCGTCGGCGGGAGAGCCCGCCTCGCAACGGCTCGCAGCGAGCGACCTGTGCGAAGCTCTCGATACGGCACTCGCGCAACTCACCACGACCCAGCGCGAGGTGGTGCTCCTTCACGATTTGCATGACTGGACGCATGAGACGATCGGTGAGTGGTTAGGGACCTCTGCCGGTATGTCGCGACAACATTTGTTCAAGGCCCGTCGCCAGCTGCGCGAGGCGCTCGGGCCAAACCTGTTACGGGAGTACTTCGATGAATGACGAGCCGACACCCCCCAAGACCCCATCTGACGGGCCAGATAATCCGGACCTGATCGACTTGCCGACTCGTGTGAGTCTCGCACGACTCGATCCCATACGCGACAGTGCCCGCTTCGAGGCGACCGTGCGGTCTATCGTCACCGGTGCGATGAGCGGGCGCGCCCGGCTGCGCCGCGCCGGCAAGTCTGCGGTGGCGGGACAGCGAAGTGTGTTTACGCCGCTGGCCGCATGGATCCGGCCCGCACTCGCGGCGGCCGCCGCGATCGTGGCGCTTGCGGGCACGACGTTGCTGCTGGTGCCGACGCCGGCAGTGGCGGCTCCCCGGTCGCTCGCCGAGTCGGCGGGCATCCCTGCGCCGATCGTCGAGTGGGCTACCACCAATCACTCGCCGAGCGCGACTGAACTGATCGACACATTCAGGGCGGCGGCCGTCGCGGCTCGCCCCACCTCGCGGTGAGGAGAACCGTATGAACGACGAACTTCGCTCGCTCGGCAGCGTCCGCGCGCGAGGAATCATCCTGCTCGTGGCCGTCGGCGTGGCTGGGGGAATGGCAGGCGGCGCCCTCGACCGCCTCTGGGTGGTGCGCCATGACGTGAAATCGCCTGCCCTGATTCCCGGCAGTGGGGAAGAGAGGAGGCCAGGCAGGAGCCGCGAAGAACGCCGCGGACCGCAACGGGAGGGAAGCGCCGAGCTGCCAGCCTGGCTGCGGTCCGTCGATCTCTCCGGGGAGCAGCGCAATCGCATTGTCGCCATCACGGCGAAGTTCCGGCCGGCCGCCGATTCTCTCATGCGGTCCGTGTTGCCGCGGGTGATGGAACTCAATCTGCGCATGAGCGAGGAAGCCATGTGCGTCCTCACCCCCCGCCAGCGCGAAGACTGGATCGCGTGGCGGCGGCGCGAGCACCTGAGCATCGAGGAGGCCAACCAGTTCATGAGGCTGGTCTCGTCCAACTCCTGTCCGAAGTAGGGACGGGGATCCGTGGACCGGAGTCCACCTCGAGGTGCGAGCAACGAGGGTAGCGACCGGCCGAGACGGTGGGAGTATCCACGTCGACAGGTGCTGCGTGTCGCAATAAGGCGCGTCTTCGACCGGACCGTGCCCCGATAACACCGGAGCGTGCCGCGTTGTCTTGAGCGCGAATGCATTTCCGACACCTCCCGATCCCGACAACAATGCTGCTCCGTCTTGCGGTGCTCTGCACACTGCTCGCTTTAACCCGCGCCTCAATCGCTGCGCAGGGGCAAACCATCCGTCATGAAATCGTGCGGGGCCGGGTCATCGCGGACAGTGCACGCCCCCTTGCACACGCGAACGTCATCGTCACGCGCACACGGGACCGGCAGTTCAGGTCCGCAACCACAGACACGGATGGCATGTTCAGTATCGACTGGCCCGATGGCACAGGCGATTACGTCGTGCACGTCGACGCGGTTGGCTTCACCTCGGTCAACCGTGCGCTCAGGCGCTCCCGAACGGACTCCGTGCTCGTGGCGGACGTGCGTCTCTCCCGCGCAGGTGGGCCGCAGGCCCTCGCCCCCGTCGTGACGAACGCGGAGCGGCCGCGGCCCACGCGTGACCCGGGCGCCGATGTCGCGGCGTCCGAGTACACCACCGTTCCTCAGAATGCGGCCCGCCGTCTCGCACCGGACCTGGCGGGAGACCTTGCTGCCATTGCCGCCCTGGCCCCGGGCGTGTTGCCAGTGAACGGTGGCATCTCCGTATTCGGGCTCGGCACCGCGCAGAACAGCAC
>DASZZO010000269.1:0-25108 GCA_035544915.1 Gemmatimonadaceae bacterium | reverse complement strand
AGCGCCCCACTCTCTTGGCGGAGCAGATGGGGCGTTGTCGGCGTCCACGACCGGATGCGCGGAGGGGGCGTCTCGTCAGTCGTACGCCTGGGCGTGCAGCGCGGCCGAACAGTCTATCGGCACCTACGACTGGAAGTCAAGCGCTATCGCTCCCCTGCCTCATCGTCGAACGAGACTCCTCAGTGGCACTTTCCGCCGCTCGGATCCCACACCTTGCCCGTATCGTCGATAAAGATCGACCGGAACTCACCCGCACCAAGGGTGAGCTTGAGCACACCGAAACGCCCCTCGATTTGCGCCACGCTGTTGCGAATGACGTTCGAGCCGAAGCCGCGAAGCTCTTCACCACCGGTACCCACGACGATCTCGATAATGCCGCGAACCGTATCCGGGACTCCCAATGGCGTCTGGGGTGAGAACCGCTCATAGTCGTGGTCGTGGCCGTTGAGTACGAGATCCACATTGTTGTCGTAGAGAATCTGCCAGATCGGGATGAAGCTTGCGTCGCTCCCGTGCCACCCCGAACTGAAACGGGGGTTGTGCCAATAGGCGAGCGTGCATGGCTTCGCGTGGTCCTTGAGATCCTTGATGAGCCAGTCCTCCTGCTGCTTGCGCTGCAAGGCGGAGAACCCGGCATTGACGACGATCTCGCTGTTCAGTACCACCACATGCCAGACGCCCACATCGTAGCTGTAGTATCCTTCGCCCGCCGTGCCGGCGCTTGCCTTGAAGTAGTCGTAGTAGGGATTAGCGCCACGCGTGAGATACTCGTGGTTACCCGGCGCCGGATGAATCTTCTTCATGATCCGCTTGGCGGAGTCGCCCCAGGTCGGACCAAAGCAATTCTTGAATTGCGCTGCGGTGCCTTCGTTGTACGCATTGTCGCCAAGCGTAAATACGGCATCTGAGACTTTCGCCACGCTGTCGGCGCGAAGCACGCTGTCGACAACCATGGCGGTTCGCGCATCCCCGCCGTTGTCGCAACCCGAGATGTCCCCGGCGCCTATCATGATCGAGGCGCCCGTAAGATACGCCGCCTCCGCAGGAGCTTCGGCAGGGGCCGGAGTGACCTGCACGGTCGGCTTGCAGCCGAGCACCGCAAAGGACGCCGCAAGCAGCGGCGCGTAGTGCCGAAACTGCATGGTCAGAAGCTCAAGCCGGTTTGACAGTGGACGCCTTTGTGCAGCGGCTCACTCGTGAGCGTGCAGCTCACCAGGAAGGATTGATCTGCGCGGCCAACGAAAAGTCCGCCACCCATTGCGGTGTGCCACCCGCCAGGCGACTTGCCGCCGACATACACCCTGCCGGCTTCTGCCGTTCCAAGGATACCGGCCTGCAGCGGAACGATCACGGCGAAGCTGGCGACCGGAATCCGGAGCTCCGAGTTGCCGTACAGCGACGCGTCGCCGGCATACCGCTGCGGATCCACCCGGCGCAGCGTATGATTCCCGCCGATGAATGCCGCCTGGTCGAATGGAAAATCGCCATAGAGCTTGTCGCCCCCGCCTCGAAGCACGAGCGTGGGCGCGAGGGGCATGGGGAAGGTGTATGAGCTCCCCGCGCGAAGGCTGAGCTTCTGGTAAGGGCGTTTGACGTCCCAGACGGCAGGGAATGCCGTGCCCGTCAGGTCGAACTTGACGCGCCATGGGGCCCGGTCGGCGGGGATCTTCACGTCGTGATGCAGGCCGACTTGCAGCCCTGCCTGACCGAAATGTCCGAACCCGTAGGGCCGTGTGCTGGAGAGGAAGCGGCCGGGCGCGCTGTCAGTGACGGAGTACTGGATAAAAGGTCCGAGCGAAAGTTCGACTCCCGGTACGAGCGACAGCGCCGGTCCTCCGGTGAAGAGCCATTGGCGCTGCGCCACGTCGAAAAATTTCGAAGCGGAGTCCGGACTGTCGTTGCCCAATCCGTGGTAGGAGAGAACCTCGAATTGCGAGACTCGCGCCAAACCCATGAGATGCAATGGGGAGCCCTCCCACCGTTTGTCCGCAATTACCTCGACTCTGAATCCGGGGAGCCCCAACGCGTACGCCGCGTCCAGGCCAACAAGGCTCGCGTAGGGTTGCGTGCCGAACCCATACTGCACCCTGTTCACTCCCACGCGGGGCGTCAGACCGAGGCCGCGATGGGCCGAGATGCTCACAACGGGTTCGAGCTTGGTTCCGTGATCGGGCGGTGGGGGCACGAGCACGCCGTGATCCTTCACCCAGGGTCGGCGGTCGAAGAGCGTGTCGGGCCCATAGCTGACATCGGCTGCCGTTGCCGTGAACGGAAGCCGTACCGGTGCCCTCAACGGGTGCTGGCCGTCTGTGGCAGACGGGTCGGCCAGCCACGTGGTGCCTCGCCCGCCGATGACACGAACCGGAAGGGCGCGCGCCACGTCTCCAGCGACGACTACGGTATCCGCGCCGCCGTGGAGGTAGACGCGGACCTCCCGCGTTTCTGCCGCGTCGAACCGACGCAGGAAATACGGCGCATCCTTTCCCGACTGCAGGCGCACTTCCACGCGCCGGTCATCCAGGCGCGTGACCGTGAGACGGTCGGCGGCATCCGTCGCATGCACGTCCACGACACCAGCCAGCAGCCGATAGAACGTGTTGGCCGCCGCCGGCAAATGGTCGCGGCGCAATTTCAGCGTTGCCGCGAGCTGAGGGGCCGAGTAGAGGTATTCCCGGGGCATCATCTCCACGGCGGAGTCAATGACGGGATTGCTTATCCGTCGCACGAGGTCGGCCGCGACCGAGTCCCACACGGGCTTCTCGAGACCGGAGAGCAGGCGCCGGTCCAGGGCAAGGCTGTTGTGGGTAAGTCCGGCAATGTTGTAGTTCCCGTCGAACGGCACCAGATTGGGCGCCATCAAGCGGGCCGCGGAAACGAATAGTCCCCCGTACGAGATGAATGCCTGGTCCCGATCCCGAGGAATGGGGAGCCACGGATTTGCCGTGCCCGGCTCCATGCGCGCCCATTTCCAATTCCCGGGATGGCGGTCGATGTCATTGACCATCATGTCCATCAGCCTTGCGGCGAGCATCTCGCGTCCGTCCACTCTCTCGGCGGGATCGGCGTTCAAACGCTTGAGCAGCGAATCGGCATTGACGACTTCAGCGGCGTTCTCGAAGCCTGCGCGCTTCTTCTTCTTGCCTGTCCAGAGCTCCAGCATGCCGAGTCGGCCCGCGAACAGCGAGTCGAACTTTCCGAGCACCGAATCCTTTGGCATCATGTACAGCACGGGCGTTGCGTGCATGAGGCCTGCCGCCTCCATCAGCGGTGCCACGACCATCGCTGCCGCGGGATGAGTTGCGCTGATCTGGTCGCGGAAGAAGTCTTCGACCAGGGCGCCTTTAAGGCTTCCTTTGCCCGGCACATGGACCCTCTTGTTCACGCTCCGGTACACGAACTCGGTGCCGTCCTTGGCCTTGAGATGCAATGAGATCGTCTGCATTCCGCCGCCGACTTTTTCCGGCTTCAAGCCGCCTTCGTATGTCCTCAAGTCCAGCACGGGGACCCGGTAGGGAGTGGTCCAGAGATCCCGGTAGCCCTTCCCGAAGAAGAATGTGTGTACGCCACTCGCGCGGTATTCGGGGCCTGCGACCACGGTGACGCTCTCCGCGCGCGCGGCCGCAGCCGCAGCTCCCTGCGCGGACGCGAGAGCAGGCGAAATGGCCAGCAACAAGGCAGGACCAGTAAGAAGATGTTTCATGGGGCTCGGTGTCATTGCCAGCGATAGAGTGTTACGACGGCGGGGCGGTGCACGGCCTCGTCCGGCGTGCGGTGCCCTGCTTCGTCGCTGATGATGAGCAGGCTGTCCTTCGTGATTGCCACGCCTTCGGCGTGCGGATGATTTCCGGGGATCAATCGCGCGTTGACCACGTCTCCGGAGGGCGTGATCTCGATCAGCGCCTTTTCCGCTGCCGCGATGAGCACATAGTTTCCCTTGAAGGGGTCCACCGTGATGTCGGAGGGGTGCACGGTCTTCCAGTTGTTGCCGCCGATCACTTTCGTAAGCGGGACGGTGAGCCGCGAAGCGCGCGTGGCGCTGTCGCCTTCCAGCTTCCAGCGAAAGATGACGAGCGAGTCCTTCAGGGTTCTGTCGTGTACCTTGTTGCACACGAGCAGCAGCGAGTTGATGGTGCGGTCAAATGCCACGCCCTGGAAGTCGCACTTGCCCTTGAGGCCGGTGTCGTGCGTGAGGAAGTTTACGTTCGAACCGTCCTTGCCCTCCCGGAACTCGTAGAGCCTGCCGTCGGTCGACATGATGAATATCACGTCGTTCACGACAGTGATCCCCTCGAAGGCCCCCTTCAGCGCTTTTCCTCCCTTGCCCAGCGAGAACTCCTTCACGATCATGCCGCGGCGGTAATCGATTTCGAAGACGCGGCCCCGCTTCACGCCATGCGTGAGCAGGCGCCCGTCGGGCGTGAGGGTGAGGCCGGCAATCTCCTTCAGCTGGTCGGGCAACAGCCAGCGAGCAAGCGCGCCGTCGTGCGCTGAGTCAGCGTCTGGATTGCTGAGCGCGTGCTTGAGGCGCTCCTCCCGCCTCGTCAGTTCCGCCCTGTCGATAACCGCCGAGCGCGCATCGGCTTTCCCACCGCAGGCGGTGCCGGCGCAGATACCCGCCAGCAGTGCGATCGCAATCGTGGGCGTCTTCATTGCACTATCGAGCGCTCGTGTTCTTTCCGCGTTTCCTTCTGCTCAATCACTTCCTGCTCAATGGCCTCGCCGACTTCGAGTTCACAGGAGTTGATCGACCCGCCGCCGTCGGCGCGAATCGCGGTGAGCAACACATCTCTCGGCACCGACTTCCGCGTGCGGACCAGATAGTAGAGCTCGGAGGGCTTCCCGGCATTGGTCACTACCTCGTCGAGTTTCCATCGCTTGGCATACTCATCGAGCGCGCGCTCCACGTGCTGCTGCGCCTCGGTGACCGCGCCGGTGGTGATGGACAGGACGGCATCGTACCGGGGCTTCTTTCCGTTGGTACCCAGCAGGCTACCGACGCGCTTGAAGCGCGCGCGCAGGACCTCGACCTTCTTGGGAGTGAGCGCGAGCACAAGGTCGCGATCGGGAACTCCCATTCCCGTGTCATCCTTGACTACCAGCTCCGACAGCGGAGCGGTCCACTGCGATGCAGCGGTCGGCTCCAGCACGTTGCGGCCGAAATCGTATCGCCAGATGAGAACCAGGACGAAGTTGAAGATCATCGACAGAAGGGCCGCGACCGAAAGCACCTGTACTCCCGCCGCGAAGCCCACCGCGATGGCAAGAAAAATGAACACCACATCACGTGCGTCGCGAAGTGACGTCCGGAATCGCACTGCGGCGACTACACCCGCGAGGCTGAACGCCAGCGCCAGGCTGTTGCGGACAATCAGGATGACGCCCGCGACCACCATCGGGAGGATGAGCAGCGTCTGCACAATGGACTGGTTGTGCACCCGTTCTTTGCGGGCGGACATGTACACCCACGACACCGGGAGCATCAGGGCGAGGGTCGAGATGAAGACGATGGTGTTGGTGATCGCCAGCTCCAGGCGGCTCAGCGTGTCGGAGCCGGCGCTCTGGACCTGGTCGGAGTTGAGGCCGTCGGTCAGCATCTGGGGGCCCTTCGTAAGGAAGGACGATCCCTCGCCTGACAACAACTGGTCGACGATCGGGAAAAAGCGGTAGAGAAGAAAAACGACTACGGCCAGCACCGCATAGTACGCCACGAGTCGGCGCAATGGATGCGAGGATCCCAATGTCACGAAATTGATCAGTTTCCTGAAGAAATCCATTAACCCGCCTCTCCTGGTGTTGCCGGCTGCGCGCCATGGAGCACCCAACCAGTCAGACCCGGCGCAGACCTCGCGCACGTTTAAAGCTCGCCCGATTTCGGCTTGTGGAACATCGTTCAATTGGCGGGGAGCGGAGGTACCTCAGGTGAGGTAAGTGCTCAGGCGCGTCGGGCCACCAGCATCCCGTCGCGAATCGGTACCAGCGCGCTCAGCCAGGCGGGATTGTCGGCGATCATGCGCGTGAACGTCCGGATGCCTGCTGTCGCCGGCGATTGATCGCTCGGGTCAAAAATACGGCCGCTCCACAGGAGATTATCGACAAGGAGGAGCCCTCCCGGCCGGAGCTTGGCCTCGATGACCGCGAGCGCGCCGGGATAGCCTTCCTTGTCGATGTCATTGAAGATGACGTCGTACGTCTCGCTCCTCTCCCGCAGCGTGGCCACGGCCTCACCGACGTGAAATGAAACCTGTCCAACAAGGCCGAGTGCTTCCAAGTACTCGCGTGCCTGCTTGGAGAGCGTCTCATCCCAGACCACGTGGTGGACCGTCCCGCCACCGTTTTCCTTGACCGCCCGCGCGAACCACGCCGTCGAGTACCCATGGCCCGATCCCAGCTCGAACACGCGGCGTGCGCCGGTGAGCCTGGTAAGGAGATAACAGAGATGTCCGCACGCGGGACCGATAATCGGAAAGTCCGTCTTCAGGGCCTCTGCCTCCATGGCGGCGGTAAGCGGATCGCGCGGCGGTACGAGCTGATCGAGATATGTGGCGACTTCAGGGGCAAGCAGGGATCTGATCATCGGGGTCCCGGGGTTGGTGGAGGTCTCCCACGGCCACACGGACCGAAGCTATCGTATGCGCTCCGGTGCAAGTAGCGTCCCCGTGCTTGACGGCCCGCACGGATCGCGTGCACTCTCACAGTTGCAACAACAGATTCGGACGCCAAGACAGCGTACCCCAGACCGCGCCCCGGCCGGGGCGGGAGAGCTACATGTCGCTCGGGTTGACCGACGAACTGGTCATCACGCTCGTGGTGTCGTGGGCGCTGCTCACTGTCGTCCGGTTTGTGGATGTCAACGAGCGCGAGCCCGTCTGGGCACTCGTCATTGCCTTCCTGCTCGGCGGGGTGGTGGCGGCCATTGCGCACTCGCTGCTATCAGGCCCCAGTCTGGCACTGCTCGTGTGGCAGCAGGCCGCTGTGGCCGAGACTGCGAAGTTCATCGCGCTCGTTGCGACCGTCGCCGTCTTTGCCGGGGTGGGGCGCCTGAAGGGGTTTTCCGAGCTGTCCGATTTGACAGATGGCATCGTGTTCGGAATCGCGGTCGGCTTGGGCTACAGCGCCGCGGACACGATGATTCGCGAGTTCGATGCGTCACGCCAGGCGATGTGGTCGCTCCTCCAGACCGATGGCGGTGCGATTCTCTACAGCGTGCTCGGAGGGCTGCCGCAGGGCGTCTTTGGCGCAGTCATCGGACTGGGCTTCGGCGCCGCTGCCGGTGCGCGGAGCAAGCGTCCCAGGTTGCTGCTCCCGCTCCTTGGTCTCGGCGGCGCAATCGTCCTCGATGCGCTCTTCTTCGATCTGAAGCATGGGGACGCGCTCGGCGGAACCGCCGGTCTCGCGCGCGCGTGGCTCGCAGTTGTCCTGCCGCTGGTCCTCCTGGTGGCGGCCGGTGTCTTCTCGCTCTCGGTCGAGCGAACCGTCATTCGCCGCCAGCTCGCGCCTGAGATAGAGGCTGGTGTTCTGAATGCCGAGGACATCGCGCTGCTCGAGAGCTTCTGGAAGCGGCAGCTCCGCTACGTCGGGTTGCTCTTGAACGGGCGAGTGGCGCAGTGCATTACGATTGCCGGGCGGCATGGCCGGCTCGTGCAGCTCGCATTGTTCAAGCGCCGGGAGGAGCGCCAGTCGGGCACCTCCGCTGGCGATGCCGCGCACCTCCACGTGAAGGCGCTCAGGGAATCGTTATTGCGCGGTCGCGCGATTACCCTGGTCCTGCTCCTCGCCGGTGCGATGGCGATAGCGCTCGTCGTGGAGCGGCCGGCGCTCGCGCAGGCGTCCAGACCACCCAGGCAACGGTGGCCCTCGACGGAGGCCCTGCTCGCCGTCGCTCGCAAGGACATTGACGGTTTCTGGAGCAAGCAGCTCGGCGTGCTCTATACCTCGCCGGTCTTTGTCGGACCGTATCCCGCCGCTGGCGCATGTCCTTTCCAGGCCCATAACGCGCAATACTGCTCCTCGGAAAACAGCATTTACTACGACCCCCGCTTTCTCGACGAACAAAACCACAGCATCGGGGACTATGCGGCTGTCTGGATTCTTGCCCACGAATGGGGTCACAGGGTGCAGCATCTTCAGGGCAAACTCGGTTCGTCCGCGGGAATGTTCAGCATTCAGATCGAACTTCAGGCCGATTGCTATGCGGGCCGCTATACGAAGGACGCACTGACGCGAAGCGTGCTGGAGCCGGGCGACGACGAACTGGCGGTGACCTCACTGCGCGGCGCGCATGATCCCGTCGACTATCCCTGGTTCGAGAAATATGCGCACGGTACCTCCGGCCAGCGCATCGATGCGCTCACGGAGGGCTTCGAGGGGCGCGACTGCGACGGTGACGCCTTCTGGCGTCGCGTGCACGTCGACCCGCACGCGGCCGCGGCGCCTGCTCCGCCGGTGAGGGGTCCCGTGATCGGCGGCGTCGCCTGCCGGCGCGGGCGCTTCGAGCGCATCGACATGCGGCCCGCCCCAGACTTCATCAAGGGTGTGGTGACAGATGCGATCAGTGCAAAGTTCCGCAGCGCGGATGGCGTGGTCGTCGACCTGGTTCTCGAGGCGTTCAGCTCCGCGGATGCCGCCGAGCGGTTTGCCAGCAACGCGGCACTCGATGGTTACGCCCTGACGAAAGAGGGGGCTGTCAAGGACGGCGAAACTGTTCTGGGGAAATGGAAGCTGCTCTCGGGAAAAAGCGAAATCATGTTGTTCCAGAAACGGCAGGTCGTCAATATCGCCGAGGGCCCGAGAGGCATCACGTGGGAATTCATGACATCCGCGGCTGTGTTCGATTGCAAGCCGTGAGAGGGCGCACCGCCTGCCCCGGCGCGCCTACCCCCGGCGCTTGAAATACTGCACGGCGCGCTCGTGCTTCTGAGCCGCCGCGCGGGTCTTGAAGGTTCCCAGGTTGCGCCGCTTGCCTGTGGACGGGTTTTTCTTGCGCGAGTAGAGCCGGTATTCGCCCGACTTCAATTTGCGAATCATCGGTGTTCCTCCGGTATCCGCCTTCCAAAATGTACCCGCCGCTGACCCATTTGATCGTGCGACCGACCGAGTCGGCACGAGGCATCTCCGTCGGCCCTATCGCTCACGTCTGTCCTGGGTAGCTTGATGAAGCGAGTCGACAGGCGACCCCCCACTGCGACAAAACCCAAGGAGCAACAAATGAGCCTTATCGACCGTGTTAAGGGGATTCTCCTGACACCGCGAAAGGAATGGCCGATTATCGAGGCCGAACCCGCCACGACGGCGTCGATCTACTCGGGTTACATCGCACCGCTTGCGGCCATTCCGGCGATCGCCGGATTCATTGGATTGTCGCTTCTCGGCTACGATCTGCTCGGCAGCACGTTTCGCACTCCGATCGGGAGCGGGGTCGTGGGGATGGTGCTGCGCTACGTGCTCTCCCTCGTGGGCATCTACGTGCTCGCGCTCATCATCGATGCATTGGCGCCGAACTTCGGCGGCACAAAAAACCCGACGCAGGCACTCAAGGTAGCAGCCTACTCGGCCACAGCGTCATGGGTGGCTGGGATCTTCCTGATTCTTCCAGCGCTCAGCGTGCTCGGGATTCTTGGCTTGTATTCGGTCTACCTGCTGTACCTGGGACTGCCAGTTCTCATGAAGGTACCGGCGGACAAGTCGGTCGGATATACGGCAATTGTAATTATCTGCGCCATCGTCGTGTGGGTGATCATCGGCACGATCGCGTCACGCGTCGTCATGGCCGCTCCGATGTGAGGAGACACTCCTCTCAACTCTTCAGCCACCTTCGATCATGCGCTTTCTCTCCATTCTCGCCGCGCTCGCCCTGGTTGCCGCGCCGCTCGCCGCCCAGAAACCATTTGCCATGGAGGATGCGAAGTACAGTCCGGTCCCGAATCCCACATTCGAGATTCCAGGAGACCTCCTCTACAAGGTCGCATGGAATGTCTTGCAGGGGGCCGCGAAGCCGGACGAGACGAATGACGCGTTCAAACGGATCGCCTCCTTCGTCAACTCATCCGGCACTGCGGGTGTGTCGCGCGATAACCTCCACTACGTAATGGTTGTGCATGGAGCGGCCGGGATTGAGCTCCTGTCAAACACCGCGTATCACGCCCGACTAGGTGTTGACAATCCAAACGCGGCGTTGCTCGAGGGACTATCAAATGCCGGAGTGAAGATCGTCCTCTGCGGGCAGACGATCGTCACCCGCAAGCTGGATCGGGATCAATTGCTCCCGTTCGTTCGGGTCGCGCTCTCGGCCACGTGGGCGTTTGCCGTGTTGCAGGCGCAGGGTTACCACGTCAATCCGTTCTGACCACGTTGGGCGGAAAACTCGAGTACGAGGTCCTGTCCCGACTCGGAACAGCGCACGTCGTGCAGATCATGGATGATCACGTCGGCTTCGTGCAGCTCCTGCGGAGGGAGCATCGTGCCCACGCCGACCACCGCCGCTCCCGCGGCGCGTCCAGCCGCGATTCCGGGAAGAGCGTCCTCGAAGACCACGCAATTCCCCGAGTGCACGCCGAGTAGCCGGGCAGCAAGGGTGTAGCCGTCCGGGGCGGGCTTGCCAAGCGCGACCTCGCCACTCGAGACGAGAATCGGAGGGATGGGAACGCCGGCGCGCTCGAGCCGGCGCCGCGCGAGTGCAGAGCCCGCTGACGTCACGATGGCCCAGCGAGCCGGTGGGAGCAGTCCGACCAGTTCACGCGCGCCCGGGACCTGAACGATTCCCTCCAGGTCCTCCTCCTCTGCCGTATCGAGCCAGGCGACTTCCTCGGGAACCGAGAGATGCGGCGCGACCAGCCGGACGGTGTCGCGCGTACGCCGCCCGTGCGCAACGCGTAAAACCGCTTCGGGATCGAGGCTCCGTCGGGCCGCCCATCGCCGGCAAATACGTTCCACAACGGCGCGCGAATCCACGAGGACGCCGTCCATATCGAACAGGAGTGCGCGGCAGCGGAGTATGTGAGGAGACTGCCGTCGTGCATGCGGCATCAAAGAACTATCAAATGCGACCGAAATTGCGCTCGGTCCGACCCTCAGTCCGGCGGCATCTTCACGATCTTCCCCATAAAGAGCACCGTTCCGGAAAGCCGCTCTCGCAGCACGAAAATGTACGGCCGGTCCACCCGCATGACCTTGTACACCGGCGCCGAGGTCAGGGAAATGCCTACTGTGGTTACGGCGGCCGCCTCCGTTCCCTCCTCGTTGACATCCACGAAGCTGTTCTGCTTTACGAACTCGATGAAGAGTTGATTCCCCAGCGGTGCAGCGGCCATCTGCGTAAAGTCGGCCCCATTGGGGGAAAACGGCGCCACCATTCCGAGCGCCTTAAGGTCGTCGTTGAGCTTCCGCTCGTAGCTGAGTTTCAGCTTGGGGAGCGAGAGGTCCACGTGAGTGGTGCTGAGGCTGCTCGTGAGTCCCTGCCAAGCGGCCGGCGTGAGCGACGCGGCTACCGCCTCAAGGTCGGTGCCGGCCCTGGGCAGGAGAACCGTCATCGTGAACGCACTGTTTCCATAGGGCAGATCGGCCGCCTGGTAGTTTGGCGTCTCGGCGTATGAGAGGGTATCGGCCCGGTGCATCAGCTGCACGGGCTGCCGCCGGCCTCCCGACGCCAGGAATATGGATCCCCGCGTCTGGGCTGGATCGAATTTGGTGCGCCAGCTCCCCTTGAAGTACATGGCGTTGATCAGGAACATCTCCTGATCGGGCCGGATCTCGTCGAGCACCTTCGTGATCTTCCCTTTGGTAGCGCCGTTGACCCATCCGTTGATGATCGCAAGTGACCCGGGACCATCGCCGAAATTCAAGCCTCGTACGGTCGCATCGAAATAGGTCCTGGTGGTATCGAGAAATGTTTGCAGAAAGGGGAACCCCTGCCTGTACCACACGGAGTTTGCGATCTGCATCTGCACGCCTGGATCGAGCGACGTCAGTAGCGCGACAAGCGACTTGTAGCCCGCATTGATCTCCGCCGCCGACGCGCCACCGAACTGCAATGCCGCACGCATTTCGTTCCAGGTCTGATTTGCGGCGCCATTCATCGTCATGCCAAGAGCGGACGAGACACTGAGGGGCGAAACGAAGACGTTCGTGTCGGCCTGGGCGGCGTTCAGCCTGCCCCATAGGGCGAATGAGAAGGCATTCGCTGCGTCGCGAACCCTGGACTCGGCAATCGTGAGTGGACGCGGCAGCGCTTCCAGACGCGACGGAGGGCCGAACGACGCAGTGGGCGACTTGGTGCAGGCCACAGCGGCCAGGAGGCTCGCTACCATCCCAACGGCGCATATGTGCCGGACGTGCAGGGTGCAGGGGAGTCTCATATAGTTGACTACCCTTCTCGCGCTCCAATGTGTCACGTATAGCGCATGCGCGCGGGAGGGCCGCTTGCGTCCCGGCGGGTCCCCTGGTGGCGCTGACCAGCTGCATACATCGGCACGATGCCCGCGATGAATCACACGACGAGCTGCGCGGAGAGGACCACGCGCCACTACCGCGCGGACGATTTGAAGTCCAGCGCCAGCAGGCGTACGCGCGATGGCCCGGGATTCCGGATCGCGCACGAGACGCCTTTTGGTAACGCGCTCACGTCTCCTGAGCGTGAACCGAGCGTGTTCCGCGACGCGGTGCCGAGCACATCGCAGCGGAGCGTCGCCTCTCCCCCGGTGTCATCGATGCCGACGATAAGCACTGGATCGCTCGCGGGGGCAATCTGCAGCGTGCCATTCGGATCGATCGTCAGAAGCGCCACGGCGATCTGGTCGGTCTCGAACTCCGGGCGCACCGGCGCACCCTTGAACTCCTCATCTGCGATCATCATCGCCCGCTGACAATCGCCGGCGTCGCCGGGGAGGACCTGCTCGCACAAGTTGCGCGGATTCGCCTGCGGGCGCAGCAACTCGAAGGTCACATTGAAGAACGGCGAGGCACCCTCGTTGCGCGCGACGTGGGCGAAGCCGCCGCGGGTGAAATGAACGCTCGCGTCCGCAGCAACCACCGTTGCCTCAGGTTTTCCGGCCACGGCATTGACGAACTCGCTTGCCCCCACGGCGATCCAGAAGTAATCCACGGCGTGCTCGTGCAACTGCGTTGCGCGCCGCGGAGGTACCTCGACGCGGAACACGCGCACCAGCGAATCGGTCCAGGTGAGGTGATGATGGGGTTCGGCGGTTACCGGGACCGGACGCTGTGCTTCGGCGGCCGGCACGAGCGCCAGCGCGGCCATGGCGACCGGAAGACGGGTCGCCCTCATGCTCGGAGCACCTCGCTCATCCGTTCCGCGATCGAATCAGCGTTGGGCAGCACCGATGCGAGCAGCGCTTCGTGGTAGGGCATCGGCACGTCCTCCACCGCGAGCCGGTCGACCGGCGCGTCCAGAAACCAGAATGCTTCGCGCGCTATTGTTGCCGCGACTTCGGCGCCGAATCCGGCCGTGAGGGTGTCCTCGTGCACGATGAGAACGCGGCCCGTGCGTCTCACCGATTCGAGAACGACGTCACGATCCCATGGCGCGACGGTGCGGAGGTCGAGCAGATCAACTCCCTCCATACGCTCGGCTGCAGCGGCGCATCGCAACGCAAGGGCGCCCCAGGTTACCACGGTGATCGCGTCGCCGGAGCGCAAGCGCTTGGCGCGCCCGAACGGCAACACATAGTCGTCACCCGGGTAGCGCGCGCTGCCGTCACTGGTCATCAGGAGAGACCGGTGCTCGAAAAAGATGGTTGGGTTGGCACTCCGCATTGCGGAGCGCAGCAGGCCCACCGCGTCCGCTGCGTTCGAGGGAATGGCGACTTGCCACCCGATCGCATGCGCCCAGGTCACCTCGCTGCTCAGTGAATGCCATGGGTCGCCCACATCCTTGCCGAACCCGCCCGGCATGCGCACGACGATCGGCGCCGCGAACCGGTTGGCGGTGCGCCATCTGAGCGTCCCGCAATTGTTGAGCTGTTCGGTGGCGGGATCGGCGTACTTGCGAAACTGGATTTCTGCCACAGGCATGAGTCCGCCAATCGCCATGCCAACCGCGCGGCCCACGATCCCTTCCTCCGAAAGACTTGTGTCGAAAACGCGCTCGACGCCGAACTCCTTCTGCAGCCCTTCAGTCACCAGATGCACACCGCCCTTGACGCCGACGTCTTCACCGAAGACGAGCACTTTGGGATTGCGCGCTAGTTCGGTGCGCAGTGTCCGGCGTACCGCCTCGGCAAACCGGACGACCGGGCCGTCTTCGATCGGGACGTCGGTGCCGCCGAGTGCCCCGATTTCGTGCGCGGAGAGCCCGCCGTGTGCTTCGACTTCGTCACTCCCGGGCTTCTCGGCATGTACCCACCGCTTCACCTTCGCTGCATCCGGAATGGGCCGCGCCCGCGCCGCGTCGAGCGCGGTGCCGACGTCGCAGGCGACCTTCGCTTCCATCTCCTTCCACTCGCTATCGGTGATGATCGAGGGCACCAGATACCGCTTCAGCTTTGGCAGCGGGTCGCGCGCCACATCGGCCGCTATTTCGGCGTCGGTACGATACCCACGCTGGTTGTCGGGTCCAGAATGGCTCGACAGCCGCGGCACCGTCAGGCGGACTAGCGCCGGGCCGTCACCGGCGCGAACGTGCGCCATCGCTTCCTTCAACACACGCTCGGTGTTGGCCGGATCCGTTCCATCACCGCTACGCACGAGCAGGTTGTGGAACGAGGCGAGGTTGCTGGCGATGTTTCCGCCCGGCGTCTGCATGCTTCCAGGTACGGAAATCCCCAGCCCGTTGTCCTCTATGTAGAAGAGCATCGGCAGTTTCAGCGTCGTGGCAATTGTCAAGGACGACCAGAAACCGTTCGTCGCGACCGACGCTTCGCCGCCGAGGGCAACGCTGATTGAGTCGGCGTACGCGGCGAGGCCGAGCGTATCGCGATGATACACGATGGACTGCGCCCAGCCTGCGGCCGGCGTGTATTGCGACCCCACGTCACCACTCATGGGCAGCACGATGGGGCCCGTCTTGCTCGACAAATTGCATACCACGCCGATGTCGCGGCCGTCGCTGAACCCGCCGGAGCGACCGAGCGGGCTCGCGAAGCCGTCTTCGATCGTGAGGCCCAGTGAAAGCAGAAGCGGCCGGGAGCGATAATATGCCCCGGCCGCGTCATGCTGTTCGGTGAGAAGTGATCCGAGGATCACCTGCGCCATATCGTGGCCGCGTGCCGAAAACTGGTACAGCACGAGGTGCTCCCGCGGCACCGTCGTCTTATTGCGGTTCGCTTCCTCCTCGATGTGGTCCATCGCGCGCGATACCAGTGTGTGGTACGCGATCTTTCGCCAGTCGGCCATGCCCAAATCTGGGAGGCGGCAGAGATGAAAGGGAGGTGCTCGCTCCTGCCACAACGACCCGCCGTGCGCGCCTATCGCCTCTGCGGGGTGATCGTTCCCCGCGCTCGTCCGATGAGATAGGTGCTTCCGTCGGTGGGTGCCGCGATGCCGGTCGCTGCGCCCGTCCAGCGCACTCGGGTGCTGCTGAAGAACAAGCGTCCGCCGAAGAAATCGAGTGCGGGCCCGCCACCGCTCACCCACCAGTTCGTAGGGTCGCCCGCGCGCATCGTCCACGCGCTGTCCCATCCCAGCTGCGCCGTGAGGTCGGGCATCTGCACGTCGTAGGCAGAACCGGCACCGAGGAATCCGCGCGTGGTCAGCAGAGTCGCGAAACGCGCCTGCGGTCCCGTTGACTTCACGTCGAACGCAACACCGGAGTTGTACTCGGCGGGCAGCGTCCCCTGGGCCCGAAGCCGGGCACCGGGCACAGTGCCAGCAACGGTGACGGTGGGTGGAGGCAGCGTCGGACCGAAGGTGATCGCGCGATCCGCCAACGTACGCGCGTAGAAAATGGCCTGGCGCGAGAGCTGCCCCGCTGGCAGGACCGTCCCGATCGTTGCAATGACCTCGTGCAAATCACCTGCGACTGTCTGGCTGGCGGGGATTGCGTAAACGGTGCGAGCCGTAGGCGTCCGGTCGTTATTGACACTGGCCCCGACTTCTGCTGCCGTGCCGCCGGCGGTCGCAAACATCTGGATCACGCTGAACGCCTCGCCGTTCGTGTTCCCAAAGGTGAACGTTGGCGTAGTCATTGCGAATGACTCCCCGGACCCAAAGTCGAGCAGGGCGTTCATACCGCCCGAGGGCGGATTGACCCCGCGGCGCACGATTCCGCGCAGGACCAGCGTGTTGCCGGCAATGTCCACGCCGTTGCTGAAGGCCACGATGTCGAGCGGCCCCGGCGGAAGGTTCTGCATGCTGTAGGAACCGCCGTTGCCAAGTGAGCCGATCCAGAACCCCATGTTCACCGTCGCGAGCCCGTTCGGGACGAGCCCGACAGCCTGGCCGGAGGCTGTTCGCGAGCTGACGCCCGGGTAGAGCGCGCATTCGGATGCGCCAGCGGCCGCGATCTCTTGAGCGGTGTACTGATAGATCGTCGTTCGTGCGACGCCGGAATCCGTGGTGACCATGGCGACGGAGGCCGTCGGCTGCGTGACGTTGAACGCGTACTGAGTACCGTCGGCATTGGGAACGAGTCGCGTCCACCCCCCGGCACCGTCCTTCACGGCGAAAAACCACACGGGCATGCGGAGTCCGGCCGCGCAGAAGTTCCAATGGACAGAGCCAGTCGTTGGCGAAGCGACCACGAGCTGGACTGACACGGTCCGCTCGCCCTGCCCGGCAACGGTGCCGTGGATCGTCGCCGTGTACGTGCCGTTCGGAGCCCCGATGTTCAAGGGTATCAGCGTCGTCGAGTCGCCCGCGAGGGAGGGGGGCACCGGGATAACCAGTGTAAACGGAAGGCCGGTGACGCTGAGGGCGACTGCGCCCGTGAAGCCTGCGTTCCGCTTGATCTTCAGTACCGGGAACCAGGACAGGGCCGTCGGCGGAAGCACAAGGAACGACGATACGCTGAGGGAGAGCGAGAACGGTCCACTCTGCGTGACCGCCGTGACCGTGAGCGACACCGACGCCGTCTGGTCACTCAATCCGGGGGCCGATCCCGTCACGGTGAACGGCGCCGTGACCGCCGCGGCGGCTCCGTTCGCAGTGAGTGTCAGCGTGCTGGATGTCTGCCCTCCAGCAACTTGTGGAGGCTGGAACGCAGCGCTGACGCCATTCGGAAGTCCGCCCACTGCCAACGTGACGGCGCCGGCAAAACTGCCGGTACGCGTGACAGTGACGGTGAGGGTCGTCGCGGCGCCCTGGGCGACGCTAGCGGCGGCTGCTGAAATGGAGATGCTGAAGCCCCCCGCTGACGGGCCCACACTCTTGTCGCCGCCTCCACCGCTGCTGCAACCAGCGGTGAGCGAGAGCAGGGGGGCCGCGAGATACCACCGCCGACGTCGCATGCTCAGAACCTCCAGGTTGCGCCGAGGCCAAGCGTGCCGTACCCGAAGCCAAACTGCCCGTTGACGGCGACTTTGTCCGACAGAAAGTACCGAACTCCGCCTTGGCCGGCGAATCCGAGCGAGATGCCGTTCGCGGCGGCGGCGCCCGTAAATGCGGCAGACGCGGCGAGCACGGTGAGGGCCAGAGCTCGTGCGACACTGACAGACATGGGAGGAACCTCCTCATAGATTTATGAACGAATCGATCTGCAGCGACGGCGCGCTCTACGCCTGCCCGACAGTTGCACAATCGGCCGGGCGGGTGGTTAGTTAGGGGCCCCGCTGAGCTGATGGCATCCCCCGGCCGCCCGCTCGGCGCCATTCAAGCTTGTCTCGATTCGCAATGCGTCAGATTTGGGGATAAACCGTCATGCTGCCTCGAAGTTCCGTGTTATCGCACGGGTTGGAGAACGATGAGCTGGGTCCGGCGCTCAAGGACCGCAAGGCGCTCGACCATCTGTTCTCCGTGACGTACGAGGAGCTGCGGCGGCTCGCCTCCACGGTGCGGCGCGGGGATCCCAATGCGTCGCTCAGCCCCACCACACTGGTGAACGAAGCCTGGCTCAAGCTCGCCGCTTCGCCGCTGCCAATGCCCACCTCGCGCTTGCACTTCAAGCGCATCGCGGCACGCGCCATGCGCCAGGTGCTCATCGAAGCGGCGCGGAGGCGGAACGCGCGCAAACGTGGCGGCGCGGAGAAGCTGATCATCGTCACATTCGACGACTCGATGCATGAAAGCACATCCACGGCTCAGGACCTTCTCGCACTGAACGATGCTCTGGACGAGCTTGCGCGGCTCCAGCCTCGTCAGGCGATGATGGTCGAGAGCCGCTTCTTTGGCGGCCTCGATATCAGCGAAACGGCGGAGCTGTTGCAGGTTTCCGAAGCGACGATTCTCCGCGACTGGCGTGCGGCCAAGGCGTGGCTTGCCCGCGAACTGCGTCGCGCGTCCTGAACGCCCGCATGGACTCGGCGCGCTGGACACGAGTACAGGCCCTGTTTCACGACACGGCCGACCTGCCGGAAGCTGAACGCGACGCATTTCTCAAGGCCCGGTGCAGCGACGATCCCTCCCTCATGGCCGAAGTGCTGTCGCTGGTGGTGGAGGATGCTCGCACCGGCTCGCTGCTCGACCGGGGCATTGGTCACGCCGCACACCACGTGCTGGGCGGAGACGATGAGCCAGCGATTCCGACAGAGAACTTCGGTCCGTACCGCATCGCGAAGATTCTTGGCGAGGGCGGGATGGGCGTGGTCTACCTCGCCGAGCGTAGCGATCTGGGCAGCGTGGCCGCCATCAAGATCCTCCGCGACGCCTGGCTCTCACCGGCGCGCCGCGAGCGCTTTTCAAGCGAGCAACGTGTCCTGGCCCAGCTCAATCACGCCTTCATCGCACGGCTCTATGACGCGGATACATTGGCGGATGGGACGCCATGGTTCGTCATGGAATACGTCGAGGGGCAAACGCTTACGGCATATTGCGATGCGCGCGCTCTCCCGATTTCAGCGCGACTGAAACTGTTCCGGGATGTGTGCGAGGCCGTGGCACATGCGCATCAGCATGCGATCATTCACCGCGACTTGAAGCCGTCGAACATCCTCGTGCGCAAGGACGGAACCGTCAAACTGCTAGACTTCGGAATATCGAAGCAACTCGAGACCCTCGACGTTTCCGCGGACCAGACACAAACGGGATTGCGCTTCATGACCCCGGCATACGCCGCACCGGAGCAGGTTCGCGGCGAGCCCGTCGGCATGAGAACCGACATCTATGCCCTCGGTGTCGTCCTCTACGAACTAGTGGCCGGGAAGCTCCCCTTCGACCTTTCGAATAAGACGCCGGCCGAGGCGGCGACGATCATCGTTGAGCACAGCCCGGGAAAGCCGTCAGCTGCCGCGAGTGCAGCCGCCGCCAGACCGGGCGACCGCGTTCGCGCCGGCGGGGTGAGCAAGGCGGCGTGGGCCGACCTCGACGTGCTCTGCCTCACGGCAATGCACAAGGATCCCGAACGCCGCTATCGGACTGTCGACGCACTCATCCGGGACGTCGATCATTACTTGAATGGCGAACCGCTGGAGGCGCGCCCCGACAGTGTGCGCTATCGCGTGAGCAAATTCGTCCGGCGGAACTGGCGCCTCGTGTCTGGCGCAGCGGCCGCACTCGCGCTCCTCATCGCGCTGAGCGCCATGTACACCGTGCGCCTGGCAGCCGCACGGAACACGGCACTTGCCGAATCGGCGCGAACAGCGCGCATCCAGCGCTTCACCATGAGCCTGTTCGACGGTGGCAACAAGGAGGCCGGTCCTGCCGACACGCTGCGCGTGGTAACTCTTGTGGATCGCGGCGTACAACAGGCGCGGACGCTCGATGCCGAGCCGGCCGTGCAGGCCGAGCTGTACGAGACGCTCGGGAGTATCTATCAAAAACTCGGCAACTTTCCGCGTGCCGATACACTGCTCCGGGCGTCGCTCGATGAGCGCAGGTCGCTGTTCAAGCCCGGGAGCCCGGAAGTCACGGGGAGCCTGTCAGCCCTCGGGCTTCTGCGGGCGGACCAGGCGAAGCTCGACGAATCGGAAACGCTGATTCGCGAGGCGCTCGGTCAGGCCCGGCGGACACTGCCGCCCGACCATCCTGCGCTGGCCCGGGCCACGTTCGCGCTCGGGAGAGTGCTGCAGGAACGAGGCAAGTATGACGATGCCATCAAGGTCGGGGAGGAAACGGTCCGGCTGTACTCCGTTCCGGGTGGTGTGGCCACGCCGGAACTCGCTGCGAGTCTCAGCCAACTGGCGGTGGATCATTTCAACCGGGGACACTACGAGACGAGCGATTCGCTCAACCAGCTCGCGCTGGCCGCGTACCGCAGGCTCTATGGCGAACGTCACCCGCTGGTCGCGAGCACGCTGCTGGCCCTGGGAGACTCGCAAACGGACCTCGGACACTACGCCGTCGCCGAGCGCTATGGACGGCAGGCGCTCCAAATACTGAACGCCTTCTATGGCGTCGATCACTTCCAGACCGCCGTAGCCCTCGACGTGCTCGGCCGTGCGCTCGTTTACGAGCGCAAAGTCGACGAAGGCATGGCAACGCTCAGCAGGGCGCTCGCACTGCGCGAGCGGGCGCTCGGACCGTTCCATCCGCAGGTCGCGACGTCACGAAATGAGCTGGGCAACGCGGCGTTCCAACAGAACAGGTTTGCCGATGCGGAGTCGCTCTTCACCCGCAACGTCGAGATCTACCGAAAGGTGTACGGCGACAAGCACCAGTTCACGGCCACCGGGCTCGCAAATCTGGCCAGCGTGTACATGGCGCAAAAGCAGCCCGACCGCGCCGAGCCGATATTCCGCGACGTCATCAGGATTCAGACCGACGCCGTGGGAGCCGACCACCCGAACACGGCAATAGCGCGAATCAAGCTTGGCCGGGCGCTGCTGCGCCAGAAACGGTACGCCGACGGGGCAAGCGAAACGCTCGCGGGATACGAGATCCTGTCGAAGAAATCCGATCCGATGACCAGCTTTCTCGACGCCGCGCGCAAGGATCTCGCCGCTGATTACGACTCGCTCAAGCAGCCGGAAAAGGCCGCGAGGTTCCGAAAGGAGCTGGCGGACCTGGCAAGCAAGACGGGCGTCGTCGCCAAGAAGCCATAGGGCGCTCGCGCGATTCAGGCGCGAGCGACGCGCAGGACCTCATCGAGCGTGGTGACGCCCGCGCGCACGAGCCTCAGCCCGTCGTCCTGCAACGTGCGCATGCCTTTTGCTATGGCCATGTCGCGAAGTTCCTCGGAGCCGCGGCGCTTCTGCACCTCCACCCGCAGTTCGTTGTCCATTGCGAGCAACTCGTACACGCCGGTTCGGCCACGGTAGCCGGTGGTGCGGCAGTGGTCGCAGCCGGAGCCCTTCCAGACATTCGCAAGGCCAAGCGCATCGACGTCAAAGCGGCGTGCCGCCGCACGATCGGGGTGAGCGGGCGTCTTGCAATGCGTGCAGATGACTCGTACCAGGCGCTGGGCCAGCACGGCGTCGACGGTGCTCGCAACCAGATACGCTGCGACGTCCAGGTCCAGGAGGCGCGTGAGCGCGCTGGGGGCGTCGTTGGTATGCAGCGTGGAGAGTACCAGGTGCCCGGTGAGGGCCGCCTGCGTGGCGATTTGCGCCGTCTCGGGATCCCGGATCTCCCCGACGAGGATGATATCGGGATCCTGGCGCAGCAGCGAGCGCAATGCGGCCGCAAACGTGACACCCACCTTTTCGTTCACCGGCACCTGTGGTACGCCCGGAAGCTCATACTCGACGGGGTCCTCGACGGTGAGAATCTTCTCGCGCCCTGTCCGGATCATCTCTACTGCGCCATACAGTGTCGTGGTCTTGCCCGAGCCGGTGGGCCCGGTGACGAGTACGATGCCGTGCGGGCGGGAGATCACCTCGCTGAACTGTTCGAAAGTGTCGCCCGCCATCCCCAGCTCAGTCAGGGAGATCCGGCCCCGCTCCTTGTCGAGGAGGCGCAGCACGACGCTCTCGCCGCGCAACGTCGGCACGGTCGACACGCGCACGTCGACCATGCGGTTCTGCAATCGGAGGCGGATTCGACCGTCCTGCGGAAGCCGGCGCTCAGCGATATCGAGTTCCGCCATGATCTTGATGCGGCTGATGATGGCGGCCGTAAGATGCGGAGGCGGAGATGGGGCCGCCTGCAACACGCCGTCGATCCGATAGCGCACACGAAGTCCGTCGGCATAGCCCTCGAGATGGACGTCGGAGGCGCGAGCCTCGAGCCCTTCGATGAGCAGCAGGTTCACGAGACGTACGACCGGTGCCTCGTTCGCGAGGTGGAGCAGGTCGTCGAGCGGAATCTCGTCCACGTCGAGCGTGCGGGCCTCGCCGGTGAGGCCGGCAATGAGCCCTTCCGCCGTTACCGCATCGGACGAATAGAGCCGACGGATGGCGCTCCGCAACTCGTGCTCGCCGTACCGTTCGAGGGAGACTTCGGCGTCGAACACGAGCCTCAGATCATCGAGCGCCAGCGGATCCACGCGGTCGAGCCAGGTGCCCGCTGTGAGCCGGCCGTGCTCGAGCCTGAGCGGCAGCACCGCCTGCTGTTCCAGCCACTCGGCGCTGAGCGCCGATGTGAGACGCTCGATCTCGATCAGGTCGGACGCAGGACGTCCGCCGTTGGTAGCGCCGTTGCCGTTGCGTGCATCCATCGTTAGAGCGGATCGGGGCGCTTGGTGCTGTCCGGACGAATGCGCGCGGAGTCGGCCTTGGGCTTGGCCCCGTCCGGTCTGGGACGGACTGGATCGCCGACGTGGATCGTGTCCCCCTTCGGCACAATCTTGGCGTTTACGTTCATGTCCTGCAGCAGTTCACTCTGGCCCTTCACCGCCTCCCTCAGCCGGTCAACGTCCTCATCGCTCGACACGATGTGCGGCGTGAGGAACAGGTAAAGCTCGCTTACGAGATCGTTGCGAACCGTGCTCCCAAAGAGCCAGCCAATGAGCGGAATGCGGCTGAGGAATGGAATGCCCGATGTCGAATGATCCTTCGTATTGTCGGAGAGACCGCCGAACACCGTCGTCTGGCCGTCGCGAATGAATACCTGCGTGGTGGCTTCCTGCTTGTTGATGATCGGCGCATTGAACTGCACGGCGTTCGTCACGCTGTTATTGGTCTGCTTCACGGCGAGGTTCACGTAGCCGTCCGGATTGATGGTCGGCGTGATCGTCAATGTCTTGCCGACGGATTGATACTGGATGGTCTGCACGCGTCCGGTGGGATCGATCCCGGATGTCTGAGACACCTGCACGAACGGGACATTCTGCCCAACATCGAGCACCGCTTCCTTGTTGTTCTGCCCGATGATGATGGGCAACGACAGCACCCGTACATCGCCACGCGTCTGAAGGGCGTTGAGCGCGACACTATAGTTGATGGTGCCCTTGCCGCCGGTGAGCAGGGCCACGAATTCGCGCGCGCTTGCTGCGGACGGCAAACTCAACGTGGTATCTGTGACCGCGCCCGCGGTCTTCCTCGTCTGGAAGCCGGAAATGCCCACATTGAGGTCGTGCGTGCGCGTAACTTGCGCGATTGTCACCTCGATCAACACCTGCAGGGGACGCAGGTCCACGGATGTGAGCAGCTGCTGCACGAGCGCCCAATCGTCCGCAGTCGCTCGCACCAGCAGCGAGTTTGTGGATTCCTCGGCGACGATGCGTATGTCGGAAGCCTGCTGCGACAAGGGTATCCCAAAGCTCTGCTGCAAGTTCTGAAGGATTGCCTGCTGCAGGGCAGTCTGACCCGCGGCACCGGGGGCGCCTCCGCGCCCTCCGCCGGCACCGCCGGCCGCACCGGCAGCGCCGGCAGCGCCGCCGCGCCCGGCCTGGTTCGGCACCATCCCCCCCGGTTGGACAGGATTGCCGAAGATTGTGACGCCTGCGGGAACGTTTCCCCCGGCACTGCCCCGGCCGCCGCCCCCACCGGTGCCCGTACCGATCAGCAGGTTCATTAATACCGGCGCCAGCTGTACCGCACTCGCATGTTTCAGGCGATACGTATAGAGACGCAGCGGCTGAAAGACCGGGCCTTGCTGTTGCTGGGTTTGCTGCGCGGCCGGGTTGCGCGGAGGGGGTGTTCCCTCGACACGAATGAGCGAGGGCGTCTCCGTGATTTTGAGATCGTTGGCCGCGGCCACTCCACGAAGAACGTCGAGCGCCTGCGCCTTGGTCACCGCCTGGCCCATGCGCAGCGTTGCCTTCGTCGGGGGGATGTTCGCCAGCGTCACATTCAGGCCGCCCGCTTCGGCGATGGCGGAAAGCACGATACGCAGGTCCTGGTCCTGGAAGTCGAGGACGAACCCGTCCGGAGTCTTCCGCACCCCCGTGGTGTCGCCAGCTTTGGGAGCCGGAGTCGGCGGGCGCCCGCCGCGTTGGGCGCCCAGCGATGTGGCGGCGCAAGCCAGGAGCAGCGAGAGGTGAGACAGTCTCATGGAGATGATCCTGGCTTGAGCGCGGGTATGTCGAGTTTCTTGCCGCTCGCCGTCGTGAACACGACGTGGCCGCGGTCGATGAACTTCACGGTGTATTCGCCCAGCTTTTCACCCACGTGGACAATGCTGGGGGCGCCGCCGTCAAGCGTGCAGGTGGCGAAGCTGTGCTCCGGGTCGGAGAGCGCCGTCCCGAGCACTACGGGCTTGGGCGGTTCGATGTGTTCCACGACGACGTCCGGGCCATTCTCCCCCGGAATGCGGTAGCGCTGCGGAGGCGCCGTGCGACCGGGCGAAAAAGGATCGCGCTCTACGGCCGACCGCACGTCCACGAATGCGGGAGTCGGGCTCGTTCCGAGCGCCTCGGCGATCGCAAACTCGACCGCCGGTGCATCGGGTACGGCGTCGAGACGGATCGCGCGGACAAGCGTCCAGAGCGCGAGTACCGCGCCTGTGGCGAGCGCGCCAACAGCGGTTCGCGAACCGGTAGTCGATGTAAACTGCCTGAGGTTCATGGCGATAGCCGCCGGGGCACCGTGTCCCGGGTGGCGATTGCGGGGGCGGCCACGACGGGCTCGGGCGGGATTGCGAATCCCAGAATGGTAGCGGAGAGGGCCAGAGTCTCGACGCCAGCTTCTTCAGAACGACTCGGTTGACGGGAGATGTCCATCCGGTCAAGTCGAACGAGTTTGCTACC